>NZ_JBIWLX010000012.1:182327-389611 GCF_044766405.1 Streptomyces sp. NPDC102270 | reverse complement strand
CTTCGGTCTTGCGTTTCCGACTCTATCAGACCGTTTCCGGTTCCGATTTCCTCGGTGCTTTCCAGGTTCCCGCTCTCGCGTTTCCCTTTCCGGCGGTTCCGACTTTATCAGAAGTTCTGAGTCGGAATTCCCGCCCCCTGGAGGCTCGCTCCGGAGCACGAAGCTGCCGGGTTCCCCCTCGGGCGGAGCCGTAAACGTACTGGAGCGGGGTGCCTCGATGCAAATCGAGGCACCCCGCTCCTGGTTCACTCGGACGAGTGTCCGACGGTCCGTCAGACCTCCACCACCACAGGCAGGATCATCGGCCTGCGGCGATACGTGTCGGAGACCCACTTGCCCAGGGTCCGCCGCACCAGCTGTTGCAGCTGGTGGGGTTCGACCACGCCGTCCTGCGCCGAACGCTCGAGCACCTCGGTGACCCTCGGGATCACGTCGGCGAAGGCCGAGTCCTCGATGCCGGAGCCGCGCGCCTGGATGTGCGGGCCGCCCGTGATCTTCCCGGTGGACGAGTCGACGACCAGGAAGACCGAGATGATGCCCTCGTCGCCGAGGATCTTGCGGTCCTTGAGAGCCGGCTCGCCGACATCGCCGACCGAGAGGCCGTCGACGTAGACGTAACCCGCCTGGACCTTGCCCGCGATCTTCGCCTTGCCCTCGACGAGGTCGACGACCACGCCGTCCTCGGCGATGACGATGCGGTCGTGCGGGACGCCGGTCAGGGCGCCGAGCTCGGCGTTGGCGCGCAGGTGGCGCCATTCGCCGTGGACCGGCATCAGGTTCTTCGGACGGCAGATGTTGTAGAAGTACAGGAGCTCGCCCGCGGACGCATGGCCCGAGACGTGCACCTTGGCGTTCCCCTTGTGGACGACGTTGGCGCCCCAGCGGGTCAGGCCGTTGATGACGCGGTAGACCGCGTTCTCGTTCCCCGGGATCAGCGAGGACGCGAGGATGACCGTGTCGCCCTGGACGATCCGGATCTGGTGGTCGCGGTTCGCCATGCGGGACAGGGCCGCCATCGGTTCGCCCTGGGAGCCTGTGCAGACCAGGACCACCTCGTGGTCGGGGAGGTCGTCCAGGGTCTTGACGTCCACCACCAGGCCCGGCGGGACCTTCAGGTAGCCCAGGTCCCGCGCGATACCCATGTTGCGGACCATCGAGCGGCCCACGAAGGCGACCCGGCGGCCGTATTCGTGCGCCGTGTCCAGGATCTGCTGGATGCGGTGGATGTGGCTGGCGAAGCTGGCCACGATGATCCGCTTGCGCGCGTTTCCGAAGACCGTGCGCAGGACGTTGGAGATGTCCCGCTCGGGCGCCACGAATCCGGGAACCTCGGCGTTCGTGGAGTCGGAGAGAAGGAGGTCGATGCCTTCCTCGCTCAGACGTGCGAACGCGTGCAGGTCCGTGAGACGGCCGTCCAGCGGGAGCTGGTCCATCTTGAAGTCGCCCGTGTGGACGACCATGCCCGCCGGGGTGCGGATGGCGACGGCGAGGGCGTCCGGGATCGAGTGGTTGACGGCGACGAACTCGCAGTCGAAGGGCCCGATGCGCTCGCGGTGTCCCTCCGCCACCTCAAGGGTGTACGGGCGGATCCGGTGCTCCTGGAGCTTGGCCTCGATGAAGGCCAAGGTCAGCTTGGAGCCGATCAGGGGGATGTCCGGCTTCTCCCGGAGGAGATAGGGGACAGCTCCGATGTGGTCCTCGTGACCATGGGTGAGGACGATGCCCTCGATGTCGTCGAGGCGGTCCCTGATGGACGAGAAGTCCGGCAGGATCAGGTCGATGCCGGGCTGTTCCTCTTCGGGGAACAGCACCCCGCAGTCGACGATCAGCAGACGGCCGCCGTACTCGAAGACCGTCATGTTTCGGCCGATCTCGCCGAGACCGCCGAGCGGGGTGACCCGCAGGCCGCCCTCGGGAAGCGGCGGGGGCGGGGCCAGTTCAGGATGCGGATGACTCAAAAGACTCTCCTCAACCACGCACGCCACGTACCGGTGGGGCACGTGGCGCGCGTGACGTTCGTGCGTGTAGCAGTTGTCGTTGTGGTGCGGGCACCGGTGGCCCGCCTATTCAGTTGTTGAGTCTGGTTGCGCGCCGGGCGCGCGAAGTCTGGTGCTAGAGCTGTACCCCGCCGGCGGCAAGATCGATCTTGAGCTGCTCGATCTCTTCGGGCGAGAGCTCGACCATGGGGGCGCGCAGGGGCCCCGCGGGGAGCCCCTGGAGGCTGAGCGCCGCCTTGGTCGTCATCACGCCCTGGGTGCGGAACATACCCGTGTAGACGGGAAGCAGCTTCTGGTGGATCTCGGCGGCCTTCTGTACGTCACCCGAGGTGAACGCCTCGACCAGGGCGCGCAGGTCCGGGGTGACGACGTGGCCGACGACCGAGACGAAGCCGACCGCGCCCACGGAGAGCAGCGGCAGGTTCAGCATGTCGTCGCCGGAGTACCAGGCGAGGCCGGAGCGGGCGATGGCCCAGCTGGCGCGGCCCAGGTCGCCCTTGGCGTCCTTGTTGGCGACGATCCGCGGGTGCTCGGCGAGCCGGACCAGCGTCTCGGTGCTGATCGGGACACCGCTGCGGCCCGGGATGTCGTAGAGCATGACGGGCAGCTCGGCGGCGTCGGCGACAGCCTTGAAGTGCCGGTACAGGCCCTCCTGCGGGGGCTTGTTGTAGTACGGCGTCACGATCAGGAGGCCGTGTGCGCCCACCTCTTCGGCGGCCCGGGCCAGCCCGATGCTGTGGTGGGTGTCATTGGTGCCGACGCCGGCGACGACGTGGGCGCGGTCGCCGACCGCCTCCAGTACGGCTCGTACCAGGTCCGATTTCTCCGCGTCACTGGTGGTGGGGGACTCGCCGGTGGTGCCGTTGATGATCAGGCCGTCGTTGCCTGCGTCCACCAGGTGGGTGGCGAGCCGCTGTGCGCCGTCGAGGTCGAGTGCGCCGTCCGCCGTGAAGGGCGTGACCATGGCGGTGAGGACCCGCCCGAAGGGGGTCTGCGGAGTGGAGGTCGGAGCCATGGGGAACACGCTACTCGTTGCTCAAGGCGGGGTCTGCCCTAGGGGGACGGGGAAAGTCAGGACAAATGCGGAGCCCGGCACTGCCTGCTCGGGGGTTCAAGCAGTGCCGGGTCCGTTTGATCAGGCTAGATGAACTTCGCTAAATGCCGCAATACGGACACTTCACGCGACGGGCCCGTACATCTGTGCCCCGCGGGTACGCAGAAGCCCGTTACGGCGCCACACGCCCGTTCGCATTGAAGGCGGCGTAGGTGAGCGGCATGAGCTTGGCCCACTCCGCCTCCATCTTCTCGCCGACCATCTCGATCTCCCGCTGTGGGAAGGACGGCACCTTCGCCTGTTCGTGCTGGGTGCGCAGACCGAGGAAGTGCATGAGCGAGCGAGCGTTGCAGGTGGCGTACATCGAGGAGAACAGGCCGACGGGCAGGACCGAACGGGCGACCTCGCGGGCGACGCCCTGCGCGAGCATCTCCTGGTAGGCGCGGTACGCCTGGCGGTACGACTCCTCCATGGCGCTTCCCACGGACGCGTGCTGCTCGGGGGTGCCCTCCACGAAGACGTACTTGCCGGGACGGCCCTGCTGCACGAGCTTGCGGTCGGGGCCGGGGACGTAGAAGACGGGCTGGAGCTCCCGGTAGCGGCCGGACTCCTCGTTGTACGACCAGCCCACGCGGTGCCGCATGAACTCGCGGAAGACGAGGATCGGGGCGCTGATGAAGAAGGTCATGGAGTTGTGCTCGAAGGGGCTGCCGTGCCGGTCCCGCATGAGGTAGTTGATCAGCCCCTTGGAGCGCTCCGGGTCCTTGTTCAGCTCGTCCAGGGACTGCTCTCCGACGGTCGACACCCGGGCGGCGAACAGCACGTCGGAGTCGGCCGCGCTGTGCTTGACCAGTTCGACGGTGACGTCGTCGCGCAGCTCGATCTTGAAATCGTCGTCGGGGGTGGGGCTCACGGTTCGGGGGGTCCTTCCCAGCTCGTCGTATGGCGACGCCACTCTACGGCGCCCCAAACGGGACTTTCACTGGCGTGACCGAGTTAAGTCGGTGAAAACGGGCACCTTTTGCGGCGACCGCTCGTCTGTACAGACAGCAGCGATTCGTTCGATCCCCGAAGGGAGAAGTACCCCCATGCTGTTGCGTCGGCGCGAACCCGTTCCGTTCGCCTTTCTCGCCGAAGCCGACAGGTTCCGCAGCAATGTCACTCCTCCGCCCCGTGAGCGGGTGTCCGCCGGTGAGATGGCCGGGCGCTGGCTGATGGGACTCACCATCGTCGCCGGGCTCGTGGGCTCCCTGGTTCTCGGGATGCCGGCGCTGTCACAGGATCAGGCCCCCGCGCAGACACAGCAGTCCCAGGCCTCCCAGGGACACTGACTCGGACGGGCCCCCGCAGGTGGCCCGTGGGGACACCGGCGGATAACCTCACCGGGCACAGCCCACCGCTTGGATCGAGTGAGGACCCGCCGTGCCCCTGCCCTTCCTGACGGCCGACCGCGTATTCGAGGCGACGGACGACGCCGCGCTGCCGTTCGACAACCGTGACCGCTGGCGGCGCCCTTACCGGCCCGGTCCGTGGCGGGTGGGCGTGGCGGCGCTTCTGCTTCTGCTCGCCTCGTACGTGTTGTTCGCCGCGGTGATCATCGCGCTGACCGACTCGCCGACCGAGGCCGCGGTGGTGCTCGGCATCGCGGTGCTCGTCATCGTGGGCGCGCTGCGGCTGCTGCGCATGGGCGTGTGGGTGAGTGCCCGCGGAGTGCGACGGGTGGGCTTCCTGTTCACTCGTACGGTGTCCTGGGAGCAGGTCGTGGCCGTGCGGACGGCTCAGCAGCCGGTGCGCTGGCTCGGACTGCCGCGCACGGTGCAGGGGCAGGCCCTGACCCTCGTACGGCAGGGTCGGGGGCCGGAGGATCTGCCGCCGCTGCTGACCACGCACAACGCGGACTTCCTCGCGCGCGGCCAGGCGTTCGACCGGGCCGCGGACGCTGTGGAGGCCTGGGCGGCGGAGCACGCACGGGGCTGACCCGGACGGGTAGACACGAAGAAGGGGGCCGGTCCGCATCAGGACCGGCCCCCTTCGACGTGTGTCGGGACCTCAGAGCTGCTGGACGGGCCTGCCGTCGTGCAGTGCTATCGCGCGCTGCAGGGCCTTGCGGGCCCGTGGGGTGTCGCGGGCGTCGTGGTAGGCCACGGCGAGTCGGAACCAGCTGCGCCAGTCGTCGGGGGCCGTCTCCGTCTCGGCCCTGCGCTTGGCGAAGACCTCGTCGGCCGAGTCTCGGTCGATCCGGCCGCCGGGTGTGCGCTTGAGCTCGTCGACGGGCAGGCCGCCCTCGGCGTCGAGCTCGGCGGCGAGCGCGTTGGCCCGGCGGACGAACTGGGTGTTCTTCCACAGGAACCACAGGCCGATCACCGGCAGGATCAGCACGGCTACGCCGAACGTGACCGTGACGAGAGTCCCGGACTGGATCAGCATGACGCCGCGGCTGCCGACCAGGACGAAGTAGAAGACGAGGACGGCGGCCGTGACGGCGTAGGACAGCTTGGCGCGCATCAGCCCAGGTCCAGGAAGTTCTCCAGGCCGAAGGTCAGGCCCGGGGTCGTGACCACTCGGCGGGCGCCGAGCAGGATGCCCGGCATGAAGCTGCTGTGGTGGAGGGAGTCGTGGCGGACCGTCAGGGTCTCGCCCTCGCCGCCGAGCAGGACCTCCTGGTGGGCGAGGAGACCGCGCAGGCGCACGGCGTGGACGGGGATCCCGTCGACGTCCGCGCCGCGCGCCCCCTCCAGGGCCGTCTCGGTGGCGTCCGGTGCCGGGGCCGTGCCCGCCGCGCGCCGGGCCTCGGCGATGAGCTGGGCCGTGCGGGTCGCGGTGCCGGACGGGGCGTCGACCTTCTTGGGGTGGTGCAGCTCGACGACCTCGACGGACTCGAAGTACGGCGCGGCGATCTGCGCGAACTTCATGGTGAGGACGGCCCCGATGGAGAAGTTGGGAGCGATGAGCACGCCCGTCTCCGGGGACCTGGCGAGCCAGCCGTTCAGCTGCGCGAGGCGCTCGTCGGTCCAGCCCGTCGTACCGACGACGGCGTGGATGCCGTGGCCGACGCAGTACTCGAGGTTGTCCATCACCGAGGCCGGCGTGGTCAGTTCGACGGCGACCTGGGCGCCGGACTCGGCCAGGGTCTCCAGCTTGTCGCCCCGGCCGAGGGCGGCCACCAGCTCCATGTCCTCGGCGGCTTCGACGGCCTTGACCGCCTCGGCGCCGATGCGACCCCTGGCTCCGAGGACGGCCACGCGCAGCTTGCTCATCTTCTTGCTTCCTTAACCGAAACAGCCGAAACGAACGGGGATCAGGCCACGGCCTCGTGCAGTCGGGCCGCCTGCTTGTCCTTCAGCGGGCCGATGACCGACAGCGACGGGCGCCGTCCCAGGATCTCGCGGGCGACCGCGCGCACGTCGTCCGGGGTGACCGACGCGATGCGGGTCAGCATGTCGTCGACGGACATCTGCTCGCCCCAGCACAGCTCGCTCTTGCCGATGCGGTTCATCAGCGCGCCGGTGTCCTCCAGGCCCAGGACCGTGGAGCCCCTCAACTGGCCGATGGCGCGGCCGATCTCGTCGTCCGAGAGGCCGTGTTCGGCGACCTGGTCGAGTTCGTCGCGGCAGATCTTCAGTACGTCGTGGACCTGCGAGGGCCGACAGCCGGCGTACACGCCGAACAGGCCGCAGTCGGCGAAGCCGGAGGTGTACGAGTAGACGCTGTACGCCAGTCCGCGCTTCTCCCTGACCTCCTGGAAGAGGCGGGACGACATGCCGCCGCCGAGCGCGGTGTTCAGCACGCCGAGGGCCCAGCGGCGCTCGTCGGTGCGGGCGAGGCCGGGCATGCCGAGGACGACGTGGGCCTGTTCGGTCTTGCGGCCGATCAGCTCGACGCGGCCCGCGGTGCGCAGGGCGCGCCTGCCGTCGCGGGGCGCGATGGGCGTGGCGTCGGGGCTCTTGAGGGCGCCGGACTTCTCGAAGGCGGCGCGGACCTGTCGTACGACCTTGTCGTGGTCGACGTTGCCCGCGGCCGCGACCACGAGGTGCGTCGGGTCGTAGTGCTTCTTGTAGAAGCGGCGGATGCGGTCGGCGGTCAGGGCGTTGACGGTGTCGACCGTGCCGAGGACCGGGCGGCCGAGGGGGTTGTCGCCGAACATGGTGTGCGCGAACAGGTCGTGCACACAGTCGCCCGGGTCGTCCTCGGTCATCGCGATCTCCTCGAGGATCGCGCCCCGCTCGACGTTGACGTCCTCTTCGAGGATCAGGGAGCCCGTGAGCATGTCACAGACCACGTCGATGGCGAGCGGCAGGTCGGCGTCGAGCACGCGCGCGTAGTAGCACGTGTACTCCTTCGCCGTGAACGCGTTCATCTCGCCGCCGACCGCGTCGATGGCGGAGGAGATGTCCAGGGCGCTGCGCTTCGCGGTGCCCTTGAAGAGGAGGTGCTCCAGGTAGTGCGTGGCGCCGTTCAGTGACGGCGTCTCGTCGCGGGAGCCGACGTGCGCCCAGATGCCGAAGGTCGCGGAGCGGACCGAGGGGAGGGTCTCGGTGACGATGCGCAGTCCACCGGGGAGGGTGGTCTTGCGGACGGTGCCGATGCCGTTCTCGCCCTTGATCAGGGTTTGGGTACGGGCGACGGCCCGCGCCTCCGAAGAGGTGCGGGCCGTCGCCTTGGAGCTACGGGACGTCACTGGTCGGCGTCGTCCTTCTTCTCGTCGGAGGAGCCTTCCTCGCCCTCGATCACGGGGATCAGGGAGAGCTTGCCGCGGGAGTCGATCTCGGCGATCTCGACCTGGACCTTGGCGCCCACGCCGAGCACGTCCTCGACGTTCTCGACGCGCTTGCCGCCGGCCAGCTTGCGGATCTGCGAGATGTGCAGCAGACCGTCCTTGCCGGGGAGCAGCGAGACGAACGCGCCGAAGGTGGTCGTCTTCACGACCGTGCCCAGGTAGCGCTCGCCGACCTCCGGCATGGTCGGGTTGGCGATCTGGTTGATCGTGGCGCGGGCGGCCTCGGCCTGCGAGCCGACCTGGGCACCGATGTAGATGGTGCCGTCGTCCTCGATCGTGATCTCGGCGCCGGTGTCCTCCTGGATCTGGTTGATCATCTTGCCCTTGGGGCCGATGACCTCGCCGATCTTGTCCACGGGGATCTTGACGGTGATGATCCGCGGGGCGTTCGGGGACATCTCGTCCGGCGTGTCGATCGCTTCCATCATCACGTCGAGGATGTGGAGGCGGGCGTCACGGGCCTGCTTGAGAGCGGCGGCCAGGACGGAGGCGGGAATGCCGTCCAGCTTGGTGTCGAGCTGGAGGGCGGTGACGAACTCCTTGGTACCGGCGACCTTGAAGTCCATGTCGCCGAAGGCGTCCTCCGCACCGAGGATGTCGGTGAGGGCGACGTAGTGCGTCTCGCCGTTGATCTCCTGGGAGATCAGGCCCATGGCGATACCGGCGACGGGGGCCTTCAGCGGCACACCGGCGTTCAGCAGCGACATGGTGGAGGCGCAGACCGAGCCCATGGACGTCGAGCCGTTGGAGCCGAGTGCCTCGGACACCTGACGGATCGCGTAGGGGAACTCCTCGCGCGTCGGCAGGACCGGCACGATGGCGCGCTCGGCGAGCGCTCCGTGGCCGATCTCGCGCCGCTTCGGGGAGCCGACACGGCCGGTCTCGCCGACGGAGTACGGCGGGAAGTTGTAGTTGTGCATGTAGCGCTTGCGGGTCACCGGGGAGAGGGTGTCCAGCTGCTGCTCCATGCGGAGCATGTTGAGGGTGGTGACGCCCAGGATCTGGGTCTCGCCACGCTCGAACAGCGCGGAACCGTGCACGCGCGGGATGGCCTCGACCTCGGCGGCGAGCGTACGGATGTCCGTCAGCCCACGCCCGTCGATGCGCGTCTTCTCCTTGATCACACGCTCGCGGACCAGCTGCTTGGTGAGCGAGCGGTACGCGGCGGAGATCTCCTTCTCGCGGCCCTCGAACTCCGGGAGCAGCTTCTCGGCGGCCAGACCCTTGACGCGGTCCAGCTCGGCCTCGCGCTCCTGCTTGCCCGCGATGGTCAGCGCGGAGGCGAGCTCCGGCTTGACGGCGGCGGCCAGCGCCTCCAGGACGTCGTCCTGGTAGTCGAGGAAGATCGGGAACTCGCCGGTGGGCTTGGCGGCCTTCGAGGCGAGGTCGGCCTGGGCCTTGCACAGCACCTTGATGAAGGGCTTCGCGGCTTCCAGACCGGCGGCGACGACGTCCTCGGTCGGGGCCTCGGCGCCGCCCTTGACCAGCTGGATGGTCTTCTCGGTGGCCTCGGCCTCGACCATCATGATCGCGACGTCGCCGTCCTCCAGGGTGCGGCCCGCGACGACCATGTCGAAGACGGCGTCCTCGAGCTCGGAGTGCGTCGGGAAGGCCACCCACTGGCCGTTGATCAGCGCGACGCGGACGCCGCCGATCGGGCCGGAGAAGGGCAGGCCGGCCAGCTGGGTGGACGCGGAGGCGGCGTTGATCGCCACGACGTCGTACAGGTGGTCGGGGTTGAGCGCCATGATCGTGGCGACGACCTGGATCTCGTTGCGCAGGCCCTTCTTGAAGGAGGGGCGCAGCGGGCGGTCGATCAGCCGGCAGGTGAGGATGGCGTCCTCGGAGGGGCGGCCCTCACGGCGGAAGAAGCTGCCGGGGATCTTGCCGGCGGCGTACATCCGCTCCTCGACGTCCACCGTCAGGGGGAAGAAGTCGAGCTGGTCCTTGGGGTTCTTGGAGGCGGTGGTGGCCGACAGCACCATGGTGTCGTCGTCCAGGTACGCCACGGCGGAGCCGGCGGCCTGCTTGGCCAGGCGGCCCGTCTCGAAGCGGATGGTGCGGGTGCCGAAGGTGCCGTTGTCGATGACGGCCTCGGCGTAGTGGGTCTCGTTCTCCACTATTGGTTTCTCCGTTACTTTCGTCTTTTGTCCCGGTCCGCCCGTGTGGCGGGGGGACGTGCGCGGAGAAGCGCTCCATCTGGTGCGGGCCGGTCTTCGATCGAAGCACCCGGGTTCGCAAGGCCCGGGGGCCACTACCGAGGACCGGCGGCGGCGAGGTGCACTTCTCCTCGTGGTACTGCGTTGTGCTACCACACTACAAAGTGGGTGTGACACTGCGCACGTTTCCGTACGTACGGTGCGCACGTACGGCAAAGGGAGCGGCCCCCGATCGTTTCGGGAACCGCTCCCCCACGGCGTTCTACTTGGCGCCCGCCGCACCGCGGCGGATGCCGAGGCGGTCGACCAGCGCACGGAAGCGCTGGATGTCCTTCTTCGCCAGGTACTGGAGAAGACGACGGCGCTGACCGACCAGGATCAGCAGACCACGACGGGAGTGGTGGTCGTGCTTGTGGGTCTTGAGGTGCTCGGTCAGGTCCGAGATCCGGCGCGAGAGCATCGCGACCTGGACCTCGGGGGAGCCGGTGTCGCCCTCCTTCTGGCCGAACTCGGTGATGATCTGCTTCTTCGTAGCGGCGTCGAGCGACACGCGTACTCCTCGTAGTCTCTTGGGTAGCCACCGAGTGCCCCTGGTCCACTTCTCAGGGGAGCTTCCGTTACTCGGGAGGCGGGGTCCGCTGGGCGCGGCCTCCAGAGCGGTGAGCTCCGGGGGTGCGTACACAAACGGCCATCAGCCAGGGTATCAGCCCGGCGGCAGTGCCCTGGCCCACGCCGACGTCGTACACATGACGCGGCGGCTGCCACCCATGTGGGTGACAGCCGCCGTGACGGGTGCGGGAGCGTCAGCTGGTCATGCCGCGGGCCGCCGCGTACAGGTCGAGGACCGCGAGGCAGAGCGGGACGAGGGAAAGGAGCACCGCGCCCTCGCTCAGGTCGAGCATCCGGCCCCAGAACGGGGTGACGCCCTTGCGCGGCACGATCAGGGCGACGGCCACCAGGAGCGTGGCCCCCAGGGCGACCGCGGCGGCGAGCCAGACGGTACGGATGTCCAGCGGAACGCTGTTGTGGTTGTAGACGAGCTCCTCGATGACGTCGGTCGGCGGGTTCAGGGCGAGGCCGAGCACCAGCAGGCTGACGGTGACGACGCCCGAGACCATCAGGGTCACGACCTGGGACGTGTACAGGAAGAGCCGGGCCCGCATCAGCAGGGACAGGCCGGCCGCCAGCGACAGCAGCTGGGCCCAGCCGCTGGTGGAGAAGCCGAGCACCACACCGGCGGAGGCGACGCCGCCGATCGCGCAGCCGCCGACGAGGCCGAGCAGCAGTTCGTGACCGCGGCGGGCCTGGTCGGTGATGAGCTGGTAGTCGACCGGCTCCTGCTCCTGCTGGTCCTCGGCGCGGCCGCGCTTGGCGATCTGGTCGGGCGAGCGGAAGCCGATGGGCAGCCGGGAGAAGCGGGCGGACCAGCCGGGCAGGAAGCCGATGACGGCGACCATGACCACGGCGGTGACGGCGGCGGTCTCGCGCGGCTCGGCCTCGGTGACGATCGCGGTGAAGGTGGCGAGGACGCCGATGCCGGAGGCGAACGCGACGGCGATGAAGGGCGCGTCGTTCTGGGGCAGCATCAGCACCAGCAGCACCGAGGCGACGAGGACCACGGCGAAGGCGATGAGGAGCTGCAGCCGTCCGGGACCCTCCCCCGCGTCGAGGCCCATGATCCCCGAGCCGCCCACCAGCAGGTGCGGCAGCGAAGCGATACCGAGGGCCACGGCCGCGTGGTGGTCGTCGTAGACCCGTGCGCGTACGGCCGCGAGGGCGACCAGGACGATGCCGGTGACGCCGGCGATGACGCCCGGCAGACCGTTCATGTCGTGGCGCAGCGGCTCCGAGAACCACAGCGCCAGCGCCATCATGGTCAGCAGCAGCGCGCCGGCGGTCAGGCCGATGACGCGCATCATGCCGTCGTTCCAGCTGCGCCGGTCGGCCTCGACGGCCGCGGCCACGGCGTCGACGACATCGTCGAAGACGGCGGGCGGCAGCGAGTCCGCGAACGGCCGCAGAAGCAGCAATTCGCCATCGCGTATCTGCTGTTCGGCGAGCGAGCGGCCGTCGTCGAGGACGGAGCCGTCCCTGCGTACGAGGTTGTACCCGGTGGGAGCGGCCTCTTCGGGAGTCTGTCCCGACAGCCGCAGGATCTCCGGGTAGACGTCAGAGAGCGGCACGTCCTCGGGAAGTGCCACATCGATCCGGCTGTTCGGTGCCGCCACCGTGACCCGGCAGAATCCGGTTGCTGAAACCGTACTCACCTGACGGTTCCCCCTAGTCCAGTACTCGGTGATTCGTCGCGGTTTGCCAGGGCGATTCCCGCTCCGCGCTTGGTTTGGAGCGTCACCCTACCGTCCCCTTGCGTCATCTCCTCATCCCCTATCGGCTCAACGGCCCCGCAGAACAGTAGGATCAACGCCCGACTCATGAGTGGGCTGAGCCCCATGGGTCGACGAACGTTACGGGGGCCGTCACGACGGGGGCGGTTTCGACATTGCGACTGCGTGAAGGACTGGTGGATCGGTGAGCGTTGTCATCGTCAAGCGCCCGCCGCGGGTTTACCCGCCGGAGGTGCCGAGTGAGGAGGTCAAGCTCGAGTCCCCTCCCGAACTCCCTCGTACCGAGGACGACAGCCTGCTGATGAACCTGCTGCCCATGCTGGGCATGGGGTCGTCGGCGGCGTTCTTCTTCATGCCCGGTGCCCAGGGCTTCATGAAGATCATGGGCATGATGATGATGGCGTCCACGGTCGCCATGCTGGTCGCCCAGATAGTGCGGGCGCGCAAGGGACCGTCCGGTCAGATGGCCGAGGCCCGCCGCGACTACCTCAAGTACCTGGCGCAGAAGCGCCGTGAGGTGCGGCGCACGGTGCACAAGCAGCGGGACGCGCAGTACTACCTGCACCCGGCGCCCGAGCAGCTGTGGGCGCTGGTCGCCGAGGGCTCGCGGCTGTGGGAACGCCGTTCCACGGACCCGGACTTCGCGCAGGTGCGCATCGGCCTCGGCCCGCAGCAGCTGGCGACGCCGCTGGTCGCCCCCGACACCGCGCCGGTGGACGAGCTGGAGCCGCTGACCGCCCACGCGATGCAGCAGTTCATCGCGAGCTACGGCACGCTGGGCGACCTCCCGCTGGCGATCGGGCTGCGCTCCTTCTACCACGTGACGATCTCCGGCGACGCCGAGACGGTCTACGGCCAGACCCGGTCCGTGGTCGGCCAGTTGGCCTCGCTGCACTCGCCCGAGGACGTGGTGATCGCGGTCGTGGCCTCGCCGGGCGCGGCGGTGGACTGGGAGTGGACCAAGTGGCTGCCGCACATGCAGCACAAGGAGTCCGACGGTGCCGGCAGCCGCCGTCTGCTCTGCTACGACCTCGGCGAGCTGGAGGAGATGATCGCCCACCAGCTGGAGGGCCGCCCCCGCTGGAGCCGGGACGGTTCGCCGGTCCTCGACCAGCCGCACGTGGTCGTCGTCCTCGACGGCGGCGGGGTGCCCGCGGACTCGGTGCTCGCCTCGGCGGAGGGCCTGCAGGGCGTGACCATCCTCGAGGTGGTGCCCGGTGAACTAGACGAGGCGCGCGGCTCGTTGTCGGTGCGGGTGTGGCCCGAGGCCATGGAGCTGGAGGCGGGCACGGGTGTCTTCACCGGTGTCCCCGACGTGCTGTCGCAGGCGCAGGCCGAGTCGCTGGGCCGGCAGCTCGCGCCGCTGCGTCTGGGTGCCGCCGACGCGGACGAACCGCTGCTGGCGAACCTGGACTTCACCGACCTCATGCAGATCGGTGACGCGGCGAGCGTGGACGTCTCGCGCACCTGGCGGCCGCGCACACTGCACGAGCGGCTGCGGGTGCCGATCGGTCTCGGCGAGAGCGGCGATCCGGTCATGCTGGACCTCAAGGAGGCCTCGCAGGAGGGCATGGGCCCGCACGGTCTGTGCGTCGGCGCCACCGGTTCCGGAAAGTCGGAGCTGCTGCGCACCCTGGTCCTCGGCCTCGCGGTGACCCACTCCTCCGAGACGCTCAACTTCGTCCTCGCGGACTTCAAGGGTGGTGCCACCTTCACCGGCATGGGTTCCATGCCGCACGTCTCCGCCGTCATCACCAACCTGGCCGACGAACTCACCCTCGTCGACCGCATGCGCGACTCCATCACCGGTGAGCTGACCCGCCGCCAGGAGCTGCTGCGGACGGCCGGCAACTACGCCAACATCACCGACTACGAGAAGGCGCGCGCCGCCGGCGCCGCCCTCGACCCGCTGCCCTCGCTCGTCCTGATCATCGACGAGTTCAGCGAACTCCTGGCCGCCAAGCCGGACTTCATCGAGATGTTCATCCAGATCGGCCGGATCGGCCGTTCGCTGGGTGTGCACATGCTGCTCGCCTCGCAGCGCCTGGAGGAGGGCAAGCTGCGCGGCCTCGACACCTTCCTGTCGTACCGCATCGGTCTGCGCACCTTCTCGGCGGCCGAGTCCCGTACGGCGATCGGTGTGCCCGACGCCTACCACCTGCCGAACGTTCCCGGCGCGGGCATCCTGAAGTACGACACCGAGACGATGGTGCAGTTCAAGGCCGCGTACGTGTCGGGCACCTACCGGCCGAACGGGCCGATGGCGCAGGGCGGCGGGCGGATCGACCGCTCCCCCGTGCTGTTCACCGCGGCGCCGGTGCCGGTGCGCATCCTCACCGAGCCGGAGCCGGAGACCCGCAGCACCCAGATCGACGACGCGCTCGCCGACACCGTCCTCGACGTCATCGTCAGCCGCCTGGACGGTCAGGGTCCGCCCGCCCATCAGGTGTGGCTGCCGCCGCTGGACGAGCCGTTCAGCCTCGACCAGGTGCTGCCGGCCCTCAACATCAGCCCGGAGCGCGGTCTGCACGCCGAGGGCTACCACCTCCAGAGCAAGCTGACCGTGCCGGTCGGCCTGGTCGACAAGCCCTTCGAGCAGCGCCGTGACGTGATGTACGCGGACCTGTCGGGCAGCGCCGGTCACGCGCTGATCGTGGGCGGTCCGCAGTCCGGCAAGTCGACGCTCGTGCGCACCGTGATCACGTCGTTCGCGCTCACTCACACACCGGCCGAAGTGCAGTTCTACGCCCTCGACTTCGGCGGCGGCGGCATGCTCGCGCTGGAGAACCTGGCCCACATGGGCGGCGCGGCCTCCCGTCTGGACCAGGAGAAGGTGCGTCGTACGGTCGCGGAGGTGCACGGCATCCTGGGCGCCCGTGAGGAGTTCTTCCGCTCCAAGAGCATCGACTCCATGAACACCTTCCGCTCCCGCCGGGCGCAGGGGCACTACCCCGACCAGCAGTGGGGTGATGTCTTCCTGATCATCGACGGCTGGGCGACGTTCAAGAACGACTACGAGATGCTCGACCCGGTCATCGCGGACATCGCGACCCGTGGTCTCGGTTTCGGCATCCACCTGATCATCACCGCGACCCGGTACACCGAGATGCGGCCCGCGCTGCGCGACCAGATCCTCAGCCGGCTCGAACTGCGGCTCGGTGACGCGATGGAGTCGGAGTTCGACCGCAAGCGGGCCGAGAACGTGCCGATGGGCAAGCCCGGCCGCGGTCTGTCCCCGGACAAGCTGGACTACCTCGCCGCCACGCCCCGGATCGACGGGTCGACGCAGGTGGAGGACCTCGCCGACGGCATGGCGAACCTCGTGCAGAGCGTCAACAGCGCCTGGCAGGGCCCTACGGCCCCCAAGGTGCGGATGCTGCCGACGATGCTGCCCGCGTCCGAGCTGCCCGGCGGCGGCGACTTCGGCAGCCGCGGTATCGCGGTCGGTGTCGACGAGCTCACCCTCTCGCCGGTCTTCGTGGACTTCGAGACCGACCCGCTGTTCGTCATCTACGGCGAGAGCGAGTCCGGCAAGTCCTCGCTGCTGCGGTTCATGGCCAAGCAGATCTCGGAGCGGTACCAGCCCAACAAGGCGCTGTTCGTGGTCTCGGACTTCCGGCGCGCGCTGCTCGGCCAGATGCCCGAGAGCCACATGTACAAGTACTGCGCCTCGGGTCCGCAGCTCCAGGAGGTCATGGAGTCGCTGGCCGGCTCGATGAGCCGCCGGATGCCGGGCCCGGACGTGACGCCGGACCAGCTGCGCAACCGCTCCTGGTACAACGAGCCGGACGCGTTCATCTTCATCGACGACTACGACCTCGTCGCCTCGTCGATGGGCAACCCGATGTCGGTGCTCCTGGAGTATCTGCCGTTCGCGCGTGACCTGGGTCTGCGCATCATCCTGGCCCGCACCACCTCCGGTGCCTCGCGTTCCTCCTTCGAGCCGGTCCTCACCCGGATCAAGGAACTCGGCGCGCAGGGCATCGTGCTGTCCGGCGACCCGTCGGAGGGCCCGGTGTTCAACAACATCAAGGCCGCCCCGATGCCTCAGGGCCGTGGCCAGTTCATCTCACGCCGGTCGAGCGGGCAGCTCGTCCAGACGGGATACCTGCCGGAGAGCTGAGCCTGGTCGGTGGAGGGGCGGGCCGTGTCCGGGTCCGCCCCTCTTCAGTTCTGTGAGGGAACGCGCTTGCAGCTCGCCCGTCGCGAGATCCCGTGGACCCCGCCGAAGCCGACGGCGGCGACCGCGCGCAGGCCGACTCCCGGCAGACGACGACGGCCGTAGACGCTCGCGAGAACTTCCGTGACATCCACCGCGCCATGACGGAGATGGTGAGCTTCGACAACCCGCTCCCCGAGGAGTTCAAGGCCCGGATTCCCGAGTCCGAGGTCGAGGCGTCCGTGCGCGCGGTCTTCGGCTGATCCCGATGGAGTCAAACGCAGTGGACGTTCCCCTCACGAAGACGGCCTACGAGGACCAGGCGACTCGGCGGGCCTGGCGCCGCACGGCCGCGTTCCGGCTCAGTGGCTTCGTGCTCTCGCTCGGGTCCTTCGTGGCCTGGCTGTACGCGGTGCTCCTGACGCCTGTGTGGACTCTCTGGGTCCTCTTCCCGGCCCTGTTCGTGCTGATCTACCTGGCCATGCTGAACACGGCGAGAGTCCTGGGCATCCGGTCACTGCGCCGGGTCCTGCGGGTCTACCCCTGGCAGTCGGTGCCCGGGGCCGCCTCGATCGCGAAGAACGGCACCACCCGTTTCTCCTTCACGGACCCCGAACTCCCGGACAGGACCGTCTCCCTCGGCTACGGCAGCTTCCTGGGCAGCGGTTACACCTTCTGGGTCCGGAAGGTCAGGTCGGGCGAGGTCGGCGAGGTCTGGTTCGCGGGCGACCCGCGTTTCCTGGGCGTGGTCGCCGTACCAGGACCGCGACGGCTGTTCGGGGTCGCTCAGCGGACGGCCGTGGACGACCGGATGTCGGCCCGCAGACGCGGTGTCAGCGCCGAGGCGCGGGAGCGGGCCAAGGCGGCGGGAGCCCGGGTCGGTTGAGGGACTGAGCGGTTGCGCATACGGCGGTGGCGGCGCCCGGGGAGGGTGCCGCCACCGCCGTATGCGTGCTGCCTGTCAGAGCCGTGTGTCCAGGAGCTTGCGCAGTGGTGGGGAGAGTTCGTGCACGGGCGCACCGGCTGCCTGGGCACTGGTCAGATCGTCGAGGTAGAGGCGGGCCTGGCGGGACAGTTCCCTCTGGCGTCTGCCGAGGCGGTGGCCGGCCACCCACGTCCAGATGCCGAGGCCGATGAGCAGTACGGCCGCGTACGCCGCGGGCAGGTCCTTGACCACGGCGTAACCCACGCCGACGGCTCCGGCGACGACGAGGATCCAGCCCGCCTCGTCGTGCCAGCCTCCGTGGTCGGCGATCCGCTCGTACTCCTCGACCTCGGCCGGCTTGGGCGGCGGGGCCACCGGGGTGGCTCGTACGCCGGTGGCCGGCGCCCCGGCCGGCGCGGCGTACGACGGCAGCGGGGCCACGTCGAGTTGACCGCCGCCGCGGCCCGTCAGCCACGCGGGCACGTAGGTCACGGGCGCGCCGTGCGCCAGCCCCGCCGCCAGGACATGCCGGTACCCCTCCAGGAAGGGGTGGCGGAGTTTGCGCCTGCCCTGGAGATTGACCACAACGAACGCGGCCAGCGCCAGGACCAGTACGGCGGCCGGGGGTGCCACGGCGACGACCATGTCGTCCGGCTTGCGGGAGGCGACCCACACCAGCCAGACGATGCCGACGGCGGTCGCCAGGGAGCCGGCCCAGACAAGCCCTCCGCGCGCGACCCGGCGCAGGGAGGCCTCGTGTTCGGCGAGGGTCCGTCCGACCGTCTCGTCGTCGAAGTAGTCGTAGCCGTACGTGCTGCCGAAGTCCCGTACGGCGGCGGCGAGTCGGGGGTCCGCCGACAGCGTGCGGGCGCCGATCGGCAGAAGGTGGTCGGGGTTCTCGTTCATGCTGGAACCGCCTCCGCTATCCGAACACGGAGTCGCCCGGCCCGCGCACCGTGCGGGTGCACGGGGCGACGACCTCGACGACGAGCCGCTGCCGACCATGGATCAGTGTGACGTTGACACGGTGGCCCGAGCCGCTGTCCGCGGCCAGGGACACGCTCTCCCCCGGTGTCCCCGCCAGCTTGAGCCAGCCCTGATCCTGGAAGACCGCGTCCAACCGGCCCACTGCGACGATGAGTTGCTCGTCCGGGACGCCGTCGATCTGCCAGCGATGGCGGGCCGTGCACACCGTTGTCAGGCCCTTGGACCAGCAGTCGGCGCAGGTCACCGAGGTCACCGCGTTGCCCTCGTCCATCCTGCCGCGCACGCCGAGGCCGTCCAGGACCCGGCTGGAGAAGGAGTAGAGCTCCTGGACCATGGCCGGTTCGGGTGTCACGTCCGGGACCGGCTGGGCCTGGGAGAGCGCGGCCTCCATCTCGGCCTGCTCCTCCGTCGCCCAGTCCAGGGTCCGGACGATCGTCGCGAAGAGTTCCGAGTAGAAGTCCCAGTCCTCCATGCAGGGCGTGGAGAGCTCGAACGCCAGCAGGTCCGCGTTGTTGGGCAGCGGGATGTAGACCTGTATCTGTCCGCGCGGCACTTCCAGGGGCTCGCCGGTGGGAGAGGCCTCGGCGGCCAGGGTGAAGGGGGCCTGGCCGATCCGTACGACGGCTCGGGCGTCACCCTTGCCGGAGGGCAGGGTGCTGATCCGGACATCGTCGTCGGGGTAGGCGCGCTGGAGCCCGCTGAGGGCTTCCGAGAGCACGTCCTCGGCAGTGATGTCGTGCAGCGGCATGCGGTAGACGGCGACGGTGGCCGTGCTGGGGCGCCCGTCGAAGTCCAGGTTGCAGAAGCCCGCGTACACCGCTCCGGCGTTCCGCAGGTCGTCGAGGAGGCCGGCGTAGGTGACGAACATACGGAACCGGTCCTGGTCCGTGCCGCCCGGCAGGACCTTCTGGACCGTCGCGTAGAGCTGCTCGCCCGCCTCGTCGACGTCGTCCGTCCCGAGGGGGAGTTCGTGGAAGAACGGTGGGACCACCCATCCCACGTGGAGCCCTGGCTTCTCCGCCTCCGTGGCCGGGGCGGCGGTGGTGAGTTCGGTCATGACGCTCAGGCCGCCAGGGTCTGGTGGAACTTGTCACCCGAAGCGGGCCACGGCATCGTCGTGACCTCGGGGGTGGGCCGGGGCTGACCGGTGGCCGGGGCCGGCTGGGTCGAGACCGCCGGCTGGCTGCTGCCGCCGTCGTCCCCGCCGAAGAGCAGGTGGCCGAGGCCGAAGCCGGTGGAGAAGCCCTTGACGCCGCCGGTGATGAGCGATGGGTCGACGGCCTTGCCGAACTTGCCGAGTCCCCAGTTGATGACCTTCGTGCTCATGGGGTTCTTGATCTGGTTCATCATCGTCCTGGCGCCGGAGGCGATCGCCCCGGCTTCCCGCGCTCCGGTGAAGAGCGCCTTGCCTCCGGAGAACAGCGCCTTGCCCGCGCCACCGACACCGGGGATCACACCGAGCGCGTCAAGACCGACCTTCCACATCGGGGCGCCGCCCATCCAGTGACCCGCCATCGCCGCGCCGGCGAACGCCACCGAACCCGCACCGAGGATGGCCGAGGCGACCTGACCGCCGACCGGGATGACATTGACGACGATGGCGGCCGCGGCGAGCGCGGCGGAGATCGTCGAGAACAGGTCCGCATTGTCGATCAGGAAGTTCTTGAACCCGTCCCAGGCACCCTTCAGGCCACCCGTGATCTTGTCCCAGATGCTGATGTCCGGTGGCCGGTTCTTGGCGGCCTCGCGGATGGCCTTCTCGGCCTTCGCGGCCTGCTCTTCCCAGTACTTGCGCAGCGCCTCGGCGTTCTGGATGAGGAGCTTGAGGTCGGTCGCGGCGTCCTGGGCCGCGCGCGTGGCGGAGTCGGCCTCCTCCGAGAGGGCCTTGGCCTGCTGCTCGGTGAGCTGCTGGAACTGCGCGCCCTCGATCTTGACGTTGACCCGTTCGACGTCGTCGTTCTTCTGGTCGAGCCGCTTGCGGGCCTCGACCGCGCGCTCCTCCAGGTTCTTGGCCTGGCGCTGCATGGTCTCCAGCTCGTCGTGCCAGCCCTTGAGCGCCCTGGAGCAGGCGTTCATCGACTCGTGGCCCTGCTGAAGGTACTTGGGCAGTTCGCCGACCTTGTCCTGGAACTTCTTGGCGGCCTCGCCGTCCCAGATCCCGTCCGTCTTGCCGATGCCGACGAGCATCTCGCGCATCTCGTCGAGCTCGTCGCCGACCGTCTTGACGTCGTACGCCAGCGACTCGATCGTGTGCAGGTCGCCCTTGGCCGGGTTGAACGTCAGCCCGGGCCAGCCGGCATCGTCGAACATCCCCATCGTCTTCTCCCCGTTGTGTGCGTATGCGTGTGCGTGTACGAGTTGTCGGAGCGGTGGTACGGCCTACTTCTGACTGAAGCCCTTCTGCAAATCCTGGTCGGTGGTCTGGTACGACTCGAGCGTCTTCTGCAGGCCCTCGTGGAGCTGCTTGGCGCCGTCGGCGATCCGCTTGATGCCGTCGCCCCAGTCGTCCTGGAAGCCGTCGCAGGCGTTGTCGAGACCGTCCGTGCCCAGACCCTTGGGACCGACCTTGTTCAGCCGCTCCTGGGCGCCGCGCATGCGGTCGTCCACCTGGTCCAACCTGTTGATCAGGGTCTTCATACGATCGACATCGATCTGGAAGTCCGCCATCGCCGTGTGCCTCCCCGTAGCGTGATCGGTGATCGCCGGTCAGACTATCGGAGCAGCAACTTCAGGCCTACGTGGCGGCGTTCACTGTCGCCAACTTGTGGCATGCGCATGCTATGCGCGGTCCCACACGTGCAGGACGGCCTGCGCGTATGCCAGCCGGTGGTCCAGCCGGGGTGAGGCGAGACGGTACTTACGGCCCGTCTGGTACTCGATGACGGTTTCCGGCCCACCCGAGTGACGCCACCGGGTCCACGTAGGGGGCTCCATCTCCCAGGTGGCCTCCTTCTTCGCCTCGCCCTTCTCACCGAGGAGCAGCCAGATCGCGCCCTGCGCGGCCATGACCGCCCAACACACGAAGTACAGCGGGGAGATCAGCACGAACACCGCCCACGCCTTGCGGGTGCCGACCTTGCCGACCAGCGGTTCGCCACCCTGAGCGGGTTGCACACTCCAGTGCACCCGCCGCGGCCACGGCAGGGCCCGTCCGCCGCGCCGGGTGATCCTGCCGATCGGGGCGCCGTCACCGCCGTAGACCTCGTACACGCCGGTGCCGACGGAGCGCACCGAGCTGAGCGGCTCGCCGTCGGGGCCGCTCACGGTGAACGGCGGCCGGGCACTGCGTCCGCCCTTCGGGGCGTCCTGGGGGACGTGGACGTACGCGAGCGGTTCGCCGTTCGTGCCGGGGCCGGCCTGCCGGATGGTGACGGTCTGCTCCCCCGGCTTGACCTGGGCGTACTTGTGCAGCCTCTTGTTGGGGACCTCGATGACGGTCTCCGCCGGGGTGTGCGCCTGCCCGTACGGGTTCGGGGTCTGCGGTGGGTGCTGCGGCTGCCCCTGCGGTTGAGCCTGCGAGGCCCATTCCTGGCTGCTGTGATTCATGGCCGTCCAACTGTCGATGCCGTTGACGATGACGATCGACAGACTCTCAAAACTCGGTCGGCGATGTCGCGGGGCGGTCGGCGCCAACCGGCCCGGGGACGACTCGTCCACAGAACGTCCACGAGATGTCCCCGCTGCCTTTCAGACTCCGGCCGGACGTCTGGATCGGGGCGGGGCGCCGGGGTGTTGGGAACGTCCGGTACGCGGCCCGCCGGCGCGGCTCGGTACAGGAGGGCCGGTCGAAGCCCCATCGAGTGGGAAGGTCACCGCGGCCGTGAGGCAAACCGGTCGGCCTACTCGGGGACGTTGAAGCGGGACTGCCACAGATCCCGAAGCAACGCGATCTCCGCCATGTGGTGGATGAGTTCCAGGTTGGACCCCCACAGCACGGCGATGTACGGGTCGTCGGGGGCGGAGCCGTAGGGGTACTGCGAGAAACCGACCGTGTCGAGCTGTTCCTCCGTCACCTTGCCGACCTCCTCGCGCCAGCGGTCGAGCAGTGACCAGAACCGGTCGAGGGCAAGAGCGGCCGAGGGCGTGAAGTCGACCAACTGCTTGGGATCCGTACGGCGTTCACCGAAGGTCCACTCCCACTCGCCCGCGAAACAGGAGTGCAGGTGGCCGAGTCGCCACGCGATGGTCGTGACCGGCGTGACGTCCGGTTCCACCGGGCCGGTGTGGGCGAGGACCTCCTCGACCCGTTCGACGCTCACGCTCCAGTCCTCGGCGATCTTGGCGACGCTCATGCCGTCGGCGGCCTGCCGGGCGACCTCGGCGTACTCCCCCGCCGGAATGTCCGGGGCACCCTGGTCGAGCAGCCACTCGCCGGGGCCGTACGCCCTCGGGGTCACCGCCTCGCCGCGGCGCCGGATCGACCAGCAGCCGGGCACCGGCTCCCACAGGAACTCCTCGTCGCCGAGCCCCTCCAGCCGTACCTGCGCCCGCTCCCTGACGCAGTCGAACTGATCCAGCAGTACACCCAGACGGTCGGTGCGTATGCGGTCGTTCTCCATGCCCGGCTCCCCCTGTGGTCGCGCGGCTCTCCACGCTCACGCGGAGGCTAACGGCTCGCCCGCGCGGGCGCGACGGGATTTCCGCGCCCCGGAGACCACCCGTCGGGCAGCAAGGTCTGCGCCAACTGGGCTCCAGATCAAGTCATGTGACCCAGGGTCAACTTGTTCCATGATTCGTTCAAAGTTAAGTTCTTCGAAGTAACTTTCGAACGGGGGTCCCTGTGGGTGTTGTCCTGCCGAGCGAGCTGGATGCGGCCCTGGACCTGATAGGCATCAGCTGGCCCAATGTCGACGAGGACGACTACCGCGACATGGCCCAGGCCATGCGGGAGTTCGCCGACGACATCGACGACGGAGCCGCCGACGCCCATGCGGCGATCATGGATCTGATCGGGACCAACGAGGGCCTGGCAGTACAGGCGCTCGAGATGCACTGGAGCAAGGTCAAGGGCACGCACCTGACCAACCTCGCCGAGGCGGGCCGGATGGCGGCCACCGCGCTGGACGGGGTGGCCGTACTGATCGAGGGCGCCAAGCTGGCGGCCATCGTGCAACTGGGCATCCTGGCGGCCGAGATCGCGGCGGCGATCGCCGCGGCCCCCCTCACCCTGGGCCTGTCGACGCTCGGCGGGATCGCGGGGACCCAGGTCACCCGGGTCGCGGTCAAGCGCATCTTCGAAGAGGTCTGCGAAGAGGTCGTCTCGCGGGTGATGGACGTCGCGATGGGCCCGGTCTACCAGGCGCTCGGCAACATGGCCGGAGACCTGGTGGTCCAGATCGGCGGCAACGCGCTCGGCACCCAGCACGGTGTCGACCTCGGTCAGACCGCGAGGTCGGGCCAGGAGGGCTTCGGCGAGGGCGTCGACGCCGCGAAGTCGGGCGGCATGCAGCTGGCGAGCGCGGGCGGTAGCTCCGGCGGGTCGATGCAGCTGGCCGGCGCGGACGGCGGAGGCGGCTCCGGCAGTTCGGGCGGCGGCGGTGGCGGCGGCCAGTTCAGCATGGACCTGGAGTCCTACGACCGGGCCGGCACGCAGCTCAAGGGCGCGGGCGGCAAGATCCGCGACGGGGCGGGCGGCAAGCTGTCGCGCGCCAAGTCCACGCACGGCCGCACCAAGGGCAAGGACGCGATCGCCGACGCGGCCAACGCCATGCTGGACCAGGTCATCGACGGCATCGAGAAGGGCGTCAAGCGGTCCGCCTCGCACCTCGACGAGAACATGACCGGCGGCCTGAAGCAGATGGCCAAGCGTCACCGGGACAACGACGACGAGACCGCCCTGTCCCTCAAGCAGCTCCAGAAGGGCAATGACGGCAAGACGCCCATGTACCTCATGGGGGACGACGGAACGCTCAAGCGGCTGAGGACGGACGGCGGGACCGACAGGCTGAACCAGGAGGACCGGGACCGCATCGGCCTGAGTCTCGACGGCGACAATGCCGGACGACCGCTGCCGGGCGAGGCGAACCTCAAACTCCATGGCAAGGAGAGGCCGCGTCCTCTCAGCAATTCGACACAGGTGGAACTCGGAAGCACGCCGCTGTCCCAGGCCGTCCAGCTGGCCCGCCACTCGGACAAGAGCTACGGCAATCACAAGCAGGTGAACGGGCAGGACAAGTTCGAGAGCAACAACTACGCCGCGGCGCGCCTCAACAGCAACAAGCAGGACGACGGCGACTTCGTCCTGGTCGCGCGCAGTTCGGGATTCCGTCACTCCGAGCGCATGATCGGCTTCCCGGTCCTCCGGGACGGGGCGGGCGGCCGTATGACCGAGCTGTACACGGAACGAGCCCCCTGTTCGTCCGCACCGAACTGCAGCGCGTGGATGAGGGAAAGACTTTCACACGTCGATGTCACCCACAGCATCGATTACGGAAACACAAAGGAATCCCGAGCGCAGGGAAACGCGGAAATGATGAATTACCTGGATCGCCTCAAGGTGAACCGGGGCAAATAGCGTGCGTGCTAGCATCGGGCACTCCTCTCATTCGCAAGGCAGGCAGGTCACTGGATGACACCCCCCATCGACCGGGCAACCCTGGAGTCCGAGTTCGGCCCGGAAGAGCTCACCACGTATTCCGCCGTGGTGGTGGCGGACATCCAGCACGAACCGACCGCGCGCTTCCTTCGTGACGTCGGTGTTCCGGCCCGCCCCAATCCCTGGTTCGACCTGGTGGACGGGACTCCGGAGCAGGTGAGGGCGCTCGGCGACTGCTACGCCGACCTGCGCGAGCGGTGGACCGACCTGCCCGAGGGCGCCGAGGGCTGGCTCCTCCTCGGTATGGTCCCGTACGACGACATCGCTCTCGACGGGGTTACCGGGACCGTGTACTGCCTCCCCGGTGACGAGTCCGAGATCTATCCGCTGAACAAGGACATAAATTCCTTCGCCCATTTCCTGTACCTGCTGGAGAAAGAGCGTCCCCATTACGACTTCGAGTCGGAACAGGAGTCGCTCGATCCGGAGGGAGCGGCGCGACGGCTCACCGGACAGATGAGGGAAATCGATCCGGCCGCGCTGGAAGTGGGTCATTCCCGGTGGCACGACATCCTCGAATATGTCGCCGAACCCGAGGCGAGGTAGGGCGATGAACGACAGCGATATTCGGCGGTTCGGGACCGGTGCGGTCACCGACCCGGCCGGCGCCCCCGAGAGCGTCCGGCGGCTCGCGCACCTCGCCCTCCCCCTGGCGGTCGGACCGTACTTCGCGACGGCCGAGTCCGACCCCCTACTGCTGGAGGAGTTCGCGCAGTCCGTCCGCCGTACGGTCGTGCTGGACGAGTGCCGGCAGTGGGCGCGGCTCGGCTCCGACCGCGGGTTCGAGATCTGCGCCGATCACGAAGGGGTCGTACGGGCCGTACTCCTCGACTGGACCGAGGAGTCGAGGTTCGTGAACGCCACTCCGGAGGCGTTCGCCCAGTCGCTCGCCGCGCTCGACCAGGCCCTCGCCGCGATCCTCGGTACCGACGAGCCGCAGCAGGCGTCCGCCGCGTACGCGGAGCTGGAGCAGCGGCTGCGGACCCTCGATCCCCGGGCGTTCGAGGGGCGGGAGCACTGGTGGCCCCTCGTCCTGGACGACATCCGGGACACCGCGAGCGCGGAGTGGTTCACCGCCTTCGAGATCGTGAACGACCAGGGCGAGAAGCAGATCGTCACGCAGGCCGGCGACATCGGCGTCCACCCGGAGGAGCGGTTGTGGGCCCGGCTGCGGGCCGCGGGCGTCGAGCCGGAGCAAGTGCTGCGTGTGCATACCGAGTTGGAGGCCTGCTTCCTGCCGGGCCATTACTGCGCGCTGTGGCTCGGACAGGTCTTCCCCGAGGCGCAGCTGACGCACAACTTCCCCTACGGGGAGACGGCGGAGTCCCGCGCGGAGGGCATCCGGCAGCTGCGCGAGGCAGCCGCCCAGGGCGCCCAGTAGCCACAGCAGAGCGAAGCGAGGTTCCTGGTAGAGGGGATTCAGCACGTCATGACCGTTGGTGCCGTCACTGCGGACATCGCCTCCTGGCCACCGATCGACGAGGCCGGCCGACCCTTCGGGCAGCGACTGCTCGCCTGGGCGGCCGACGGCAGCGGGGCCCGGCCCCGGCTGTGCCTGGTGCGCGGCGCCGGCGGCAGCGGCAAGAGCCGTCTGCTCGCCTGGTTCCTGGCCGGGACGGTCGAGCGGCCGGGGATCACGGTCCATGCCACGGTCCCCTCCGAGGGGCTGACCGCCGAGACCTTCGCCTGGGAACTGGGGCGCCAGCTCGGTTACGGCCCCCAGTCCCCGGCCCGCCTGCTGGACCAAGTGGCCCTGGACGAGCGTCCGTTGCTGCTCCTCGTACCCGACCTGCACCGGGCCGGGGCGGGCCCCGCGGATCTGCCGGCGGCGGCACCGCAGACCCTGGTCGCCGAGGTGCTGGAGCCGCTGCTGTCCCTGCCCCATGTGCGCGCGGCGGTCGAGGTGGGCGACCGCGAGTTGCTGCCGGCGGACGGCGCGGAGGTCATCGACCTGGGCGGCGGGACTCCGTATTCGGACCTCCAGGGCGCCGGAACCCCGTACCCGGAGCTCCTCGCGGCGGTCCCGCACACCTCCGGCGGCCGCCCGGACTGGTCCCGTGCGCCCGACCCGGTCCGCCGCCACATCCTCGACGCGGCACTGCGCGCCGGGGACCAAGGGGCCGCCGTGCGCGACCTGTTGACCGACCCCGGCTTCCTGGTCCACGGCTCGGCCGCCGCGCTCACCGCCCTCCTCGCCGACGAGCGCATCCCCGTACCCGGGCGGCTGCGCGAGGTGTGGAAGCGTGCGGCACCCGAACTGACGGCGTATCACACCGACAGTGCCGAACGGGCCGCACTGCTGCACACCGCCGCCGTGGACACGGACCCGGCCCTGGCCGCGTACCTTCAGCCCCTCGCCGAGCGCCACTGGTGGACCACGGCGTGGGCCCGGCCCGGCCTCGCGGTGAGCGCGCTCGCCCTGGTGCCGGGTGAGGAGCGACGGGTGCTGGCGACCGATGCCACGGGGCGGTCGCGGACGTACGAGGTGGACAGCGGTGCACCGGCCGGGGCGGTCGCTGGGGCGGTCCGTGGGGCAGACCATGGGGCAGACCGTGAGGCGGTGCGTGGGGATGCCGGTTTCCCGCCGTCCTTCGTACGGCCGGACTCCGTCGCCCCGCGCGACGCCCGTTCGGTGCTGCTGCTCGACCGGTCCGGCGCGCTGCTGCCGCTCGTACCCGAGGACGACCCGACCGCGGCGTTCGTGCTCGGGCACATCGCCGAGCACCATGGCGCGGCCGCCCTCGCCGGCGAGGAGTCCCAGGTCAGCGCGCTGGGCAACGGTGGCCCGCAGGGGCCGTACGCCGTCGTCGGCGACCAGGGCGGCAGGGTCCACGTGTGGTCCCTGCACGAGTATCAGGACACCCCGCGCACCTGCCAGGTGCACGAGCATCCGGTCACCGCCACCACCTGCGTCGACACCGCCGACGGGCTGACCCTCACCTTCAGTGCCGCGTCGGACGGCTCGGTGCGACTGTGGGAGGCGTCCTCCGAGCCGATGCCCGTCCCGGTGCAGCAGCGCCGGTATCGGGTCACCGCCCTCGGCGCGGCCGACACCCCGGCCGGTCCGGTGCTCGCCGTGGCCTGGAGCGACGGTGAACTGCACCTGTGGCACGTGCTCTCCGGGACCGTGCGCGTCCTGCCCCTGCTGCGGCCATGCACCGCCCTCTCGCTCACACCCGGGGGACGGCTCCTTGTCGGTGACCCCGAGGGTCTGTACGCCGTACAGCTGCGGCCGGACGCGCTTCGGGAGTCGTGAGACGGCGCCTATCCGGCTCCGCCGGGTCGAAGTCCTCGGTGGACGGGGGCGGTGGCCAGGGCGGGAGCGGGCTGAAGTAGGCCGTCATTCACGTGGTCGTCCTGGCGATGCACGCCGTTCTCGGCATCGGCGGACTCGCCGCCTACCAGGCCTTCGGTGGTGGCACGCTGCCCACCGCGGCGGGCGATGCGTGGGGAGAGCAGTTGCTGAGCCCCGACGACATCCAGGAGCTGCTGGACGGCCCCGACAGCGTGCGCTTCGGATTTCCTCTTCAGCGCTCGGCGGCCGGGGTGCCGTTCATCCGGCCATGGTGTGTCAGGGCCATTCCTCTGGTGGCCGGGGAGAGGCCTGCTCACCGACGTCTCTCACCCCGCCGCCGCGTCGCCATCACCGTTGTCAATCCTCGCCACGGCCTGCACGGTGAGACCGGCAAGGGGCGCCAAGACGCCCGCCACCGCCGTCCACACCCGCCAAGCGCCACTGTCCGGGACGAGCAGCAGCGCGGTGAGGCACCCCAGGGCCACCGCGAACCCCACGACCACCGGCGCGGACGCGGTCACGAGCCAACCGGCGCCGAGGTCCAGGGTCCGGACCCGCCGCTCGGGGTCCGGTCGGGCGGGTTCCATGACACCCGCCTCCTCGACCTGCTCAGCCACCTGGACCGGGACGGCACCCGGCAACTGCCAGCCGTCGTCACCGACGAGCTCGGCCAACACGTCTTTGCCACGGCGCTGTTGGGGATGCCAGAGCAGCCAGCCTTGTACGCCGGTCAGGGCGGCCCCGGCGTCTTCGCCGGCCATCTGGGAGTGGAAGGGAACCTGCCGCCCACGGCCCTCCAGCACCAAACAGCGCAGTCTGCGGGTGTTCTCCCGACGCTTCTTCTCGTCGGCTGCCTCCGGACTGCCGGGCGGCGGCGCGTCGATGTGCTCCCCGGTTCCGGTGACGGAGACGCGCAGCGCCTTCCAGTCGGGGCCGACGGTGCGCCTGGGGCGACGCATGCTCTCGTTCTTCCACCAGTAGCCGAGCGGACCGAGGGTCGCCAGCGCCCAAAACCCACCGATCGTCCATGAATCACCGAACTGTACGGCCCGTCCGGCGAGTTGACGTTCCACGTCTTCCCGCTGGTCGTCGCCGATGGCGCCCAGGTCGGGGCGGTGGGGGACGTAGGCCACGTAGAGCTTGCTGCCGACTTCCCGACGGAAGTTCGTGGTCGCCTCGAAGCTCACAGGCGCACCCTCACCGGTCGGCGAAGGAAGCAGAACGGTGAAGTCCGCTGTGGCATCGGCAGTGCTGTGACGACTGTCGGCAACCTCGTTCTCGATCTTCACGATGGGACGCTGCTCGATCACCGCACCGGCCTCGGCCAGTACGGCACTCGTGCCGGTTCCGCGCGCATCCACGACGGCGAGCGTCACCCAAAGAGCAAACATCGCGGGCACCGCGACCATCACACCGGCCAAGCGGGCCGACAGCCGGCGCGTGCCACCCAGCCGCAACGGCACGGTGCCTTGCCCGCAGCCAGGGGTGGTCGAAACGATCCGCACACCCCACAGGTAGGTCTCGCGGCGGGACGGGCCGCCCCCACGCATCACCGCCACGCCCAGGATCACCACACATGCGGCCAACAGCACCAACGAACACCACGAGACAACTGCCCGCGTCGGCGTGGCTCCCAAAAAGAGCCACGCGACAGTCAACGCCCCGAGGGCGAGTGGAGCGGCTGCGGCAACGAACGTCCCGCAGCGGAGGAATGGACGAAGACCGATGACGTCGGCTGCATCGTTCGCGTCCTTGTCCATGGTCCATTCACTGCTCACCCGAACGCTCCATACCTCTTGGGGTCGGGCCGTCTCCGCAGGGCGCCGGCGTCGTCTTCCGCATCCCTTCTTGCGTCAGCGACCGCGCCGGGCCTGTCCTTGCCTTGCTCAGCATTGGGATTGCCGTTGACGAGACCGTCGACGTCCTTGGACATGTTGCCTCCTGCGCCCAGTCCGAAGCTGATGGGAGCATTGGTGGCCACATCCCCCACGAGTTGGTGCGCCGCGGAGAGAGTCCGTCCATCCGTGGCTCGGTGGACAGCAACGCTCCCGGAGCCTCCGGTCAGCCCCCCAGCCACGGCTCCGAGGGCCATCTGAGAGGCATCGAACCGATCCCGACTGTGCAGGTTGTTCAGGGCGTCACCGACGACCGACGAGGCGGCCCCTACCGCTGCACCGTCGGCGGCGCTCGCCCACACTCCTCCACCTAGCCTCTGTGTCAACAGACCAGCCCCGTACTTCCCGCCCACCGCTCCGACCACTCCATTGACCGCGTTGTTGGCGAGCTCGGCATCCTTGCCCATGGCCAGGTTGGTCGCGATTCCCGTGCCCGTCCCCACCCCCCACTGCACGCCCAACTCGACAGCCAGCCGCAACGGCCCGATGTCCCTCACCAACCCCCGGACGTACCGGAACAAACGTGCGGCAGCGCCGAGCAGCCGCCCCAGCTTCGACGCGGCATTCGCCGCCTGCGCCGCCAGCCGCATGGCATTCGCAGCTCCCGCCGCCGCCGAGAAGCCGACCGTCACAAAGGACAGCGCGACGGACGCCGCGATCGAGACACCGATCTCGAGGTAGATCTGATGAATCTCGTCATTGATCTCCTCGATGTTGTCGGCAGCCTCCTCAAGTCCCTTCGCCGCCTGCTCGAAAAGCGGGGCGGTCTCCTCGACCGCTCTCCCGACCTTCTCCCAGTACTCTCGGAACGCCTCGGCGGATTCCCCCCGCCAATGCTCACCGAGAACGCCCCGGACCCTCCTGTCGAGTCCGCCGTACGCCTCCTCCAGCTCCTCCCTCATCGTGCGCCACCCCTTGGCCGCCGCACGCAGCACATCGGGACGGCCGCCGGGATTGACCACCTCGATCCCGGCTTCGTAGATCTTCTCGGCGACGCTCTCCTCACTCACGGCTTCCCACCCTTGAACAGCCCGGCAAGAGCCTCGTCCGCCGCTTCGGAATTCTTCGCGTTGTCCTTGAGAGCCTGGTTCAGCTCCTCAAAGCTGCGAGCCAGATTCCCCAACGATTCGACCATCCCGGCGGCCAACTCCACGTAGGCCGACGTGACCTCTTCGGACTCCGTCAGAAACCCGAAACCGTCGTGGATCTGCTCAGCCCCCGTCGTACCCTGAAATGCCCTGACCGCACTCGCCAGGTCATACGCCCGCGTATCGAACGCCCGCGCCAGTTTCGCCAGTTCCTGCGGATCTAAGTAGAAGTCACCAGACATGCGCCGCTCCGTGCACTCATCCCTCAACGACCTTGGACTTGCACTTCCGCAACCGCACGCCGACCGAAGAGTCACGTACCAGCACACGATGGAGGGACGGAGTCAACTCCGTGTCAGACGGCCCCCGTTTCGATGTCACCGCCTACAACGGCGACCATCAGGCGTCCGCGATCCTGCGCTGGGAGGGCGAGAACCACGACTTCACGATGACGCCGTCGGCCCCTGGGGCCAGGTGAGCGAGCACATCGAACCCGACCGGTGGTAAGCCCCCGCAGCGCCTGTGATTCAACGTCCGTCACTCAAGAGGGCCGCTCCGCTGGTGCGGCGCACCCATGGCGGGCCGCCGACTGCTCCGCGAAGTGCTCCAGATCCGCGCGCTCCTCTTTCGTGAGCGCGTCCGAGGTGAACTTCCGGTCGCTGCCCTCGACCGGCGAAGCGCGGTAGTAACCGATGCCCAGGGCGCCTTGGCAGGTGGCTGACGTCCAGGCCGTGTATTCGTCGGTTCCCGAAGGAGTGTCGTGACCGCCGTACTTACCGTTGACCACAGCCTTGGAAGCATCGCTGAAGGGACCGTATGCGGCGGCAAGTTGCAGACCGCCGACGAGTAGACACTCTTCGGCCGGTGACGTTCCAGCGGCGGTTTCCCGCACCTTCGTCACGGACGTCATCCCCTTGCAGATCCCCGTGGCATCGCTCGCCCGCACGGTCGTGGCTTCGGCAGCAGGAGGGGTGAGCTTGCCCGAGTCTCCCGGTTCCGTCACACAACCGGTTTTCTCTGCGGCACGCTGGGCTGCCCCGGTCACCGTACGGGCGAGGTCGAGCCGGACGGCCTTTGTGGGCTCGCTGCTGTAGGGCGACTCGCCCACCACAAGGATTCCGCTGCCCTCCTCCGGCGTCCAGTTCCTACAGCTGAGAAGTACCGACGCCGTGGCCTCGTCCTCGTCGGTGACCATGAATCCTTGCCAACCCGCTTCCAAAGGTACGGGAAAGGAGTCCTGGTCACGCTGGAAGGAATAGAACCCGTATGCGTTGTGAGCACCGGACGCGGTCTCGATCGATATGACGACGCCGTCGACATCGCACGTCGTCGCCAGGCCGGGTGGCTCCGTCACATCGCTGGAGACGTCGAACTGCCTACTGGAGACGTGGAATCCCAAGCCGAGCAGGGAGAGTTTCGACTTCCCCGCGAGGCTCAGCACCGGGTCGACCGGAAGCATCCCACTGCACACCCGCGCGGTCTTGGCGGCCGGGTACTGGAGTTGGAATCCGTAGTACCCGGCCCCCAGGACGGCCAGCGTCAGCGCGGAACTGATCAACCGACGCTTCATGTCTCCCCGGAACAGTGCCGATTGGTCCCACTTCACTGGAAGCAATTCCCGTCTGGGTCTTCAGCTGCCCGAGGGACTCGGAGACGCTGAACCAGAATCCGCTCCGGACTGGACTGCGGAGCACTTGAAGACCTCGCCACCCAGGTAACGTGCCGCGATGGTCGCGGCGGAGGCAAACGTGTCTCGCTGCCCGTTGTCGAGCGTCCGGGTCGGTGGCATGTTCGCCACCTCGACTTCGAGCAGTTCGTGCTCGCTCACGCCCCGCCCCTCGAAGGCGCAGGGGATGGCGACGAACGCACGGTTCTTCTCCACGTACCCGACGGCCGAGTCGACCTTGAACGACTTGACAGTGGAGGCGCTGGGCGACCGGTACCTGTCGAGGTCGTCAAGGTCGTCCGAGTGCCAGAGATAGTCGATCCGGACAGAGTCCTCTTTCCCATAGAGCTCACATCTCCCGGCAGCCGTCCACTTCGTGGGAGAGAACTTGCTGGTCTTCTCCGAGACGACGCCGCTGTCACCGACAAGCGTTGCGAAGACCTGGCCATTGAGGTTGCCGTCACACACCGAGGTGCTGCGGTCATCCTCGTCGGCACCCTGGCCGCTGCATCCGGCTGCGACCAGTACCGCCATAGTGACAGCAATCGCCCTCAGACCCTGCCGAGGTCCGCGGGCGACACCCGGCTCACGAGTATTCAGCACTGTCGACATCACCGCCCGCTCCCGGAAGAGTTCCACGTCGCCCCCGTGGTGTGACCGTCGTCCGCCGCCCGCGCCGCGGACTCGGCCAGTGTGTCGAGCTTCTGAGGGGGCATGTCCACCCCCGAGTTCCTGATGGCTTCGCGGAGCGAATCCGCAGTGGAGTCCCGCAAGGCCGCCCTTCCTTCCGAGTACCTGGCGTACGCCTCTTTCTGGGCTTCGTCGGTGGTGTCCTGCTGGACCTGGTCCACCACCATCGCCTGGATGTCCTCGACGGCCCAACCCGCGATAGTCCCGACGATCGGAGCGGCCGCTCCCGTCGCCGCGCCGACCGCCATGCCCAGACCACGTCCGGCCCACTTGTCGCCTGTCGCCACGGCATCGTTGAAGTCCTTGTCAGACGCCGAGTGCTCCTCGAAGATCGCCTGATCGCGGGCGTCGCTGAGAATACCGGCCACGACGCCGCCCGGATGAGCCACGTTCTCCATCGCGGGGGTCATCTCGTCGTAGCCGGGATGCTGCTTCGCCACCTCCTGCATCCAGATGGCGGTGTTGGCCTGCGAGGACTCGCTGATCGCGACGTAGGCATCCGGGTCGCGCCCGACGTTCGCAAGAAAGGGCACGAGCGTGCCAGTCTCGAACCCCTTGGGGGGATTGACGGGTTCGCCAAAGGGCTTGATCGTGCCCTGTTCGTTCCCGAACGCGGCCTGGACGTCCGCCATGTACTCGGCCGTCATGTTGCCCAGGCTGTCCCGCATTTCGTCCCTGGGAGAGCCACTGATCAGACCGGGATCGCCGCCGATGGTGCCGACGAGTTCGTTCATCAGAGCCGCGCGATCGGCCGTGTGCTTGACCGGGGCTCCGTCGCTGTCGAAGGGGCGGCCTGAGGTGGCGGATTCCAAGGCATGACCGAGGTTGTTGTAACCACTGGGGTTGCCGGAGTCACCCGTGTAGCCGGGACCTTCGGGCCAGTGCCGGTCCTTCAGCAGGTAGTCCAGGTGATCGACCTTCTCACCGTGGATGGTGGCGTCCGAGGTGAGGAACTCGGTGGAGGCGTCCGGGTTGTGCCCCAGCGCGTCCATGAAGCCCGTCATCGGGTCGAGCGCCCCGATGTTGGTCGTGCCCAGCGTGCGCGGGTACCCCCAGTAGGCGTCCGGGTTCTGTCCCGCGTTGGCGCCGTTCTTCTCCGCGGTGATCAGCGCGTCACCGTAGTCCTGGAGGAAGTCCTTGTCCCACTTTCCCTCGCTCATCAGGCTGCTGGTGAGCTGGTAGCCGCTGAGGCCGTACGGCGACTCGGTGGGGTTGGCGTTGAAGTCGCGCTGGGCCGCCTTGAGCAGGTCGTTCTGGAAGTCGGTGATGTCCTTGTCGGGCTTACCCCCGTCGTCCGACGTGGTCGCCGTTCCGATGGTGGTGCCCAAGTTCGCCTTGAGCTCCTTGAGTTGGGCCAGCTGCGCTTTGGAGAGCGTGGTGCCGGCCGGCGGACTCATGAGCTCGTTGTACTTGCTCAGCATGTTCTCGCCACCAGTCTTGACCGCGAAGTCCCTCGAGAACTCGGGGTCGTTCTTGTTGGCGGAGAGGAGCAGGTTGAGCTTGGTGATCTCGGCGTCGGAGAGGCGGCCCTTCTTGTTCATCAGGGCGGCGGCCTGGTCGGCCTCGACGGCGTCGAGGGTGGTGTAGACGCTGGTGTTGAAGGACTGGCTGTCGCCGTTGGCGTCGCGTTCCAGGGCCGAACTGGCGGCCTCGTCCGCGGCGGTGGCCACCTCCAGGACGCGCGTCAGCCGGGAGACGAGCGAGTCCAGCTTCTTCTTGCGTTCCTCGGCGAGGCCCGGCGAGGCGGAGGCGGTCGGGCTGTCCTGGCGCGGGTCGACGTCCTCGACACGGCCGTCGTCGTAGACCTTGTAGTGGTCGTTGCGGGCCTCGTCGAGCAGGGCGTGCAACTGGTTCTGGGAGGCGACGAATTCACCGTGCGCGTCCAACAACAGCTTGGCGATGCGCTCCGCCTCGGTGGCGGCGTTCTCGTACTCCGTACGGGCCTTGCCCATGGTGACGAAGGCGGTCTCGGCGGCGTCACCCTCCCAGTGGCCCTTGAGGTGGTTGATGACCCGCTGCTCGAACTCCCGCTGCAACGCGTCGTACTTGGCCGGCAGCGCCTTCCAGGAGGCGGCGGCGTCGGCCAGCGGGCCGAGGTCGGCCTTGTCGAGGTAGGGGATGGACACCATGTGCAGGCTGCTCCTTGTGAGGGGGTTCCGGTCCGACTCGATGGGCTCACCCGGGCGGTACTACGACAGCGGCCCGGGCGGCCCCGCTCACCCGAAGGGCGTGCCGAGCGAGCGCTGCCGGGCCTGCTCCTCCTGCTCGGTGCTGGTGTAGTGGCCGGAGGTGGTGTGGAGCTTGTCGCTGATGTCCTGGAGCAGGCGCTTGAGGTTGATGACCTGGGAGCCCCAACGGACGTCCATGGTCACCAGAGAACCGGCGGTGGCCCAGGAACCCGCCTCGGCCATGCCCCCGGCACTGTGCTTGTTCAGCCCCCGGGAGGCGCTCAGGCAGTCGTCGTCGGCGCCGTTGTCGGCGTTCTCGGTGGCACCGCGCAGCTCGACGAGAGCGTTGGCTGCCTCGTCGAGGCGCTGGGTGTCGACGTTGGTACCGCCACCGCCGCTTCCGCTACCGCCCTCTGCGGGCACAGAGTTCAGCCGCGTCCGAGTGGATCCGCTGTGCTGCGGCGTATCGAAGGGAGTACTCATCCCTTGTCCCATCCCCGTTGTGAAAGTGGTGGACATGCCCGGATCGCTCACTCGACCACGGATTTCGTCCCATCCGTACGATGTGAGGTGCCCACTCCGGCCGAAGCTCGCGCTCGGCGACCTAGGCAAGGACATGCCAATCAGCAGGCCGAAAGATACCGGATCTTCCTTTCGGCGGCCCACTGTTGGCCGCACTGTGGGACGGGAGCGTGAACGCGAACGCGAACGGCCCGGCGGGCACCTGCCGCCGGGCCGTCAGCCGCTCACCGGAGATCAGACGGTCGGCGCCTCCACGACCGGTCCGGCCGGCGCCTTCGCACCTACAGGCTTTCCGAACTCGGAGTCCGTGAGGTCCTGCATGTCGTCTCGGGTGCTGTCCTGCTTGATGAAGTACGACTTGCCAGTGGTCGCCACGTACCACGTGACGGACTCACCCTTCTCCGCCAGTGCAACCGCCACAGCCTCCTGACCGTCCACTGTGGTCACCTTGCCCTTGGTCGCCTTGCTGCCGGCATCGAGCGTGTCGGGGGCAGTGAACTGCTCCTGGTGGCACCAGCTGGCGAGCTTCGCCATCAACGCGTTGCTCGGTGTCCCATGGGTCCACTTGCCGGTGGAGAAAGCGGTCTTGCCGAGCGCCGAGTTCATTCCCTTGGCGAACGTCGAGTCGGCCTTGGCCCAGATGTCGTTGCCCTTGCGGATGATCTCGAAGGAACCCTTCTCCGAAATCTCGACGGTACCCACACATTCCGTGGCGGAGAGCCTCAGATCGCTCTTGTTGCCGTCGCGCTCCATCTTCTCGCGAAAGGATCCCGCTGCGGCATTAGTCTTCATGCCCGTGTTGTAGATCTCCTTCGCGGAGAGCTTGTCGATCCCGTTCGGCTTGGCGGCGGGACTGGCTTCCGCACCCTTGGACGGCGTGGATCCGGATGCGGACTTCGCGGCATCACTGTCGCCATTGCAGGCCGTGAGCGACCCGAGTGCAACGGCACAGGTGAGCGCGACGGCTGCATGCCGGGCAGACAGAATGTGCGTCTTCATAAAGACCCCCGTGAGCATTCGATTGCGGGCGAACTTGCGTGATCATCTAAACAACGATCGCCCGACAAATCCAACTCTGCTTACCTTGGACCGAGTTGCCACCCGAAATTCTCAGGGATTACCGCACCCAACGCTTGTACGGCCTCCCATCTTAGCCGTACTCACGAGGGACTCATCGCCGTGGTACACCAGCGGCGTTGGAGTCCAGCGCCCGAACGAGCAGCGAAAGCACAGCCGTATTTCCACACAATGACCACCAGCACTTCACGCAACCCATCGAGGATCTCCGCCCTATGATGGGCTCTTCCGGATGTCCTTACGACCAGTGGCCGCGGAGCCCGTAGATTGACCTCGTGGGACTCTTCGACAAGTTGACCGGCACGCAGCGCCCCGCCGACGGTGTCACGCCGGCCTCCCCCAGGGAAGTGCAGGCAGCCCTGTTCGGACTCACCCGGCCTGACCTCCCGTACGTCATCCGCGACGGCGCTCCGGAGGACGCCGACCTGGTCGCGGAATGGCGACTGGCCGAGCCGACCTGGCAGACCTTCTTTGTCCAGTCCCAACTGTCGCGCGCCATCCGTATCCGCATGCGCCTGGCCGACGAGGACCATGAGGTACGCGCCCTTGAGGAAGCGTGGGAGGTCAACCGCGTCGGGAACCCTCCGAGGCTCAGGATGTCGTCGCAGTACACACGCGGACCGGGCAGGACCGTCTCCACGCAGTGGGGTGTCCGCCGAGGCGACGCAGGCAGTCTCGAAGCAGCGAAGACCTTCCACTTCGACAGCTCGGACCTCGTCAATCCCCTGCGCGACACCGTCGTCAAGGCGGGTTGGACCTGGCGTGGAGTGGTCTTCGGCAAGTTGTGAGGTCGAACGGCCTTTGCGGGGAGCGAGGTTGTTCGCCTTCACCAGGGGGCGCGTACTCGGGGTAGCGGTACCGTCTCGCCCTAGCCGGCCGCAGACACAGCTCAGCTCGCTCCCGGGTACCGCAACTGCAGCCGATCGGGCAGCTTCTTCTCAAAACCGTCGGTCGGCACCCAACCGAATTCATTGTGGGCGATGTCCAGAGCACGCCTCGCGCCGAGGAGACGGTAGTAGCAGTCATCGACACCCAGTCGATGTTTTACCCCGGAGCAGGGAAGCGGCACCGGGGCCCCAGGTCGCGGTGGGACACAGTTCAGGCGGTGGTCTGCGAGGAACTGTCGCAACTCACGCTCCTGTTCCTGCGGGTCACGGATCCGGTCGAGCCGCAGGCGTTCCCGGTCCACCCAGATTCGACGCCGCCAACGTGGTTTCCTGGCTCGTCCGGTTCCCGAACTCTGTACATCGACCTCGAGAACAGCCAGCAGCAGAAGCGGAATTCGTGCCAGCACCCAGACCAGGGGGCCCCAGATCCACTGCAGGAAGTAACGCGTCCAGATACGCAGCGCCGGTTTGGGCGGTCTAGGCTCCCACTCCCGGCCGTAACCACCGGTCATTCGCATGCCTCTTCCAACTCGGCGCAGCCTGAACCCTGTGGGCCGATGTTCTTCAGCCGCTTCATGGCCGAACACTGGGCGTCCCCGCCTTCACCGAGTTGCGTACTCACCTGAGTAAGCGCCTCAAGGCCAACCTTGTGATGGCCAGCCACCGTCGTCTTCCCCGTGATGTTGAGTCTCGGCCCCCAGGCCGAAGAATCGATGGTCAGATTACAGCCGTCGACCGAAGGTCACACCACTCCCGGGGGCTGTTTCAAACTCTGCTGACCTGGCGGTGGTTGCGACGCAGTTGACCGTCAGCGCGCCCCCATACCAGTGGTGCTCGCGCCTACTGCGGCGGCCACTGGCCTTGAGGCGGGGGCGACTGCTGCTGGTAGGGGTTCTGCGGCGGCGAGACAGGCTGCTGGTACGGATTCTGCTGCGGAGGGAGGGGTTGCTGACCGTACTGCGGGTAAGCAGCCGGACCGCCGGGCCCACCATTCTTGTTCTTGTTCCGCCGAGACATCTTCACGATCAGAAGGACGATGAGGCCGATCACTACGAGGGCGACGACACCGAGGACGACGAAGAAGACCATTTGCTTCTGGTCTGCTTTTTCTTTTTCGGCAGAGTTCTCGTTACCAGAAATCCCGGCAGTTGCAGCAGCGGACGGGCTTTCAGACCCTGCTTCTGGGGCCTTGAGCGGTCCGTATTTAGAACCTGCGGGGATGTCATCCGTAAGCGCGGCGAGCGGACGAATGGTTCCGTATCCGTACTTTTCGTCGGGTAGGGAGATACCCTTAGCCGAGGAGGGGAGAACTGCCGTTTTGACGAGACGATTCGCGATCTGACCTGCCGTCAGATCAGGGTACTTCGACCGCAATAGCGCCGCTGCGGCAGAAACCAATGCGGTCGAGTTCGAGGTTCCGTCCCCGATACGCAGCCGGTTCCCTGGCGAGCCAGCGGCCACGATACGTGTAGCAGGCGCTGTCAACATAACCTCGGGGCCATAGTTTGACTTCGTCCAGGACTCACCAGACTTGTCCACGCCACCGACGGCCACGACACCAGAAGCATTTGCGGGAAACGGAAGGTCAGGCCCAATTCCATCATTCCCTGCCCCCGCCACAATCAACACGTTTTTATTGAGTGCGTAATTGATCGCCGCAAGGTCCGCAGGCGACGCGCTATTCTCATACTGCGTGGTCTCGAGCGTCATGGAGATGTTGATAATCGTCGCTTCGTGATCAACCGCATAACGGATCTCATCGGCAAAGCCAGATCCGTCATCAACGTTCACGCGAATCGGAAGGATTTTAGCCTCTGGCGCAAGCCCCATTACGCCATCAACCCCTCCTGCACCGTGGCCATGCCCAGCGATAATGGATGCCATCTCGGTACCATGGTCTTCACCATCCGGCGAAGCATCATTATCGCCATCAACAAAGTCTTTGCCTTCGAGCACGTTACCTTGCAGGTCCTGATGCTCAGCATTGACCCCAGTGTCGATAACCGCGACCGTTACACCTTTGCCCTTCGAGATTTTCCAAACGGATTCGGCCTGAAGCGCACCCAATGCCCACTGGTCGCGTCTGGCCTGGTCCGCAGAGGCAGACGGAGCCGCTACAAAGATCAACGCACCAGTTACAGCTACAGCACCCAGAGCACGCGCTGTTCGCGTGAAGGCCATCCCGTCATTCCTCTCCCGATACACACGTGGGGCGTGACCTGGAGGCCACGCCCACGCATCCTGTCACGTGCCGGTTAGCACTGAACGGCTACTCAATGACACGGGGCGCCGCGTTGGTCTGCGGCGTCCAAGTCTCCTCGTCCTCGACCAGGTAATCGGGACGCTCGCCTTCGTGCTGCTCATCTTCCTTGCGGCGACCAGTGCGTGAACCGGGGGCACCTGCGATACCGCCCTTGCGGACAGCGCTGGCTCCCTTCCCTGCGGCACCGCGGCTGCTGTGCAGGCCCGAACCACCGGCGGTTCCCCTGCCTGCACCCGTACCAGACTTGGGCGTGCCACCGACTACACCACCACGAGCTGAGCCTCCGACACGCCCGGCTGCGCCCTTGGCAGCACCTGCGCCACCTACGCCGCCGGCACCAGCGCGACCTGCCACGCCACCGGCACCGGCACCGGCACCGGCACCGGCACCGGCACGACCTGCCACGCCACCAGCACCGGCACGACCAACCAGGCCGCCGCGAGCGGCACCGGCTCCGGCCGCCCCGCCAACAGCGCCCCCGACGAAGCCAGCGCCACCACCGATGCCGCCACCGACACCCGCACCAGCCGATCCACCACCAGGCGTCGCCACGCCACCAATTGTGGGACCTCCGGTACGGCCACCGGAAATGCCGTCGATTGCGGTACCGACCTGAGGCACTGTCGCGGTGGGCTTGTGCTCACCACCCGTGATACCCGAGGGCGGAGCCACAGGCTTGGACGAGCTGATCGAATCAACCTGGCCGGTACGAGCCGTCCCCGTAGCAACCTTCTGGGGGCTTCGAGTCTCGGTCCCAGTCGGTACAACTACGGGCGCCGGTGCAACGCCACCCGGGTCGCCTGGGTAATCCTCGTCTTGACTGACCTGCCTCGACTTTTGCCACTGGCCCATCTCCGCAGCCCGACTGTTATAAGCCGCCCCCAACGCCTCCATCTTCACAGCCATCCGCAGCTGCGCCTCGCGTCCCTCCGACAGGCTGCCCGAGTTGCCGTCGAGGGCCTCCTGGGAGCCGGCGCCGCTCTTGAGGGCGTTGTTCGCGCCCGAGTCGTCGCGGTCGCCCATGTTGCCGATGTAGTCGAGCGCGCTGGAGACCTTGCCCGGCTTCTCCATCGCCAGGACCTCGGGCTTGATCTGCGAGAGCGTCGCGGCGGCGCCCTTGAGGGAGACCGAGGTGTGCGTGGCGTACTTGGAGCTGTCGGTGATCTTCTTGCCGATCACCTGGGCCCGCTCCCTGAACAGATCCGCGCTCTGTCCTTCCCAGTGGGCGAGGACGTGCTCGACGGCGGCGTCGAGGGTTTCCTTGATCCCGCCGGGTCCGACCAGGTCCTTGCTGAGAGACTCCCAGGCCGTCGCAACCCTGGTCACGGTCCCCGGGTCGGCGTCACGGACCATGTCCTTCATCTGGTCCATGTCGTAGTTGAGCCCGAACGGCGTGGTGTGCTTCGCCGAAATGCACTGATTCGTCTCGACGTACTCGAAGTCGTCGATGCCCTTGTCGCCCATGTCTACCGCCCCCTCATATCCACGTAGCAGGACATCCCGTTACTTCCGGTTGAACGCCGCATAGTTCTCCGCCTCAGCGTCGCTGAACGCGTCATGCGTCCTCTTCGTCTTCTTGCCGAAGTCGTCCAGCACCTCTTCCAGGTGCGCGACGATCTCGTAGAGACGCTCCTTCATCGCTTCGTGGGCGTCGTACAGCGCCTTCGCCTCACCGAAGCCCGTACCCAGCGCGCCCTGCGGCAGGTACGTGTTGCCCATGCAGCTCGACTTGGACGTCGACATGTCCCTGATGACGCCGTTGAGCTTGGTGATCGTGCCTTCGATCTCACTCAGATCGACCTTGTACTGCTCAGCCATAATGCTCAGCTCCCCGTTGACTCCACGTTGTTACCCACACCCTGCTTGCGCCGCCAGTCGCTGAGGACCCGCCCGCCCCCGAACAGCAGCAGCACCAACGCGAATCCCGTCGCCAGGACATACAGCGCGTAGCGTTCCGTTCGTTGCTGCTCGGTCTCGCCGAGGACCAGTGTCGCGGCCTGGACGTCGGCGCCGCCCGCGGGGCCGCCGGCCGAGTCCGGCTTCGGGCCGGCGGCGGAGGGTTCCGTCGTGTCGTCGTTGACCGCTGCCGCCGGGTCGATGACGCCCCAGCCCACGAAGTCGTCGCGGCCCGCTTTGGTCCGGTCCGCCGTCTGCTCGATCTGGGTGATGACCTGCTTGTAGCCCCAGTCCGGGTGCTTCGCGCGGATCAGCGCGGCGACGCCCGAGACGTACGGCGCCGCGAAACTCGTGCCCTGGTCGACGCAGTTGCCGCCCACCGGGACGGTCGAGACCATGTCGATGCCCGGTGCCGCGACGCCCACGAACGGCCCCGACTGGGAGAAGGGGGCGCGGGCGTTGTTGCGGTCGGAGGCGGCGACCGCGAGGACACCCGGGTACGCCGCCGGGTACGTCTCCTTGATCTTGCCGTCCGCACCGTCGTTGCCGGCCGCGGCCACGATCAGCGCGTCCTTCGACTGGGCGAACTTGATGGCCGAACGGAAGGCGTCGTCGACCGACGGGTCCATCTTCGAGGCGGTGTCCTGCGAGATGTTGATGACCTGGGCGCCCTGCTCGGCCGCCCACCTGATGGCCTGCATCATCGTGCCGACGTTGCCGCTGCCCTGGTCGTCGTTCTGGCGGATCGGGATGATCGTGGCTTCCGGGGCGAGGCCGACGAAACCGGTGCCGTCGAGCTTCCTGGCCGCGATGATGCCCGCCACCTTGGTGCCGTGGCCCACCTTGTCGGACTTGCCGTTGCCGCCGGGGTGCAGGAAGTCCTTGCCGTTGGCGACCGCGCCGCTCTTGAGCTGCGCGTTGACGGTGTCGACACCGGTGTCGATGACGGCGACCTTGACGCCCTTGCCCTTGGTGGTCTGCCACAGCTGGTCCAGGACCACGCGCTGCAGCGACCAGGGCGTTCCCTTGATGACGTCGGACGGGAACGAGCAGCTGGTGTCGTCGACCTGGAAGCGCACGTCGTCGTCGGCCAAGGTGGTCCGCACGCGCTCGGCGGCGGTGCTCGGCGTGGCCCCCGCCAAGGGCAGCCCACAGGCCAGCACCGCCACGGCGGCGGTGCCTGCGGCGCTCCGACGCGCGACGCGCGATGCCCCGGATCCCACTGTCTTACGTCCTCCCGTTTTGTTTCTGTACGGGACGCATGAACCGGCTTTGAGCGGAAAGGTCCGTACGCCCCGTGAATCGCCGATGGGGGCGGATGCGCGACAGCGCACCCGCCCCCATCAAGCGGTCACGTCAGCCGCCCCAGATCTGGGCGTTCTTCGACTCGGTCGCCTGGTAGTTCTGGGCGGCGCTGTCGAGGGCCTTGGCGATGGCCTCCAGCGTCTGCTGCATGGAGGCGGCGCGCTGGTCCCACTCGGCCTGCTTGGCGCGGTAGGACTCCTGGGCCGTGCCTTCCCAGCTGGCGGAGATGCGCTTGACGCCGCTCTCCAGCTCGTCAAGCTGCGTGCGGATCTTGCCCGCGGTGCTGCGGACGTCCTGCGCGGCCTGGGAGATAGTGGCGAAATTTACAAGAATCTGCCCGGACATCTCTTCTATGTCTCCTCGGATGTGTGGATGGTCGGTCACGGACGTGCGCCGCGGCGCACGGGTCCGATCATCCGAAGGGGGACGAGGCCGCGATGTTCTGGATGGACGCGCGCTGCTCCTCTTCCGAAGCCGCGTAGGCCTTGGTGCTCTGGTCGATCGCTTCCTTGATGTCGTTCAAGATCTGGTTGATCTTGTTGGCATCCTGGTTCACCTGCGACTGCAGGTTGTTGTACGCGGTGGCCGCCGAGCCCTTCCAGCCGCCCGTGATCGTGTCGATCACGGTCTGCAGGCGGGAGATTTCGCCCTGGATCGAGGAGTTGACCGAGGAGATCTTGCCGCTGAAAGCGACCATCTCCTCCTCGGTCATGGTGAACTGCTGTCCAGCCATGTTGTGTCCCCCATGAGACGTAGGAGTTCTGAGTAGACCCTCACTCGGAACGCCGACACCGAATGGTGGCAGGCGTATCCCGTCCGGTCTGGTTCCACTCTAGTCGCATCCGCTGACGGAGCGAACATCAGTTGGGACTTGTATCAAGATCGCGATGAAGTCAACTCACCACGTTCACAAGTGCGTTCGTGAAGTGCGAGTGACACGCGACCCGACGCGCGGGCTACGACCCTTGCGCCTGCTCCGCGTTGCCGCTGCTCAGCTCCGGCCCCGCCGCCAGCAGGTCCGCCCATGTCGCCGGGACCGACGCCGCGCGGATCTTGCCGTAACCGAGCCGGACCTGAGAGGTGTTGGTCTGCTGCTGGGACTGGTTGTCGGCCTTCTCGCCGCCCGTCACCGCGCTGTCGTTGCGGGCGGGGATCGAGTAGCGCAGGCCGGTGTCGGTCACCAGGAAGGTGCTGCCGCCGCCGGCGTCGGTGCCGGTGATGCGCTTGAAGAGCAGGCCACTGCCGGGGGAGACGTAGGTCCTCGAACCGCTCTGGGAGACGTCCTTCGGGAAGTCCTGGCCGGTCCACACCGACATCAGCGGCCTGCCGGTCCTCGGGTTCTTCTCACCGCCGTGCCAGATGCTGCACGAGGTCTTCTCACCGCCCAGCTCCCAGACGGTGTTGGCCTGCTTCACCGACTCGGCGGGCCAGTTCTTCTCCTTCAGCCACTCGCCCGGCTCGGGCTGGATGTCGTTGAAGCTCACCTTCACCGGCTCCGGGTCGGTGGCCGCGTACACGGCGCTGATGAAGGGGTTGCGCAGCCACATCTGCGCCGTGAAGTCGGAGACGGCCTTGACGCCGTCCTTGAGCACGATGAACTTCTGCGTCGAACTGCCGGAAGGCGCCTCCAGGACGAGGCCCACCTTCGAGTACTGGGGCAGAAGGCCCTCGATGTGCGCCTGTGAGCCCGCCTGCGCCCCCAGGTCCTGCAGCGTGGGGAAGTCGAGGGTGCCCACCGGGTTCAGGGTCTTGACGAAGGCCGCGCTGACCTTCTGCGGCTGCTTTCCGTCACCGAACACGGCACGCTCGATGTCCTGCATCTGGTCGTCGGTCATCAGCCGCCACAGCTTGCCGCCGATCAGGTAGGCGCTGCCGTCGGAGGTGACCATGAACCGCTGGCCGTGCCCGATCGTCGGGTCCGTCGGACCCTCGATGTACAGCACCTGGTCCTGCTTCAGCCGGCCGCCGCTCTTCTGGAACAGCTTGGTGTCGTCGCTCTTGTCCAGCACGTACGTCGCGCTGACGGGCTGTCCGTCCTCACCCGGTGCCTGGCACAGCGCCCAGGTCTTCGCCGTCTTCGCGTCCTCCGCGGACGGCAGCCGGTCCGGGGCGAAGGGGATGCCGACGGTGGCGCCCATCGGGTACTTGCTGTTGTCGAGCACCGACTCCTTGACCTTCAGGACCTGGGGGTTCTCGCCGTTCAGCAGCAGCTTGGCGGACGCCAGGTTGAGGACCGGGTGCAGGCTGAGCTTGTTCTCGCCCTTGGTCTTCACCAGTACATAGCGCGTCGTCGACTCGCTGCCGACGAGGATGTTCTTGCCCTGCTGGTCCCAGCCCTTCGGCGCGGTCGGGCTGAGCATGCCCCAGGCGCCGAATCCGATGAGCACCAGCGCCGCCACACCGAGACTCGGCAGGACGGTCTTCAGGGGGCGCGGTGCCGCCTCTTCCGAACCGTGCGGAGACGGCTGAAGAAACGCCGCCACCGTGCGCCTGCGCGCGAAGGAGTAAGCGTTCAGCTCATCCCGACGTGTCGCCATCGATGGGTCAACTCCCCGTTTTTTCGCTTTGATTCCGAATGCGGAACTCCCCAGGGCCGCCCGGTACTCCGTGGCGTTTGCTCCTGCAGGGGCCTCTACTATGCCGTGTGACGATCGCACCGTACGGTACGGGGTACGGTGATCCGCCGCCAGCTCGAGTCGCGGCCAGACAATGCAAAGGGGTTGTACCGGGGGATGAGCACTGCGACCAGGTCCCGGCGCCGTAACGGCAGCCGTCGTACCCAGGAGAACCAGGGGCCAGGGCAGGTGCCGGAACCGGCACAGCGGTCCGCTCCCCCGAGTCCGGCCTCGCCGTCGCTCGCCCGGCGCCCCGGCAGCATCGGCCCCATCCGGGTCCAGCAGCTGATCGGCTTCGAACTGGCCGCCGCCGTCCTGCTCATCGGCTGGCTGCTGCGCCCCATCGGTCTCACCGTCGGCATCGTGCTCGCCGTACCGCTGGTCCTCGCCGGACTGCTGCGCCGGCGCGGCCGCCCGCTGCCCGAGTGGTTCAGCACCGCCCGCGCCCTCCGCGACCGCCGCAGGCGCAACGCCGAGCCCGTGCCCCCCGGCACCGACCCCGGCTTCGCGCCGGCCGTCGAGTGCGACCCGGCGCTGCGCACCTACAGCTTCCAGGACCGCGAGCAGCGCGAGATCGGCATGCTCGGCGACGGCACGTTCCTCACCGCGCTGGTGCAGGTGCAGGCCGCGGACACCCCCCTGCGTCCGTCCTACGGCACCGGCGACATCCCCCTCGATCTGCTGCAGGGCCTGCTGGAGGTGGACGACATCCGGCTCGCCTCGGTCCAGGTCGTCCAGCACACGCAGCCCGCGCCCGCCCCGCACCTGCCCCCGCAGGCCATGGCGGTCCGTTCCTACGGGCCGCTGCAGGCCCAGAGCATGACGCCGGGGCTGCGCATCACCTGGGTCGCGCTCAAGCTCGACCCGGAGCTGTGCCCGGAGGCCGTGGCGGCCCGCGGTGGCGGCATGCAGGGTGCCCGGCGGGCGCTGCTGCGGGTCGCCGACCAGCTGGCCAGCCGGCTCATGGGGGCCGGCATGCAGGCCAAGGTGCTGAGCGAGTCGGACATCTGCGGCGCCGTCGCGACCTCCAGCTGTGTCAACCCGATGGCCACCACCGGCGGTGCCGCGATGGACGGCAGCCGCTCGGGCCGCCGTACGGCCGAGACCACCCGTACCTGGCGCTGCGACGACCGGCTGCACACCACGTACTGGATCTCCAAGTGGCCGCAGTTCGGCGGCGCCGGACCGGCGTTCCCCCGGCTGGTCGGCGCGCTGACCTCCGCGCCCACGCTCGCCAGCACCTTCTCGCTCACCCTCAGCAGGCAGCGGGGCAAGGTCCTGGCCCTGTCCGGACACGTGCGCCTGACCGGCCGCGGTGAGAACGAACTGGGCGAGGCAGCCCAGCACTTGGAGCGGGCGGCGTCCGCGTTCAAGGTCGGTCTCGTACGGCTCGACCGTGAGCAGCTGCCCGGAGTTCTGGCCACCCTGCCGCTGGGAGGTACCCGCTGATGTCCGCTCCCACCGTCCGCCCCTCCGGGCGCTCCGGCTTCGGGTCGTCGTCGACCCCGGGCTTCCCCGGACAGCGTCCCGGCCATCTGCCCCGCTCCCCCGAGCCCGCCCGGCTCGGTCCCGAGCGGCGGCTGCGCGAGGCCTTCGGTCTGCTCGGTCCCCGGCGTGAGCGTCACCTCGTCGACGCCGACGTCCTGGCGCAGCTGACGCTGCCCGTCGGCGACGACGGTCTGATCCTCGGCATCGACCAGGACAACCAGCCCGCGGTGCTCGGACTGTGCCGCCCCACCCGCCTGGACATGGTGCTGGTCGGCGGTACCTGGATGGCCCAGGTCATCGCCCTGCGGGCGGCGGCGATCGGCGCGCGCGTGGCCGTGGAGACGGCCCGTCCGCAGCTGTGGGCGCCGATGGCGCAGGCGGCCGGCGGCGGCCAGCAGTGCGTGACGGTGCACCAGGTGGGGCGGATCGCCCCGCAGGGCCCGTCCCCGGCCAGCCCGGTGCTCATCATCCGCGACCTGGGCATCCGCCCGCCGCGCAGCCGTCTCACCACGACGCCCTGGCAGTCGGTGCTGACCCTGCTCCCCTACCTCGGCCCGACCGCGCCGCGGCTGCTGGCCAACGCGGACGTCGTCGGCGTCCAGCGGATCTCTCCGCAGGAGTCCCAGGTGGTCGGCAAGTCCATGCGGTTGCCCCAGGGCGACGCCGCGTCCCTGCCGTCCCTCGCCGACAACGTCGCCCTGTGGTGCACCCAGAAGCACCGGCAGTACGTGATGACCCAGCCCACCGACGCGGAGACCGGTCTGCTCGGGGCGCCCCGCCGTATGGACTGACGGGCGGCCCCGTGGCGCGACCAAGGTCTCGGCCCCTCACACGAGTTGGTGACCGAACCATTGCGCTGTGTGAGGGGACCCAGGCCAAGTAGGGTGCTCCTGCACGAGGTTCGCTCATGAGAAAGGGCCCGCCGACCATGTCTGACACGGACGACATCGCCGCAAAGACGCCGGACGAGGACGTCAAGGCACGAAAGGCGAGGGAACGGGACGAGCTGTACGCCCTGGACATCTCCGGCGTCGAGTGGCTCAGCGCGCCCGGCACCGAGGAGCACGAGGAGCGCGTCGAGATCGCCTACCTCCCCGAGGGCGCGGTGGCCATGCGGTCCTCCCTGGACCCGGACACCGTGCTGCGGTACACGGAGGCGGAGTGGCGGGCCTTCGTACTGGGCGCCCGCGACGGCGAGTTCGACCTGGAGCCCACCTCGCACCACGGCGGACCCACCGCGGAGCAGGCCGAGTAGCGCGGCAGCCGAGCAGTCACCGCGGCCCCGGGCTCAGGTCACGGACAACCGTCACAAGGCCGACATCAGGGCAGGCACCGGCCCGTTGGGCGCGAGCGCACAGCGGACGGGCCCGCCCCGCCGACGCCTGTGGCGTTTACGCTTGATGCGGGTGCGACGAAGGAATCCACGGGTGGGTTGTTCGCGTCCAGGGGACTTCAGTCGGATCGGACAACAGGAACGGTCGCCCCCAGCCCGGCACATGAGTGCCCACCCGGCACGAGGGTGCTCGACCAACCAGGAGGAATTGTGCAGAGCGATCGGGACGGGCTGCGCGCGGGCTGGACCACGCCCAGCGACGACCAGTCCGACGCGGAGTCCGCCACCGAGATGACGGGCGAGTTCACCATCGACTACGCCGCCCCTGCCTGGTACACGCAGAGCGCCGCGCCCGAGGCCGAGCCGGCGCCTCCCGCGCCCGCCCCTGCCCCCACCACGCCTGCACCCCACCCCGGTTACCCCGATACGTCCGGTTCCGCACCGTCGGCGCCCGTCCCCCGCCCGCAGTTCGACCCGTCCGCGGGTGCGGCCGGCGCGACTGCGCCGCCGCCTCCGCCGCCGTGGGCGGGAAACCCCGCGGCCCCGCAGCCGCCGGCTCCTCCGCACCCGCAGAGCGGCTACGGCTATCCGCAGCCCCCGGCACCCCCGAACCCGCAGAGCGGCTACGGCTATCCGCAGCCGCCCGCGGCGCCCAACCCCCCGAGCGGCTACGGCTACCCGCAACCGCCCGCCGCACAGGCGCCCGTGGCCCCGGCGCCTCCCGCGCCTGTCATGGCGTCGCCGGCGCCGGCTCCCCCGGTCGCCCCCACGCCGCCCGCCGCCCCCGTGGCCCCCGCTCCCCCGGGGCCGCCCGCCGCCCAGGGCGCCGACACCGCCGTACCTTCGGCCGGCGGGGACGCGGAACGCCGTGGCGACACCCCGTCCGCCGCCGCTCCGACGACGAGCGCCCCGCAGCCCCCCGCCGCCCCGTCGGCGGACACGCCCACCGATCCCGAGCCGTCGGCCTCCGGCGAGGCACCGCAGGTTTCCCCGGAGTCGGGTGACACCGCACCGGCCGCCCCCGCCCTCGCGCCGAGCGAGGCCGCAGCCGCGTCCGGCGACGACGGCGAACCCGGCACCGCCGGCCAGGACGCGGACACCCCCCAGGCCCCGCCGAGCGCGGAGGCCCCAGAACCCCCGGCCGACACCGCCGCCGGTGACGCCGAGACCGGTGCGGAGCCGCAGGCCGCCGCACCGGACGCCCCGCCCCCGCAGGCGGCCGTACCCGAGCAGCCCCCGGCTGCCCCGGAGCAGCCCCAGCCCGCGCAGCCCTCCGCCCCTGAACAGCCCGAAGCCCAGCAGGACGGCTGGCGGCCCCCGCCGGCTCCGCAGGGTGCCGTCCCGCCGCTCCCGCCGCAGTTCGCGTCGGCGGACTCCGGCACGGCCCCGCCGTCGGCCCCGGAGTGGTCGACCGGCGGACAGCCGCAGCCGCCCGCCGCGTACCCCGGCACCCCGCCCCCACCCCCGCCCGCCCAGCCGGCGGCCCCCGCGGCCCCGCCGCAGGCACCGCAGCCGGCACCCTCCGGCTGGCCGGCCCAGCCGCCGCAGCCCGACGGCCCGGCGGGGCAGGGCGGTTACGGCTACCCGCAGCCCCCCGCTCCCCAGCACCCGCAGAGCGGCTACGGCTTCCCCCAGCCCCCGGCCCCGCAGCCCGGCCAGGGTGGCTACGGCTACCCCCAGCCGCCCGCTCCGCCGAACCCGCAGGCCGGTCAGGGGTTCCCGCAGCCTCCCGCGCCCCCGAACCCCCAGAGCGGCTACGGCTTCCCGCAGGCCCCCCAGCCCGCCCCGGGTGGTTACGGCTACCCTCAGCCGCCCGCCCCGGCCCAGCCCCAGCAGCAGGCCCCGGGCCACCCCGGTCAGCCCATGCCGCCGGCCCAGCCGGGACAGCAGCCGCCGCAGGCACCGCAGCCCAACCCCTACGCGGGCGCCCCCGGCCAGCCGGGCGTGGATCCGCGTACCGGTGCCGCCTGGCCCGCCGCCGTCCAGCACGACCAGCGCCAGCAGGTCGCCGGCGCGGGTGCGCCGCTCGGCTACAACGCCGCGGTCGAGCTGACCTCCGACCGGCTCGTCAACAGCAAGAAGCAGAAGGCCAAGAGCAGCCGCCCCACTCCCGGTGGGTCGAAGTTCAAGATCGGCGGCAAGAAGGAGGAGCAGGAGAGGCAGCGCAAGCTGGACCTCATCCGCACCCCGGTGCTGTCCTGCTACCGGATCGCGGTGATCAGCCTCAAGGGCGGCGTGGGCAAGACGACCACGACCACCGCCCTCGGCTCCACCCTCGCCACCGAGCGGCAGGACAAGATCCTCGCCATCGACGCCAACCCGGACGCCGGCACGCTGGGCCGCCGGGTGCGGCGCGAGACCGGCGCGACCATCCGTGACCTGGTCCAGGCGATCCCGTACCTCAACTCGTACATGGACATCCGCCGGTTCACCTCCCAGGCGGCGTCGGGCCTGGAGATCATCGCCAACGACGTCGACCCGGCCGTGTCCACGACGTTCAACGACGAGGACTACCGGCGCGCGATCGACGTGCTGGGCCGCCAGTACCCGATCATCCTCACGGACTCGGGCACGGGTCTGCTCTACAGCGCCATGCGCGGGGTCCTGGACCTCGCCGACCAGCTGATCATCATCTCGACGCCGTCGGTGGACGGCGCGAGCAGCGCCAGCACGACACTGGACTGGCTGTCGGCGCACGGGTACGCGTCCCTGGTCTCGCGGTCCATCACTGTGATCTCGGGTGTCCGCGAGACCGGCAAGATGATCAAGGTGGAGGACATCGTCACCCACTTCGAGCAGCGCTGCCGTGGCGTCATCGTGGTGCCGTTCGACGAGCACCTGGCGGCCGGTGCCGAGGTCGACCTCGACATGATGCGGCCGAAGGTCCGGGAGGCGTACTTCGACCTCGCCGCGATGGTGGCCGAGGACTTCGTACGGGCCCAGCAGGAGCAGGGCCTGTGGACCGGGCAGGGCGGCCACCAGCCGCCGACCATGGCCCCTCCCATGCCGGGCCAGCAGCAGCCCCCAGCCGGACAGCCGCAGCAGCCCCAGCCCCCGTTCCAGGGCTTCCCGGGCGCCCAGCCCGGCCAGCCGTGGCAGACCGGTCAGCCCGGTCAGCCGCAGCCCGGGTTCCCGCAGCCGCCGTACGACCCGAACGCGGGCCGGCCGCCGCAGCAGTAGCGCAACGGACAAGAGGGCCGGCACCGTGACGGTGCCGGCCCTCTTGTCGTGTCGTCTGTCGTCCCGTCGGTCAGGCCTGCGCGCCCGCGATCAGCTCACGGCACCGCTGCACGTCGCCGGCCATCGCCTTGAGCAGCGCGTCCAGCGAGTCGAACTTCTGCTGGCCGCGCACATAGGCGAGGAAGTCCACCGCCACGTGCAGCCCGTACAGGTCGAGCCCGACGCGGTCGATGGCGTACGCCTCCACCGTGCGCTCGGTGCCGTCGAACTGCGGGTTGGTGCCGACGGAGATCGCGGCCGGCATCGCCTCGCCCTGGGTGTGCAGCCAGCCGGCGTAGACGCCGTCGGCGGGGATGGCGGTGTGCGGGAGGGTCTCGACGTTGGCGGTCGGGAAGCCGAGTTCACGGCCGCGCTGGGCGCCGCGGACGACCACGCCCTCGACCCGGTGCGGACGGCCCAGGATCTCCCCGGCGCCCTCCACGTCGCCCTCGGCGACCAGACGCCGGGTCAGGGTGGAGGAGAAGGGCTCGCCACCGCCTGCCGCGCCGGTCACGTACAGGTCGACGACCTCGACCTCGAAGTCGTACGTCTTGCCCTGCTGGACGAGGAACTCGACGTTGCCCGCGGCCTTGTGGCCGAAGCGGAAGTTGGGGCCCTCGACGACCGCCTTGGCGTGCAGCTTGTCGACGAGGACCTTGACGACGAACTCGGCGGGCGAGAGCTTCGAGAACTCCGTGGTGAAGGGGAGGATCAGGAGCGCGTCCACGCCCAGCTCGGCCATGAGCTCGGCGCGGCGGTGGTGCGGGGCCAGCAGCGGCGGGTGGCTGCCGGGGCGGACGACCTCGCTGGGGTGCGGATCGAAGGTGACGACGACGGAGGGCACGCCCAGCTCGCGCGCCCGGTCCACGGCATGCCGGATGATCAGCTGGTGCCCGCGGTGGACCCCGTCGTAGGAACCGATGGTGACGACGCTGCGCCCCCAGTCCTCGGGGATGTCCTCCAAGCCACGCCAGCGCTGCACTGTGACCGCTCCTCGTCGAACCCGTGTCCGTATTGACTCTTGCGACTTACGCAGGTCTAAGGGTGCCATGCCGCGCGCCCGTCGCTCGCATCGGCATGGCGGCTGTGACCCGACGCACGCGGCCCCGAGGGCTCCGGGGCCCGCCGAACTCGGCGGACCTACGCGGGAACCCGTACCCCCGCCAGGTTCTCGATCATCCGCCGGGTGCCGGGGCCGACCACCGCCGCCCACTCCTGCGGGCGCTCGGCGAGCCAGCCGGCCACCAGCCCGGCGAACCCGGGGACATGCCGGCCGAGGTCGACGAGGCCACGGTCGAAGCGGGTCGCGCCGTCCGGGGTGCGGACGAGGAGGAGGCCGATGCGGTGGACGAGGTCGCGGATGTCGGCGTCCGCGCGGGCGGCGGCCGCGGGCAGCAGGGCGACCAGGACCGCGGTCTCGCGTTCGTGGTCCATGAGGACGTCGAGGAGTTCCTGGCGCAGCGGGCGGGAGGCGGGGGTGCCCGGCCCGGCGAGTACGGCCGCCAGCGCGGCCCGCACCTCCTGCGGACCGCCGTCCAGCAGGCCGGTGACCAGCGGGAGGAGCAGGGCCCGGCCGGCGGGGCCCTGGTCGAGGCGCCGGTCGACGTACGCGGCCACGTCCCCGGCCGTCTCCGGGCGCCGCTGCACCGCCTCCCGCACCAGCACGGCCACCCGGCGGACCAGGGCGGGCGTGGTGACGTCGGCGAGTGTGCGCAGCACCTCCCCGGCGCCCGGTCTGCGCAGCCGCGCCCGGAAGGCGTCCAGGACCGGTTCGGGGTCGGTGGCGAGCGCGGGGACCAGCGCGCTCGGCGGGAAGTGCGGGTCGCCGGCCGCGAAGTGACCGAGCGCCTGCGGGAGATGACGGGCACGCGTGTGTGGATCGCGGACCAGCAGGGCGAGCGCGCCCCCGTGCAGGGTGCAGTCCTCGGGGCGGGCCAGCAGGGTGAGGGCCGCGTAGCGCAAAAGCTCGCGGTCGGCCTCGGTGCGCACGTGCGGGGCGGCACGCAGTCCGTACGCCACCGCCGCGACCCGCCGGGCCGGCCGCGCGTCGTGCGCCCACCGGTCCACGGCCCGGCACACTGCCGACGGCTCCTCCTCGGCCAGCACGGCGAGCAGCTCGTCGGCCCGCGGGTGCGCACAGCCGACGAGCACCTCCGCGAGGTCGTCCAGGGCCCGCGTCCGGTGCGTGTGCAGCAGCGCCTGGGCGGCCCTCGCCACGGTGGCGTGCGGGGTCGCGGGCAACGGCCGCTCGTCGTCGAACCAGCGGGTGAGCTGCGGCTGTACGGCGGTGGGGTCGGCGGCGAGCAGCTCCGCGACGGCGTCCAGGAACCGGGGGCCGGGTTCGTGCGGCGGCCCGTCGGCGAGGACGAGACGCCGGAGCAGGTCGAAGCGGGTGCCCTGCGAAAGGCGCAGGGCGGTCCAGAAAGCGGGGCCGAACGCGGCCGGCACCGGTTCCTCCTGGCGGCGCCGGGCCACCAGACGGTCGGTGAGCTGCCGTAGGACATCGGTGTACGGCGTCGCGTCGGGCACGCGCAGCAGGGTCTCGGTGAGCAGACGGGCCGCCCACCAGGAGTGCGGGTCGGCGTCGAGGGCGTGCAGCAACTCCTCAAGCCGGTACGCCAGTTGCGGTGCGCCCTGCTGGCGGGCGACGAGGAGCAGGGCCTGGACGACGGGTCCGATGCGGTGGTGCGGGACGGGAAGGGGGTGTCGTCGGCCGGTGCGGCGGCGGTGGACCAGGGCGCGCAGGGCCTCGTCCAGGTCCAGGTGCATGCCCTGGATCCAGTCGGCGAGCTCCTCGTGGGCGAAGCGGTAGCCGCTGCCGGCGGGGACGAGGAGGCCCTCGGTGAGGACGGCGGAGGCCCAGCCGGTGCCGCCGAGCCGCTTCGGGGCCTGGCCCCAGGGGAACACCGCCTCGAACGACTCCCGGTCGAGTTCGCCCTGGCCGGGGCCGAGGCTGCGGCGGGCGGCCTCGTGGACCTGTCCGGAGACCTTCGCGGCGAGCCGGCGGACGGCGGCGCCGCGCAGGCCGCCCGGGGTGGCCAGCCGTACCGCGATGCGCAGGCACATCAGGTCGAGGTAGACCTCGAAGACCTGGTCGCGGTCCACGGGGGCGTGGGGCGCGTGCGGGAGAGCGGCGCGGACCTCGGAGAGGAGGCGCAGGGTGAGGGGATGGCGGGCGTCGGAGGCGGCGAGCGTGCCGTCGGGGAGGGCGTAGCGGGCCCGGGCGCGGCGGGCTTCGTCGTCGTTGAGGTCGCCGAGCCGTACGCAGGGCGGGAAGTCGCCCTCCGGGTCGCCGTGCAGCAGCTCCTTCGGGAAGGCCGCCCCCTCCCAGTACTCCGCCCGGCACGCCACCACCAGCCGCGCCCCCGTCTCCCCCAGCCACTTCGCCGTGCCCTCGGTCCACTCGGCGAGGCGGTGGGCCAGGACCGGGGGCATCTCCTCGGGGCCGTCGAGGAGGAGGAACAGGGGGCGGCCTGCCGTGCGGGAGAGCCGGGCCAGCCGCTCGGGGGTGAGGTCGCCGAGGTCGGCGGGGACGGTGTCGGCAGAGGCCGCCACGATCCGGGCGGCCCTGGTGAGCGCGCGGCGGGCCGCGTCTGCCACCGAGGTGTCGGTGTCCTCCAGGTCGGCGCCGCGCAGCCAGAGCGTGGGGGCAGGGGCGGGGCCGCAGTGGCGGTGGGCGGCGAGGGCCGCGAGCTGTGTCGTACGGCCGCTGCCGGGCGGTCCGACGAGGCCGAGGACAAGTGCCGGGCCCTCGGTGAAGGCGGCGAACTCCTCGGTGAGCGCGGCTCGTTCGACCGGCGCTGTCCGGTCGTCCGAGGATCCGTGACCGGCCGGGCCGTCCTGGCCCACCGAGGTGGCCGTCAGCTCCAGCACACCGGCGAGGTTGAGGTCGGCGCCGTACGCCGGGACCGTCGCGGCGTTCTCCGCGAGCAGGTCGGCGAGGGGGCCGGTGCGCAGGGAGCCGGTCGGGACCGCGTAGCCGCCGGCGCTGTGGGCGCTGTGCAGGGCGGTGGCGAGGACGGCGACCACCGCGCCGGTGGCGGCGTCGAGCACGGGCCCTCCGGCAGCCCCGCCGCCCGGCCGCAGCGCGTCCCGGCCCGCAGTGCCGATCGCCAACTCCAGTGCGCCCTCGAGAAGATGGCTGCGGTCGGTGGCCGTGTAGGTCACGGCGGCCGCGCCGAGGACCCGGGCCTCGCGCCAGCAGCCGGCGGGAAGCCTCACATAGGCGCCGGTCTCGACGGTGTCGCGCACGGAGAAGGGCAGCGGGTCCACGGCGAGGCCCTCGGTCCGCACGAGTGCCAGGTCCAGCCCGGGCAGCGGGGTCACCGCGTCGGCGCCCACCTCGCAACTGCGGTCACCGGCCCGCAGAACGAGCCGGGCCGGCCCGTCGACGCTCTCGTGACTGGTGACGACGGTGCCGTGATGGTCGGCGACGAAGCCGGTTCCGCGCAGCCGCCCCGCCGGATCGTGGATCCGCACGAGTTCCACGGCTCCCTGGACGGAGTCACCCCCTGCCGCCATGGCCGACCTCCCCGCCGTACGCACGTTCCTGTTGTCGACGGTAGGCGTGCGGTGATCAGCGGGACAGAACGCGTCGTGAACGCGCCCCCTTCCACACCCCCGGTTCACTCCGAGCGCCTGCCCGCGCGGGTGAATGGAAGGGGGACGGCGGATACACCCTAGGGGTGGGGGAACCGAGGGGGGACCGTGGAGCGGCGGCACAACCCCGTGATCGCCGCTCCACGGGCAGACGGCCTCGGTGCCCCCACGGTCGGGCGTCAGCCGAAGACGGCCAGGCTCTTCGCCTTGCCCTTGTGTTCCTCGACGAGCGCCAGGAAGTGACCCTCGGGGTCGAAGACGGCCACCGTGCCGGCGCCCGCGTACTCGTCGGGCATGTCGAGCCGGACGCCGTTGGTGAGCAGCTTGGCCCGGCGGTCGTCGACGTCCCAGCGCCGGAAGGCGGCTGCCGCGGCCTCGGCGATCGGCATCACCGTCAGCTCCTGCTGGAGCTGGTCGAGGGTCTTGGCCGAGTCCAGCTTGTACGGGCCCACCCGGGTGCGGCGCAGAGCCGTCAGATGGCCACCCACGCCCAGGCCCGCGCCCAGGTCCCGGGCCAGCGCCCGGATGTAGGTGCCGGAGGAGCAGACCACCGACACGACCAGGTCCACGACGGCCGTGCCGTCCTCGGCGACCGCGTCCCGGACGTCGTGCACCGCGAAGGACGAGACGGTGACGGGACGGGCCGGGATCTCGAAGTCCTCGCCCTCCCGTGCCCGCTTGTACGAGCGCACCCCGTCGATCTTGATGGCGCTGACCTTGGACGGGACCTGCATGATGGCGCCGGTCAGCTGGGCGATCCCGGCGTCGACGGCGTCGCGGGTGACCTTCGAGGCGTCGACCGACCCCGTGATCTCGCCCTCGGCGTCGTCGGTCAGGGTCGTCTGGCCGAGCCGGATCGTGCCCAGGTACTCCTTCTCGGTCAGCGCGAGGTGCCCGAGGAGCTTGGTGGCCTTCTCGACACCGAGGACCAGCACACCCGTCGCCATGGGGTCGAGGGTGCCGGCGTGTCCGACGCGGCGGGTCCTGGCGATCCCGCGCATCTTGGCGACCACGTCGTGCGAGGTGAAGCCCGACGGCTTGTCGACGATGACAAGGCCGTCGGGCGTCCGGTTCTTCTGCGTCATTCGGCGGCGTCGTCCGTCTCGTCCTCGTCGTCCGGCTTTCGGTACGGGTCGGCGTCGCCGGCGTACTTGGCGCCGGCCGAGACCTCGCGCACCTTCTCGTCGGACTGGCGCGCCTTGTCGAGGAGGTCGTCGATGGTCTTGGCGGTGTCGGGCAGGGCGTCGGCCACGAAGGTCAGCGTCGGGGTGAACTTCACGCCCGCCGCCGCGCCGACCGCGCTGCGGAGCACGCCCTTGGCGCTCTCCAGTCCGGCGGCCGCGGCCGCCCGCTCCTCGTCGCCGCCGTACACCGTGTAGAAGACGGTCGCCTCCCGAAGGTCACCCGTGACCCGGGTGTCCGTGATGGTGACGTGTGAGCCGAGCCGCGGGTCCTTGATCCCGCGCAGCAGCTTCTGGGCCACCACCTCTCGGATGAGGTCCGCCAGCCTCTTGGCGCGCGCGTTGTCGGCCACTGGTCCGTCTCCTTAAGTACTTACTTCTTGCTTCAGTCTTCGTCGCTGTGGAGCCTGCGTCGAACCGAGAGCAGTTCCACCTCGGGCCGCGCCGCGACCAGCCGCTCGCAGCGGTCCAGTACGTCGCTGAGGTGTCCCGTGTCCCCCGAGACCACCGCGAGCCCGATCTCGGCCCTGCGGTGGAGGTTCTGGTTGCCCGTCTCCGCCGCGCTCACCGCGTACTTGCGCTGGAGCTCGGCCACGATCGGACGGACGAGAGAGCGTTTCTCCTTCAGCGAGTGCACATCGCCGAGGAGCAGGTCGAAGGACAGAGTCCCCACATACATACGTGTCCGGATGTCCCGCCGGTTCGGGGTACGGGCGTCACGCTTCGACGCCGATACGGGAACCGTACACGCAACGGCCGGGGCCGATCGACGGATATTACGTCCGCCGACCGGCCCCGATCGCGTGCTGTGACGATCAGCCTCGCGGCTTCTCGCGCATCTCGTACGTCGCGATGACGTCGTCGACCTTGATGTCGTTGAAGTTGCCGAGGTTGATACCGCCCTCGAACCCTTCGCGGATCTCGGTGACGTCGTCCTTGAAGCGACGCAGACCGGAGATGGTGAGGCTCTCCGCGACCACCTTGCCGTCGCGGATGAGGCGCGCCTTGGTGTTGCGCTTGACCTCGCCGGAGCGGACCAGGACACCGGCGATGTTGCCCAGCTTGGACGACTTGAAGACCTCGCGGATCTCCGCCGTACCGAGCTCGACCTCTTCGTACTCCGGCTTGAGCATGCCCTTCAGGGCCGCCTCGATCTCCTCGATCGCCTGGTAGATGACCGAGTAGTACCGGACATCCACACCCTCGCGCTCGGCCATCTGCGCGGCACGCCCTGCGGCGCGCACGTTGAAGCCGATCACGATGGCGTCCGAGCCCATCGCCAGGTCCACGTCCGACTCCGTGACCGCACCGACGCCGCGGTGCAGGATGCGGATGTCGACCTCTTCGCCGACGTCGAGCTGGAGCAGCGAGGACTCGAGAGCCTCCACCGAACCGGACGCGTCGCCCTTGATGATGAGGTTGAGTTCCTGCACCAGACCGGCCTTGAGGGCCTCGTCCAGGTTCTCCAGGGAGAACCGGACTCCGCGCCGGGCGAAGTTGGCGTTGCGCTCACGCGCCGCGCGCTTCTCGGCGATCTGGCGGGCCGTACGGTCCTCGTCGACGACGAGGAAGTTGTCGCCGGCGCCCGGGACGTTGGTGAGACCCAGGACGAGGACCGGAGTCGACGGACCCGCCTCTTCCAGGTTGTCGCCCTTGTCGTCGAGCATCGCGCGGACACGGCCGTACGCGTCGCCGACCACCATGGTGTCGCCGACCCGCAGGGTGCCTCGCTGGACCAGGACGGTCGCGACGGCACCGCGGCCACGGTCGAGACGGGACTCGATCGCAATACCCTGCGCGTCCTGCTCCGGGTTGGCCCGCAGGTCGAGCGAGGCGTCCGCGGTGAGGACCACGGCCTCCAGGAGAGCCTCGATGTTGAGGCCCTGCTTGGCGGAGATGTCGACGAACATGGTGTCGCCGCCGTACTCCTCGGCCACGAGGCCGTATTCGGTCAGCTGACCGCGCACCTTGGTCGGGTCGGCACCCTCGACGTCGATCTTGTTGACCGCGACCACGATCGGCACGTCGGCCGCCTTGGCGTGGTTCAGCGCCTCGATCGTCTGGGGCATCACACCGTCGTTGGCCGCCACCACGAGGATCGCGATGTCGGTCGACTTGGCACCACGGGCACGCATGGCGGTGAACGCCTCGTGACCCGGGGTGTCGATGAAGGTGATCTTGCGCTCTTCGTCGTTGACCTGAGTCGTGACCTGGTACGCACCGATGTGCTGCGTGATACCGCCGGCCTCGCCCGCGACGACGTTCGTCTTGCGGATGGTGTCGAGGAGGCGGGTCTTGCCGTGGTCGACGTGACCCATGACGGTCACGACCGGCGGACGCGCGACGAGGAACTCCTCGCCACCCTCGTCCTCGCCGAACTCGATGTCGAAGGACTCGAGCAGCTCGCGGTCCTCCTCCTCGGGGCTGACGATCTCGAGGACGAAGTTCATCTCGTCCGCGAGGAGCCTCAGCGTCTCGTCGGAGACGGACTGCGTGGCGGTGACCATCTCGCCGAGGTTCATCATCACGCCGACGAGCGACGCCGGGTTGGCGCCGATCTTCTCCGCGAAATCGGTGAGGGAGGCACCGCGCGACAGGCGGACGGACTGTCCGTTGCCGCGAGGCAGCATCACGCCGCCGACCGACGGGGCCTGCATGGCCTCGTACTCCTGGCGCCTCTGCCGCTTCGACTTGCGACCGCGACGCGCGGGGCCGCCGGGACGACCGAAGGCGCCCTGCGTGCCACCACGGCCACCGGGACCACCGGGACGACCGCCGAAGCCGGGACGACCGCCGCCGCCACCGCCGGGACCACCGGGACGACCGGCGAAACCGCCGCCACCGCCACCGGGACCACCGGGACGACCGGCGAAACCGCCACCGCCGCCGCCGGGACCGGCCGGACGACCGGCGAAGCCGCCGCCGCCGGGACGACCTGCGCCACCGCCACCGGGACGACCTGCGCCGCCCGGACCGCGACCCCCACCGGGGCCACCGCCGGGACGCGGGCCGGCAGCGGGACGCTGCGGCATCATGCCGGGGTTGGGACGTGCGCCGCCGGGACCGCCGCCGGGACGGGGACCGCCCTGCGGACGAGGCATGCCGCCCGGGGTGGGACGGGCGCCGCCCGGAGACTGCGGACGGGGACCGCCCGCCGCACCCTGGGGACGGGGACCGCCCTGGCCCTGACCCTGCGGACGCGGAGCGCCGCCGGGAGCACCACCGGGGCCACCAGGGCCGCCGGGACGCGGGGCACCGCCCGGACGGGGCGCCTGCGGGCGCGCCATGCCGGTGGAGCCACCAGAGGTGAAGGGGTTGTTGCCCGGACGGGGACCGGCCGGACGAGCACCGGGACGTGCGCCCTGGCCGCCCTGACGCGGAGCGCCGGGACGGTCGCCGCGCTCAGTGCGGCCCTGGCCGCCACCCTGGCCTGGACCAGCGGCCGGACGCGGGGCGCCCGGACGCGGGGCCTGGCCGGCCGGACGCGGAGCACCAGGACGCGGGCTGGAGCCCTGACTCTGGCTCTGGCCCTGGCTCTGGGCGGCCGGTGCGGCGGGAGCCGACGGCGGTGCCGTGAACTCGGGCGTGGTCGGAGCCGGGGACGCCGGGGCGGGCCGCGGCGCGGGCTTCGGGCCCGGGGTGGGACGGGGGCCGGAAGAGGCCGGCGCGGCGGGAGCCGCGGGCGTCTCTGCGGCGGCCGGCTTCGGGGCCGGCGGGCGCGGGGCGGCCGGACGGGCGGCCTGCGCGGGAGAGGGGGCCGCCGGACGAGCCGGGGCGGCCTTGCGTGCGGAGGCGGGCTTACCGCCTCCGTTGCCCTGCTGGAGGGCGTCCGTCAACTTACGGACAACGGGCGCTTCGATGGTCGAAGACGCCGAACGAACAAATTCACCGAGTTCTTGGAGCTTGGCCATGACGACCTTGCTCTCCACTCCGAACTCCTTGGCGAGTTCGTATACCCGGACCTTAGCCACTTCGCTCCTTTTAGGTCCGGGTTGCGTCCGGACCGTCGCTACTTCATGGGCGTACTCATCGCGTGCTCATCGAGTGCTCATCGCAATCTCGACCTACTTCCAACTCGCGGGGTACCAGGGCCGCACGGGGGTTCCGCGCGACGCTTCTTACTGTGTTGCCTGCTCAGCAACTGTCTGTCTGCTCGACGCACTGGCGCAACGCCTTTGTGTCGAGTGCTCCCGGGGCGCGCAACGCCCTCGTGAACACCCGGCGGCGTACCGCCTGGTCGAGACAGACCAGGGCGGGGTGGATGTACGCACCCCGGCCGGGCAGCGTACCGCGATGATCGGGGACGCATGCGTCCTTGATCGCCACGATGCGCAGCAGATCGGTCTTGGCCGCTCGCTGCCTGCAACCCACACAGGTGCGTTCAGGGCATGCTCGGGCGGGCGTCCGGCCAGACACTCTTAAGTCTACCTCCCCGTAGCGACCTCACCCCTTGGGGGCAGCGATCGAACGGTTGTTGTCGTGATCTAAGCCACGTACGGCTTGGATCTATTCCCCGGCGCTGGTCCCGGCGCTACTCGCCGGCCTGCTCGGTGTCCGGACGGATGTCGATCCGCCAGCCGGTGAGCCGGGCCGCGAGCCGGGCGTTCTGCCCCTCCTTGCCGATGGCGAGGGAGAGCTGGTAGTCGGGGACGGTCACCCGCGCGGAGCGGGCGGCCATGTCCACGACCTCGACCTTGGAGACGCGGGCCGGCGAGAGGGCGTTCGCCACCATCTCGGCCGGGTCGTCCGACCAGTCGACGATGTCGATCTTCTCACCGTTCAGCTCACCCATGACATTGCGCACACGGCCGCCCATGGGGCCGATGCAGGCGCCCTTGGCGTTCAGGCCCGAACGGGTGGACCGTACGGCGATCTTTGTGCGGTGACCGGCCTCGCGGGCGATCGCGGCGATCTCGACGGACCCGTCGGCGATCTCCGGCACTTCCAGGGCGAAGAGTTTCTTCACCAGATTGGGATGCGTGCGCGACAGGGTGACGGACGGACCGCGGACACCCCTCGCCACCCGTACGACGTACGACCGAAGCCGCATGCCGTGCGGGTAGGTCTCACCGGGCACCTGCTCCTGCACCGGCAGGATGGCCTCCAGCTTGCCGATGTCCACGAGCACGTTCTTCGGGTCGCGGCCCTGCTGGACCACGCCCATGACGATGTCGCCCTCACGCCCCGCGTACTCGCCGAGCGTCGCGTCGTCCTCGGCGTCGCGCAGCCGCTGCAGGATGACCTGCTTGGCGGTGGTCGCGGCGATACGGCCGAAGTCGGACGGGGTGTCGTCGAACTCCCGGGGCTCCTGGCCCTCTTCGAGGTCCTCGGGGTCCTCCTTCGCCCACACGACCACGTGCCCGGAGTCCCGGTCGAGTTTCACGCGCGCGTGGCGGTGGCTTCCCTCGGTGCGGTGGTAGGCGATGAGGAGGGCCGACTCGATCGCCTCGACCAACAGGTCGAAGGAGATCTCCTTCTCCCGAACCAAGCCCCGCAGGGCACTCATGTCGATGTCCACGGCTACGCCTCCTCTTCCTGCTCGTCCTGCTGCTCTTTGCTGTCCTTGCGGCTGAACTCGACCTGCACGCGCGCCTTGTCGACGTCGGAGAAGGCGAGTCTGCGGGCGGTGGCCTTGCGGCCCTTCACACCCGGCACTTCGAGGTCGAGCCCGTCGTCGTCGACCTTCAGGATCCTGGCGACCAGCTCGTCGCCCCCGTTCAGCTGGAACTTCACCAGCCGGTCCACGGCCCGCACATAGTGCCGGTGCTCCTTGAGGAGGCGCTCCGCGCCCGGGGTGCCGACCTCGAGGGTGTACTCCCCCGCGCCCATCGCGTCGGTCTCGTCGAGCTTCGCCGAGAGCGCGCGGCTCACATCGGCGATCTGGTCCAGGTCGGCACCGGTGTCCGAGTCGACGACGACGCGCAGCACTCGCTTTCGTCCTACGGAGTCCACTGCGATCTCTTCGAGATCCAGACCCTGGGAGGTGACGAGCGGTTCCAGGAGCTCTCGCAGCCTCTCGCTCTGGGTGGTGCTCATCCGGGTGACTCCTCGGCCGCGTGTGCTGTTGTGGGTAGGTCGCGTGTCTGGTCAAAGGGTATCCGGTCGCGGAGGGTGTTGCCGTCCAGGTGACACCGGATGCGCGGGTACCGTGATCGCCGGCGGGCCCGACCTCCCGCCCGTGTGTTCGTACGAGCTTTTGAGGACGTCTGTCGTGCCGTACCCGCCTTCGCCGCGCGTCCCCTCGGGGCCCCGCAGAAGATCCCTGCTCGCCTCCGTCGCCGGGGGCGCCCTTCTCGTCGGGTGCTCCGACGGGACCGGAAGCGGCGAGGAGGGCACCGCCGGCAGCCCGTCCGTCGTCGAGCGGGCACGCGAGCGTGCGGCTCGGGACAGCCAGGGGATCGTCGGGCGGTACGACGCCGTCCTCGCCGCCCATCCGGCGCTGGCGCCACTGCTGGGGCCGTTGCGGGTGGAGGCCGCGCGGCACGCGAAGGCGTTCGGGGCAAGCAGCGCCGCTCCCACAGCCACTGCTTCCGCGGCCCCGTCCTCGCCTCCCGCCTCGTCCCGGCCGATCGCTGTTCCCACGACCGAGAAGGACGCCCTCGCCGAGCTCGCCGCCGCCGAGCGGGCGCTCGCCGACCGGCGGGCCAAGACCCTGCTGGACGTGCCGGGTGAGCTGGCCCGCCTGCTGGCCTCGGTGGCGGCTGCCGGCGCGGCGCACGCCTATCTGCTGACGGAGGGTGCCCGATGAGCGAGAAGCAGGAGCTGGAGGCCCTCCAGAAGGCGCTGGCCGCCGAGCACGCCGCCGTCTACGGCTACGGCGTCGTCGGCGGCCGGATCCGCGAGGACCGGCGGGTGGAGGCCAGGGCCGCCTATGACGCCCACCGGGCCCGCCGGGACGCCCTGGTGCGCGAGGTGCGGGGACTGGGCGGGACGCCCGTGGCCGCGGCGGCGGCGTACGCGCTGCCCTTCCCGGTGCCGGACTCGGCCGCGGCGGTGCGGCTCGCCGCCGGCCTGGAGGACCGGGTGGCCGGGGTGTACTCCGACGTGGTGCGGGCAACCGGGGGCGGGCGGCGCAGCACGGCCGCCGAGGCGCTGCGGGAGGCCGCGGTGCGGGCCGTGCGCTGGCGCGGCGAGAGCGTAGCCTTCCCTGGGCTCGCCGAGCGGGCGACCACGGGCTCGCCCTCGTCCTCCGCCTCGGTTTCTTAGGAAGGGAACGACTCGCGCATGGCTTTCGAACCACCGCGGCGGTTGGTGCGGGCGCTCGGCGAGAGCGTGCCGGACGCCGACGACTGGGTGGACAAGCTGCCCGAGACCGCCGGACAGGCCGTCGCGCTGCGCGAGTTGACCGTGGAGCGCGTCCAGGTGCCCGGCGGGCGCAGCAGCCTCGTCGCGCTCGTGCGGCTGCCCGACGGGACGCCGGCCGTACTCAAGCTGGCCCCGCCCCGGGCCCGTCCGGAGAGCGAGCGGGCGGCTCTCGCGCACTGGGACGGGCGGGGGGCCGTACAGCTGCTGGAGCCGTTCGTCGCCGAGGGTGTGCTGGTGCTGGAGCGGCTGCATCCCGATGTCTCCGTGCGGTCGCTGCCGGAGGCGAAGGCGTTGCTGGAGGCGGCGGGGGCGCTGCGGCGGCTGTGGGTCCCGCCGCCCGAGGGGCCGGTCTTCGAGACGGTGGCCGAGCGGACCGGGCGCCAGGCCGCCGCCATGCGCGGTGCTCCCGCGCAGGTGGCGGGGCTGGTGGACGCGGCTCTGTCGGCCCGGGAGGAGCTGCTGGCCGCACCGCCCGAACTGCGGCTGCTGCACGGGACGTTCCGGCAGAGCAAGGTGCTCGCGGGTGAACGGTCTCCCTGGCTGGCCGTGGGACCGGATCCGGTCGTCGGGGAGTGCGCGTTCGACCTGGCCCGGCTCGTGCGGGACCGGGTGGAGGACCTGATCGCCACGCCGTCGGGGGCGGCGACGACCCGCCGGCGGATCAAGCGGCTCGCGGAGTCGCTGGAGGTGGACCAGGAGCGGTTGCGGGGGTGGACGCTGTTCCGGGCCGTGGAGTCGGGGGTCCGGGCGCTACGGGTGGGGCGGCCGAAGGATGCCGAACTGCTGCTGGAGTTCGCCGGGTGGCTCTGAGGACGTAGGACGGCGGCCGCCGGTGCGACCGCCGCCCCACGCTGTTTCTCAGGCGGTCAGGCGGGCGATCGCCTCGTCCACCGTCAGCTCCTCGCGCTCACCGGTGCGGCGGTCCTTGAGCTCCAGGACCCCCTCGGCGGAACGGCGGCCCGCGACCAGGATCTTCGGTACGCCGATCAGCTCGGAGTCGGTGAACTTCACGCCCGGGGAGACGCCGGCGCGGTCGTCGACGAGGACCCTGAGGCCCGCCTCGCGCAGTTTCTCGGAGACGTCGAGGGCCAGTTCGATCTGCAGGGCCTTGCCGGCGGCGACGACGTGCACGTCGGCCGGGGCGACCTCGGCGGGCCAGCACAGGCCCTTGTCGTCGGCGGTCTGCTCGGCGAGGGCGGCGACCGCGCGGGAGACGCCGATGCCGTAGGAGCCCATGGTCACGCGGACCGGCTTGCCGTTCTGGCCGAGGACGTCGAGCTTGAGAGCGTCGGCGTACTTGCGGCCCAGCTGGAAGATGTGGCCGATCTCGATGGCGCGGTCGAGCTTGAGGCCGGTGCCGCACTTCGGGCACGGGTCGCCCTCCTGGACGACCACGACGTCGACGTACTGGTCGACCTCGAAGTCACGGCCCGCGACGACGTTCTTCGCGTGCGTGTGCTCCTTGTTGGCGCCCGTGATCCAGGCGGTGCCGGGGGCCACGCGCGGGTCGGCGATGTACTTCACCTTCTCGCCCAGGCCCTGCGGACCGACGTAGCCGCGGACGAGGTCGGGGCGGCCGACGAAGTCCTCCGCCGTCACCAGCTCCACGGCGGCGGGTGCGAAGTGCGCCTCGACCTTGTCCAGGTCGACCTCGCGGTCACCCGGGACGCCGACGGCGACGATCTCGCCGTCGACCTTCACGAGGAGGTTCTTGAGGGTGGCGGAGGCCTCGACGCCGAGGTGGGCGGCGAGGGTCTCGATGGTCGGAGTGTCCGGGGTCGGGATCTCCTCGAGGGCGGGGACGGAGGCACCGTCCACGGGCTTCAACTCGTACGTGATCGCCTCGGTGTTGGCCGCGAAGTCGCAGTTGGGGCAGTCGGCGAAGGTGTCCTCGCCGGCCTCGGCGGGGGCGAGGAACTCCTCCGACTTGGAGCCGCCCATCGCGCCGGCGGTGGCGGCGCAGATGCGGTAGTCGAGGCCGAGACGCTCGAAGACCTTCTGGTAGGCCTGGCGGTGCAGGGCGTAGGACTGGGCCAGGCCCTCGTCCTCGGTGTCGAAGGAGTACGAGTCCTTCATCAGGAACTCGCGGCCGCGCAGGATGCCGGCCCGGGGGCGGGCCTCGTCACGGTACTTGTGCTGGATCTGGTAGAGGATGACCGGCAGGTCCTTGTAGGAGGACGCCTGGTCCTTCACCAGCAGGGTGAAGATCTCCTCGTGGGTCGGGCCGAGGAGGTAGTCGCCGCCCTTGCGGTCCTGGAGCCGGAACAGCTCGGGGCCGTACTCGTCCCAGCGGCCGGTGGCCTCGTACGGCTCCCGCGGCAGGATGGCGGGGAGCAGCACCTCCTGGGCGCCGATCGCGTCCATCTCCTCGCGGACGATCCGCTCGACGTTGGCCAGCACCTTCTTGCCGAGCGGCAGCCAGCTCCAGATGCCGGCGGCGGTACGTCGGACGTACCCGGCGCGCACGAGCAGCTTGTGGCTGAGGACCTCGGCGTCCGCCGGGTCGTCGCGCAGCGTCTTCGCCATCAACTGGGACATGCGCTGGACCGGTGCGTTGGCCATGGTTCTCGTACTCCTGCCGGAAAAGGGTGATGGCTGGGGTGCCGACACATTCCCGTCGTCCGCCCGGAGGGCGGGCCCGGCGGCGTCCGGTGCGTGCGATCGCAAGGCGCCGGAGCGCCCACGTGGCGGACCACGAGGGCGGTTCGGCAACGCCACGAGCGTGCGTGCCGGCTGTCGCCGGGCTGCGGCAATGTGTCGGGCACCCCCCAGGAGGTTAGCCGGGCGGGCTGTAGGGGTGGAAATCCGGTGTTCAGTGGCGGCGCAGCGGGAGGGGGGCGCCCATCACGGCGTACGGCTTCGGGGCGCTCGGGAAGAGGACCTGGCGGGCGAGGTCCTGGTAGCCGAGGGAGTGGTACAGGCCGCGGGCCGGGCTGTCGGTGTCGATCGCGGAGAGGATCGAGCGGGGCTCGGTGGCGCTGTCGGTGATGGTGGTGATCAGGGTGCGGCCGATGCCCCGGTTCTGGTGGTGCGGGTGGACGTGCAGCTCGGTGATCACGAAGGAGTCGTCGAGCCAGATGTCGTTGTGCTGGGCGCGCAGGTAGGGCTCGACGACGGTGGACCACCAGTGGGTGCGGTCGTTGGGCATGCCGTACACGAACCCCACGAGATGGCCGCCGACCGTCGCACCGAGGGCTCTGGCGCCGGGGTAGGTCATGTGGCGGAGGACGATCTGGCGGCGGACCGCTACCTCGTCGGCGCCGAGGCCGAAGGCGATGGCCTGTACCGCGAGGGCCTCGTCCACGTGGGCGGACAGGTCCAGGGGGCCGATGACGAGGTCCATGCGGGGAGCGTACAGGGGAGTTCCGGTCGTGTGCCGGGTGCGGGTGGCTGCGGGCCGTCTGGTGACCGCGGGCCGGTTCAGAAGAGGACGCTCATGAAAGCGCCCACTTCCCGGAAGCCCACCCTCTTGTACGTCCTTCTGGCCGCCGTGTTGAAGTCGTTGACGTAGAGACTGACCACCGGGGCCACGTCCGCGAGGGCGTAGCGCAGTACCGCCGCCATCCCCGGCGCGGCCACTCCCCTGCCCCGGTACTCGGGGGCCACCCACACGCCCTGGATCTGGCAGGCCCGGTCCGTCGCGGCGCCGATCTCCGCCTTGAAGACGACCTTGCCGTGTTCGTCGAGGCGGGCGAAGGAGCGGCCGGAACCGACCAGTTCGGCGACGCGGGCCTGGTAGAGGAGGCCGCCGTCACCGGCCAGCGGGGAGACGCCGACCTCTTCCGTGAACATCGCCACGCACGCCGGCATGATCGTCTCCACCTCGTCCTTGCGGATGCGGCGGACGTACGGATCCGGGGCTGTGTCGGTGGGCATGCGGTCGGTGACCATGAGGGGCTGGTGGGCCCGGACATCCCGGGCCGGGCCCCAACTGGGTTCCAGCAGGCGCCAGAGCTGGGTGGTGGGTTCGGCGGGGCCGACGATGGAGGAGCACCGGCGCCCGGCCCTTCTCGCCCGGTCGGCGAAGGCACGGACGGCTCGCGGAGTCGCGCAGATCGGGACGAGGTTGGCGCCGGCGTAACAGAGGGACGTGAGCATGCCGTCCTCGTACCAGCCCCACATCTCGCCGCCGAGTCGCCAGGGGTCGAGTCCGGCGACCTGAACCCTCGACGTCACGAAGGCGTTCGCGACCGGATCGCGGTCCAGGACGGCGAGCGCGGCGTCCAGGTCGCTCGGTTCGAGGACCCGGGAGGTCGTCTGGGTCAACACGGGCGGGCCTCACACTGGGGTCTGCTGATCTCCGCACTGTACCTGCGGAAGCCGAGCCGTGCCGCCCTGCGTTCGGTTACCGCTCGCTCAGCAGTGGCCCAGGCGTGCCCTGCCCGTTGAGGGCTGCCGCCCCCGACGCCCGGATCAGCCCGCGACCGACACCGAGGGCTCCCCGGAGGAGACCCCCGCCGCCTCCATCTGCTCCGCCAGCTTCATGGCCTCCTCGATGAGGGTCTCCACGATCTTGGACTCGGGGACGGTCTTGATGACCTCGCCCTTGACGAAGATCTGGCCCTTGCCGTTGCCGGAGGCGACACCGAGGTCGGCCTCGCGGGCCTCGCCCGGGCCGTTGACGACACACCCCATGACGGCGACGCGGAGCGGGACATCCATGCCGGTCAGGCCTGCGGTGACCTCCTCGGCCAGCTTGTAGACGTCCACCTGGGCACGGCCGCAGGACGGGCAGGAGACGATCTCCAGGCCGCGCTGCTTGAGGTTCAGGGACTCCAGGATCTGGTTGCCGACCTTGACCTCCTCGACGGGGGGCGCCGAGAGGGAGACGCGGATCGTGTCGCCGATGCCCTGGGAGAGCAGCGCGCCGAAGGCGACCGCCGACTTGATCGTGCCCTGGAAGGCGGGGCCGGCCTCCGTGACGCCCAGGTGGAGCGGGTAGTCGCACTGCGCGGCCAGCTGCTTGTACGCCTCGATCATGATGACCGGGTCGTTGTGCTTCACCGAGATCTTGATGTCCCGGAAGTCGTGCTCCTCGAAGAGGGACGCCTCCCACAGGGCCGACTCGACGAGCGCCTCCGGGGTCGCCTTGCCGTACTTCTGGAGCAGGCGGCGGTCCAGGGAGCCCGCGTTCACGCCGATGCGGATCGGGGTGCCGTGGTCGCGCGCGGCCTTCGCGATCTCCTTGACCTTGTCGTCGAACTGCTTGATGTTGCCGGGGTTCACCCTGACCGCCGCGCAGCCCGCCTCGATGGCGGCGAAGACGTACTTGGGCTGGAAGTGGATGTCGGCGATCACCGGGAGCTGCGACTTGCGGGCGATGGTGGCGAGGGCGTCGGCGTCGTCCTGGGTCGGGCAGGCCACGCGGACGATCTGGCAGCCGGAGGCCGTGAGCTCGGCGATCTGCTGGAGCGTGGCGCCGATGTCGGACGTACGGGTCGTCGTCATCGACTGGACCGAGACCGGGGCGTCACCGCCCACCGCGACCGTGCCGACCTGGATCTGCCGGCTCTTCCGGCGCTCGGCGAGCTTGGTCGGAACGGACGGCATGCCGAGAGAAATCGCAGTCATCTGCTGTGCAACCCCAAGTCGTGGATCAAGGTCCAGGTCCCGTCAGCGGCGGGCTCCAGGCTTCGAGATTACGGCACCGACCGGGGCACGAGCACATCCCGGCCCTCAAACCCACCCAACGGATGGTGGCCCGGCATGAACCACACCGGGCCACCGCCAACGCCGGACGACTAGGAGATTTTGATTGGGTTGACGACGTCCGCGATCAAAACGAGGACTGTGAAGCAGATGAAGATTCCCGCCACCACATAAGCCACCGGCATCAGCTTCGCCACGTCGAACGGGCCCGGGTCCGGGCGCTTGAGGACCTTGGCGAGGTTGCGGCGCAGGGACTCCCACAGAGCGCCCGCGATGTGGCCGCCGTCCAGGGGCAGCAGCGGGAGCATGTTGAAGAGGAACAGGGAGAGGTTGAAGCCCGCGACCAGCATCAGCGCCATGGCCAGTTGCTGGGTCGGGGGGATGTCGAGGGTGAAGATCTCGCCGCCGACGCGGGCGGCGCCGACCACGCCCATCGGGGAGTCCGGCTCGCGCGGGGCGTCGCCGAAGGCCGCGTTCCACAGGGCCGGGATCTTGCCGGGCAGGGCGGCGAGGGAGTCGACGGCGTCGCCGACGCGTTCCCCCATCCACACCACGGAGTCGCCGAAGTCCTGCTTGACGATGCCGGTGGCGGCGCTGAAGCCGAGGAAGCCGGCGGTGACGTACTCGCCCTGGACGTACTGGCCGCTGGAGTCCTTCTTGGCGACCTGGTTGCTGGCGATCTTCGCGGTGAGGGTGACGTCCTTGCCGTCCCGCTCGACGACTATCGGGACCGTCTTGTCGGGGTTGGCCCGGATGAGGTCGGAGAGCTTGTTCCAGTCATCGGTCTTCACGCCGTTGAACGCGATGATCTTGTCGCCCGCCTTGAGGCCGGCGGCCGCGGCCGGGGAGGCGGGGTCGGAGGCCTTGCAGTTCTCGCGGTTCTGGCTCTGGGCGATCACGCACTTGGAGACCGAGCTGACCGTGTTGGTCTGCTGGGAGATGCCGAAGCCCATGAGGACCGTGAGGAAGAGGGCGACCGCGAGGATCAGGTTCGCGAAGGGGCCCGCGAACATCACGATGACGCGTTTCCAGGGCGTACGGGTGTAGAAGAGGCGTTTCTCGTCGCCGGGCTGGAGCTCCTCGAAGGCGGCCGAGCGGGCGTCCTCGATCATGCCGCGCCAGGGGGACGTCGAGCGGGCGCTGATACGGCCGTCGTCGCCGGGCGGGAACATGCCGATCATGCGGATGTAGCCACCGAAGGGGACGGCCTTGACGCCGTACTCCGTCTCGCCCTTCTTGCGCGAGAAGACGGTCGGGCCGAAGCCGACCATGTACTGCGGCACACGGATGCCGAAGAGCTTGGCGAAGGACAGGTGCCCCAGCTCGTGCCACGCGATCGACACCAGCAGGCCGAAGGCGAAGAGCCCTATGCCGAGGATGAACATCAGGGTCGTCATGCACGGGCCTCCGCCGTCTGTGCCGTCAGTTCCCGGGCCCGGGTCCGCGCCCAGGTCTCCGCTTCGAGGACGTCCGCGACGGTGAGCGAGGTTCCCCCGCGAGGGGTGCCGTGCTCGTCCACCACCCGGGTCACGGTCTCCATGATCCCGTTGAACGGCAGTGCGCCGGCCCGGAAGGCCTCGACGCACTCCTCGTTGGCGGCATTGAACACCGCCGGGGCCGTGCCCGCGAGCTGTCCCACGTGTCTCGCGAGGTTGACCGAAGGAAACGCGTCGTTGTCGAGCGGGAAGAACTCCCAGGTCGACGCCTTGCTCCAGTCGAAGGCGGGCGCCGCGTCGGGGACGCGCTCGGGCCAGCCGAGACCGATGGCGATCGGCCCCCGCATGTCGGGGGGCGTCGCCTGGGCGATCGTGGATCCGTCCGTGAACTCAACCATCGAGTGGACATACGACTGGGGATGCACGACCACCTCAATGCGGTCGAAGGGAATGTCGTAGAGGAGGTGTGCCTCGATGACCTCAAGACCCTTGTTGACGAGGGTCGCGGAGTTGATCGTGATGACCGGGCCCATGGCCCAGGTGGGGTGGGCGAGGGCGTCCTCGACGGTCACCTGGGCGAGGTCGGCTTTCGTACGGCCGCGGAAGGGGCCGCCGGACGCGGTGACGACCAGCTTGCGTACGTCGGCCCTCGTCCCGGAGGCCAGGGCCTGGAAGAGGGCTGCGTGCTCGGAGTCGACGGGGATGATCTGCCCGGGCTTGGCGAGGGCCTTGACCAGCGGGCCGCCCACGATGAGCGACTCCTTGTTGGCGAGCGCGAGGGTGCGGCCCGCCTCCAGGGCGGCGAGGGTGGGGGCGAGTCCGATGGAGCCGGTGATGCCGTTGAGGACGGTGTGCGCGTCGGAGGCGGCGAGCTGGGTGGCCGCGTCCGGGCCGGCGAGGATCTCGGGAAGCGGCTCGCCCGTGCCGTAGAGCCCGCTGAGCGCCTCGCGCAGCGTCGGTACGACGTCCTCGCGGGCGACCGCGACGGTCCGCGCCTTCAGCCGGTGCGCCTGCTCGGCGAGGAGCGCGACCCGGCCGCCGTTGGCGGAGAGCCCGGTCACCCGGAACCGGTCGGGGTTGCGCAGCACGAGGTCGATGGCCTGGGTGCCGATCGAGCCGGTGGAACCGAGGATCACCACGTCCTTGGGTCCGTCGCCCGCGACGGGGTCGTAGACCAGGTGGGGGTCGGCGAGGGCGCGGGCCGGAAGCCCCGTCGTCCGTCCGGAGGGCGGGCCCTGTGCCCGCCGCGGAGCGGCAGATGTCGCCAGTAGGTGCGTGCTCTCGCCGTGCCGGGCGTCGGCCCTCGTACTGGATGTACTTGGGTCGGCGCCCGGTGCGGCGAGAGCACGTGCATGGCGTCGCGGGGCAGACGGGGCTTCCGGCCCGTGCCCTCGGGGGGCTGGACTGTCGCTCATCCCTCCATTGTCGCCGTAAGGACGGTGTGTGGGGACAGCGCGTCCCCCTCTCGGGGGGCGCGCTGTCGTGAGGGGTCAGCGGACGGGCCGGTGGACGTTCTCCTTCTCGGAGGGGCCGGGGGTCGTGTCCGCGATCCAGACGCCCTCGCCGGAGGGGTCGACGATGCCGTCCTCCAGCCAGGCGTAGGTGCCGGACATGACTCCCTTGACGACCTTGCGGTCCTGGTCGTCGGTGTTGCTCCACAGGCGGCCGAAGAGTTCCTCGACGCGCAGGCGGGACTGGTGGCAGAAGGCGTCGGCGAGCTGGTAGGCCTCGCGGCCGTGGGACTCGGTGGTGTAGAGGAGTTCGGCGCGTACGCAGGCCGCGCTCATCGCGAAGAGTTCGGCGCCGATGTCGACGATCCGGCCGAGGAAGCCCTGCTTGGTCTCCATGCGGCCCTGCCAGCGGGACATGGCGTAGAAGGTGGAGCGGGCGAGTTTGCGGGACGTTCGTTCGACGTAACGCAGGTGCGGCGAGAGGTCTACCTCGCGCTTGAACTCGGCGTACGAGGTGGGGAGTTGTCCTGGTCCGGCGACCAGTTTCGGGAGCCACTTGGCGTAGAAGACGCCCGCGTTCGCGCCTGCCTTCGCCTTGTCGCCGAGGGACTTCTCGGGGTCGATGAGGTCACCGGCGACGGAGAGGTGGGCGTCGACGGCCTCGCGGGCGATCAGCAGGTGCATGATCTCGGTCGAGCCCTCGAAGATGCGGTTGATGCGCAGGTCGCGCAGGACCTGTTCGGCGGGGACCGCCTTCTCGCCGCGGGCCCTGAGGGAGTCGGCGGTCTCGAAGCCGCGGCCGCCGCGGATCTGGACCAGTTCGTCGGCGACGAGCCAGGCCATCTCGGAGGCGTAGAGCTTGGCGAGGGCTCCCTCGATGCGGATGTCGTTGCGGTTCTCGTCGGCCATCTGGGAGGACAGGTCCAGGACGGCCTCCAGGGCGAAGGTCGTCGCCGCGATGAAGGAGATCTTGGAGCCGACGGCCTCGTGGTGGGCGATCGGCTTGCCCCACTGTTCGCGGGCGGCGGACCATTCGCGGGCGATCTTCAGGCACCACTTGCCGGCGGCCACGCAGGAGGCGGGCAGGGAGAGGCGGCCGGTGTTGAGGGTGGTCAGGGCGATCTTCAGGCCCGCGCCCTCGGGGCCGATGCGGTTCGCCGCCGGGACCCGGACCTGGTGGAAGCGGGTGACGCCGTTCTCGATGCCGCGCAGGCCCATGAAGGCGTTGCGGTTCTCGACGGTGACGCCGGGCGAGTCGGCCTCCACGACGAAGGCGGTGATGCCGCCCTTGTGGCCCTCGGACTTCGGGACGCGGGCCATGACGACGAGCAGGTCGGCGACCACGCCGTTGGTCGTCCACAGCTTCACTCCGTCGAGGACGTAGTCGTCGCCGTCGGGCACCGCGCTGGTCGCGAGGCGGGCCGGGTCGGAGCCGACGTCCGGTTCGGTGAGGAGGAAGGCGCTGATGTCGGTGCGGGCGCACCGGGGCAGGAACTTCTCCTTCTGTTCCTGGGTGCCGAACAGCTTCAGCGGCTGCGGTACGCCGATCGACTGGTGGGCCGAGAGCAGCACGCCGATCGCGGGGCTCGCGGAACCCGCGAGGGCCAGTGCCTTGTTGTAGTACACCTGGGTGAGGCCGAGACCGCCGTACTTGGTGTCGATCTTCATGCCGAGGGCGCCGAGCTCCTTGAGTCCGGCCACGACGTCGTCGGGGATCCGGGCCTCGCGTTCGATGAGGGCGCCATCCACCTTGGTCTCGCAGAAGTCGCGGAGCTTGGCCAGGAAGTCCTCGCCGCGCTGGGCGTCCTCGTCGGGGGGCATCGGGTGGGGGTGGATGAGGTCGAGCCGGAAACGCCCGAGGAACAGTTCCTTGGCGAAGCTGGGCTTGCGCCAGTCCTGCTCCCGGGCGGCCTCCGCCACCTCGCGGGCCTCGCGCTCGGTGACGATCGGCTTGGTGGACGGTGCGGACATCAGGCTCACCTCGTCGTGAATCGGGATCATGGGGGCCGTATGGTTACCGACGGGTGCTACCCGATCGTATGTACCCGATCCCGGGCGAGGTCACCACCCCTCGCGCGGCCGTTCGGCCGATGTCGACGGAAGACGACCGGGTGTCCAGTGGGCCCCGCCACCCGTTCCCGCGGGCCGGATGTTCGGCATGGACGCCCACGGCCGCGGCAGGCTCACCGACCTGGTCAGCTTCTTCTTCGACGCCGACCTCACCGATGCCTCCGCGGCCGCAAGATCATCGCGGCCTGCGTCAACAACCCCGACAAGGGCCAGAGCGCCGACGACTTCACCCCCGAGCGCTGCGTCGAACCGGTCCGGGCCGCCGTCGGCATCCCCGACCTGCGTCCCCGCCGCGCGCCCGTGCGGGTCGGTTCAACGGCCGGGCTCCGCGTGCCCGGTCCATGGCCCCCGGCGGCCGGTCGTGGTAGGCAGGAGGCCCGTGGCCCGCGGAGGCCGGGAACGGCCGGGCCGGCGTGGGTCTGTTGCCTTCGGATCCTCCTGCGTGCGGTGCGCGCCCCGCAGTCCTTGTCGAAGCGCTTCGACAACCTATGGACACCCACTCCCGGGGGAGCTACTGTCGAACCACCCCCACCCGCACCTGTTCGCACTGCGCACTGTCGAAGCGCTTCACAAAGCTTGGAGAGCTGGATGGTCACCCTCGCCGAGGTCGCCCAGCACGCCGGAGTCTCGGCGAGCACGGTGAGCTATGTCCTCAGTGGCAAGCGGTCCATCTCGACGAGCACCCGGCAGCGGGTCGAGGAGAGCATCCGCGAGCTCGGCTACCACCCGAACGCCGGCGCCCGCGCGCTCGCCAGCAGCAGGTCGAACATCATCGCGCTGATGATCCCGCTCCGCACCGACATGTACGTGCCGGTGATGATGGAGATCGCCATCGCGGTGGCCACCACCGCGCGGACGCACGGCTACGACGTCCTGCTGCTGACCGGCGAGGAGGGCCCCGACGCGGTACGACGCGTCACCGGCAGCGGGCTCGCCGACGCGATGATCCTGATGGACGTCGAACTCGACGACGAGCGGCTGCCGTTCCTGCGGGGTACCGACCAGCCCTCCGTGCTCATCGGCCTCCCCGCCGACACCTCCGGGCTCACCTGCGTCGACCTCGACTTCCGGGCCACCGGCGCCCTGTGCGTCGAGCATCTCGCGAAGCTCGGTCACCGCGACATCGCTGTCATCGGCGAGGCTCCCGCGGTCTACGAACGGCACACCGGTTTCGCCGAGCGCACTTTGGACGGACTCCGGTCGCGCGCCCAGGAGTTGGGCGTACGGCTGCTGCACCGGCCGTGCGAGGGCGGGTACGACGCGATGGCCGTGACCCTCGCCCGGATCCTCGACGAGCGGCCGTCCACCACGGGCTTCGTCGTGCAGAACGAGCAGGCCGTGGAGCCGCTGCTCGCGCTGCTGCGCCAGCAGGGCCGGGCCATCCCCGAGGACGTCTCGGTGGTCGCGATCTGCCCCGAACAGGTCGCCGTGCAGGCCTCGGTGCGGCTGACGTCGGTCGCCATCCCCGCCCAGGAGATGGGCCGGCACGCCCTGGAGCGGCTGGTCGCCAAGCTGGAGGGCCGCGGTGAGGACGAAGTCGTCCTGATCGAGCCCGAGTTGACGGTCCGGGCGAGCACGGGCCCGGCACCTTCGGTGTCCTGACACCTCACCCACCGGACCTCACACACCACGCATCGCGTGCCTGTGCGGCACGCCCCTGTCTGCATTCCCTCAGGAGCACTCCTCGTGAATCAGCCTGCCGAAATCCAGCCCAAGGTCAGTCTCGCGCAGTCGTCCCCCACCGTCGGCACGTTCCGGGAGCGGGACGGCGCGCTGGAGTGGAGCGGGCGCCAGGAGACCGTGCGCATCGAGCCCTGGGGCCCGGACGCCGTGCGGGTGCGTGCCCGGCTCGGCGGGCCGATCCTGGAGGGGCTGCCGGGCGCCCTGCTCGACGAGCCGCCGGCCACCGAGAGCACGGTCAAGACCGGCGAAGGGGAAGCCTGGTTGACGGTGGGGGCGCTGACCGTCCATGTCGACGCCGAGGGACAGCTCCGCTTTCTGCGCACCGCGGACTCGGCCGAGCTCCTCGCGGAGGCCCGCGCCCACTTCTGGTGGCCCGGCTCGCGTCTGTACACCGCGGTCGGCAACGGCCACCACCGTCTGGAGCAGCGCTTCGCCGCCTACGACGACGAGAAGCTGTACGGCCTCGGCCAGCACCAGCACGGCAAGCTGGACCAGAAGGGCCTGGTCCTCGATCTGATCCAGCGCAACGCCGAGGTCGGCATCCCGGTCCTCGCCTCCAGCCGCGGCTACACCCTGCTGTGGAACAACCCGGCGATCGGCCGTGTGGAGCTGGCCCACAACGGCACGCGCTGGGTGGCCGACTCGGCCCGCCAGATCGACTACTGGATCACCGCGGGCGCCCCGGCGGACGGCCAGCGCCGCTACAGCGCGGTGACCGGCCGGACGCCGATGCTGCCGGAGTGGGCGGCGGGTTTCTGGCAGTGCAAGCTGCGCTACCGCACCCAGAACGAACTCCTGTCGGTGGCGCGGGAGTACAAGCGGCGCGGGCTGCCGCTCTCCGCGATCGTCTGCGACTTCTTCCACTGGACGCACCTCGGCGAGTGGAAGTTCGACCCGGCCGAGTGGCCCGACCCGGCGGCGATGGTCCGGGAACTGGAGGAGCTGGGCGTCAAGTTGGTGGTGAGCGTGTGGCCGTCGGTGTCGCCGCTCAGCGAGAACCACGCCCTGATGGAGCAGCGCGGCTACTTCATCGGCACCCAGTACGGTCCGATGGCGCACGCCGACTGGCCCGACAAGGGGGTCGCCTCGACCGTCCAGGTCGCCTTCTACGACGCCACGAACCCGGAGGCCCGGGAGTTCATGTGGTCGAAGATCCGCGACAACTACCTCGCCCCGTACGGCATCACGGCCTTCTGGCTGGACGCCTGCGAGCCGGAGCTCAAGCCCGGTTTCCAGGAGAACCTCCGCTACTGGGCGGGCCCCGGTCTGGAGGTCGGCAACATGTACCCCGCCGAGAACTCCCGCACCTTCCACGAGGGCCTGACGGCCGCCGGCGAGGAGGTCATCACCCTCAACCGCTCCGCCTGGGCGGGCAGTCAGCGCTACGGTGCCGCCCTGTGGTCCGGTGACATCGGCACCGACTTCCCCACCCTGCGCGAGCAGATCGCGGCCGGCCTGAACACCGCGATGTCCGGCATCCCGTGGTGGAACACCGACATCGGCGGATTCCACGGCGGCGACCCGGACGACCCGGCGTACCGCGAGGTCATGGTCCGCTGGTTCCAGTTCGGCGCGCTGTCCCCGCTGATGCGGCTGCACGGCTTCCGCGACCCGGGCATGCCGCTGGGCCCGGACATGACCGGCGGCCCGAACGAGGTGTGGTCGTACGGCGAGGAGGCCGGCGCGATCCTGGAGAAGTACCTGCGACTGCGCGAGCGGCTCAAGCCGTACGTCCTGAAGGTCATGCGCGAGGCCCACGAGGAGGGCCTGACGCCGATGCGCCCGCTGTTCCTGGAGTTCCCGGACGACCAGGCGACGTGGACGGTCGACGACGCGTATCTCTTCGGCGCGGACCTCCTGGTCGCCCCTGTGCTCACGGCGGGGGCGACGGCCCGCACGACCTATCTCCCGGCGGGCGTGACCTGGACGGACGCGTGGACCGGGCAGACGTACGAGGGCGGCGGGACGGTGACGGTGGACGCCCCGCTGGACCGGATTCCGCTGTTCCTGCGGGACGGGGCGCAGCTTCCGGTGGCGGAGTAGCGACACCGACAGCGGCCGGTCCCACGGGGGTGGACCGGCCGCTTCGTCGTGTGGGGGTGCGGGGGTGTGGGGGTCAGCTTCCGCAGACCGAGCGCAGGGCGCGGGCCAGGGCCCGGGTGTGCAGGGCGTCGAGGTGGTCCTCGTGGTGGACCTGGAGGCCGGCGAGGAGGAGTTCGGGGCGGCAGGTGACCGCGCCCCGGTCGTCGGCGGTGGTGGCGAGGGCCTCGACCAGGGCGCTGGTCACGCGGTTGATCTCCTGCCGTACGACGCTCAGGTCGGGCTTGGTCGTCGGCGCCTGGTCGGGGTGGTCGGTCCAGCGCTGGAACAGGCCGCGCTGGACGAGCTTGTTGGCCTCGATCTGGTCGCGGAAGATCACGCGGATCTCGTCCGGGTCGGCGCCGAGCTGCTGGGCCTGGGCGGCGACGTTGTCGAGGACCTGCTGTTCGCGGGCGGGGTCGTCGATGGGACTGTCGGTGCCCCACTTGGCGGCGGCGACCAGGTCGGCGGTGGCCAGGCGTTCGGCGGCGAGTTCGACGACGGGATGCAGGGCGGAGAGGGAGTGGGCGGTGGCGTGGGGTGCCGCGGCCGTCCCGGAGACGGGGACCGCGACCGCGGAACCCGTCGCGGTGAGAACGACGGCCGCGGTCGCGGTCACGGTGATCAGGGCACGTCGGAGGGGGGTGGTGGTACGCATGCCCCCCATGAAACCCGACGTTGCCCCACGATCAGGTCAACTGCTGCTTACGGTCAGGTTGTTGGCGGTGAAGTTGAGGCCACCGGACGAGCTGGTGATCTCGAAGCCGAACTGCACGTCGCCGATGGTCTCGTTGCCGAACCAGCCCTTGGTGTCCTTGATCCACTTCAGGATCGGGAGGATGTTGACCGTGCCGGAGCTGGAGTTGGAGGTGCGGACGAAGGAGAAGACCTGGTTCGCGCCGTTGGTGCCCTTGTAGACGGTCCAGGTGTGGCCGCCGAGCGTCACGTTGCCCTGCGAGGTGCCGAGCGGGCCGACGGCTCCGGTCTTGTTGACCCAGAGCATGATCTCGTAGTCGTAGTCGGTGTCCCAGATGTCGTACGACGTGTTGTACGCGCCGGACGAGGGGACCGAGACGTTGTAGCTGCTGGAGAGCGAACCGAGCGAGGTGATCGACTTGTTGATCACCTTCTTGGAGTTGGGGTAGGACTTGATGCCGCCGGTGTTGGGGTGGTTGGCGTTGACGCCCCAGTTGGTGCCGGAGTTGGCCCAGATGCACTGGCTGCCGGCGCCCGAGCCCCAGATGTTGTTGTAGAGGGTGTAGCCGTTCAGGCTCGTGTTGGCCCACTGGTCGCAGGAGCTCCAGACGGCGGCGGACGCGGGGGCCGAGGCGAGTCCGACGGTGGCGCCGATGGCCATCGCCGGGGCCAGTACGGCCATGGTGATCTTGCGCAGGGTGCTTGCCATGGTGTCCCTTCCATGGGTGGGGGGAAATGCGGGGGTGGTTACCACGCCTCCAGACGCAGGACGTGGTCTTCTCCGGCGACGAGGTCGAGCGGCTCCGTCCCGGAGGAAGTCCTCAGTTCGACGCGGTGGCTGCGGGTGGGGCGCAGCACCGCGGTCGCTTCGGTGGGGCTCCAGGTGAGGTCGAGTGCGGCCCCGAACCTGGTGCGGATGCCCCGTAGTTCACCTCGGGGGCAGGTGGCGGGAACCGCCGGGAGCAGCACCAGCCGGTCCGGTGTCGACTGCACGAGCATCTCGACGAGGACTGCGGGCAGGGTGTGGGCGGCGTCCGCGTTGTAGACGTTCCGGTGCGGGTAGTGCGCGCTCATCAGCGACGGGTGGAAGAAGTCACCCTTGAGGACCTGGCCGAGGGCGTGTGCGACGCGTTCACCGTCGCGCAGGCGGGCCGCGACGAGGGCGTGGTGCAGGTGGCCGTGGGCCGAGTCGTTCTCGGAACCGCGCAGTTCGAGGGCGCGATGGGCCGCTCGGGCGAGGTCGGGGGTGTCGTAGGGGGTGATCTCGTCGAGCGGCCAGACGCCGTAGAGGTGGCTGAGGTGGCGGTGGTCGTAGGTGTCGTCGAGGCCGGGCCACGCCCATTCGGCGAGGGCTCCGTCGGCGTTGATCCGGTGCGGTGGGAGCCGGTCGGCGAGGGCCCGCCAGGTGTCCGCCTTCTCCGGGTGGTAGGCGGCGGCCGAGAGCAGGGCGTGCCGGGCGGCCGAGAGGTCCATGGCCGCGTTGATCGCACCCCAACTGGCGTTCGCCGGGCGGTTCTCGGGAGAGTAGGAAGGGACGACGACGAGATGGCCGTCGGCGTCCGTGCGGGTGAGGAAGTCCTCGTAGAACAGGGCGAGTTCGGCGAGGGCGCGGGCGGTGCGCGGGTCCTGTTCGCCGCGGGTCTCGTCGTGGTCGACGAGGGGCTTGAGCAGCCAGTCGGCGCCCGCGGTCCACAGGTGCAGCGGGTACTCGCGGCTGAAGTGGTACGTCAGCCCGGACTCGCCGTCGGAGTGCGGCGGGGCGACGACACCCCGGGCGCCGAAGATCTCGCGGGCGTTGTCCTGCCAGTCCGGCAACTGACGGTGAATCAGGGAGGCCAGGGATTCCGTCACTTCGGGAAGGGCCGCGGACACGGCGGACGCGGTCTGGAGGTTGACGTTGGCGTCGTTGGTGAAGGCTCCCGACCATGCCGTGTCCCAGTCGCCGGTCCACAGGCCGGTGAGGCGGGGCGGGAAGAGGCCACCGGCGGAGAGCAGGTGGTAGCGGCCGGCGGCGAAGAGGCGTTCCAGGAGGGCTGGGCTGTCGGGCCGCGCCAGCAACTCGGAGCCGGGCAGTGCGCGTTCGTCGGGGTCGGCGGCGAGGTCGAGGGTGACGCGTTCGTAGGCGGTGCGGTGGAGGGTGGTGTGTCTGTCGAGGAGCCGGGCGTAGGTGACGGACCCCGGCTCGGGCCCGGATTCGGGCTCGGGGGCCAGGTCGCGCAGGGCCTCGACGTGGGGTGCCGTGTCCAGTTCGCCGGTGTGGCGTACGACGCGGGTCAGCAGCAGGACGGACTCGGCGCCGGTGACGTGGGCGCCGGGCGGGATGAGGGCGGTGCGGCCGCCTGTGGGGACGACCAGGGTGATGCCGGTGTAGCGGCGGTCGCTGTCGGGGTAGCGGACGCGGAGGGTGAGGAGGGCCCCGTCGGCGGCGCGGACGATGCTCTGGCCGATCATCAGGGTGCCGGGGGCGCCCGGGAGCCGGTGGTCCAGTGAGACGACCAGGTCCGCCGCCTCGACGTGCTGGACGATGACGTCGTCCGCGCGGGAGACGAAGACCTGCCCGCGCCACTGCTCGCACTCGGTGTGCAGGACGCCGGTGGTGAAGTCGACGGACCTGCGGTAGCCGGCGACGGCGGCGCGTGGACGGCGCAGCCTGATGTGGAAGGCGGGGTGGAAGGGCTGCACCCACTGCAGCGGGCGTCCGTCGGTGAAGCGCTCGGCGGCGTCGAGTTCACCTGCGAGCAACCGGTCCTGGAGCGCGGGGAGTTCGGCGGCGAGGCGGGGCGGGCGGGCGTGCTCGGCGCCGTTGGGGCGGACCAGGGTGTGATGGGTGACGACGACCCGCTCGTCGTTCGGCTCGCCGAAGAGGAGGGCGCCGTGGTGGCCGTTGCCGCTGAGGAAGCCGTCCTCCCAGCGCGCGGCCGGTTCGGGTTCCCAGGTGCCGTGGACGGGTCCGTCGGTCATGGCCGCAGCACCGCCACGCCGTAGCGGCCCAGCGCGACCCGGTCCGTGACGGAGTGCCCCGTCAGCAGGTCCTGGTGGGTGCCGGTCACGTGGACCGTCACCGGGTCGCGGCCGTGGTTGAGCAGGAAGAGCAGGTCACCTCGGCGGACGGCCTCGACCTGGTCGGGCAGTCCGGCGAGGACCGGTCGTACGCCCGCTCCCGTGGCGATCCCGGTGAGCAGCTCGCGCAGGGCGCCCGGCTCGGGGAGCGTCGAGAGGTACCAGGCGCGGCCCTTGCGCAGCACGGCGGGCAGCCCGTCGAGCTCACCGCCCTTGTAGGAGGCTTCCGCGGTGGCGTCCTCGCTCTTGTCGATCTCCTCCGACCACAGGGTGCCGCGGAATCCGCCCGCCGAGCCGTCGCATTCCGCGTGCTCCCCCACGTCCAGCGGCCACCACTCGTGCAGGACGCGGATGCCGAACAGCTCGCGCAGCCGGGCGTCCATGCCGCCGGGGCGTACCCGGTCGTCCTCGTCGGCGACGCCGGTCAGGAAGCCGGAGACGAGGGTGCCGCCCTGGCGGACGTAGGCGAGGAGGTTGTCGATCGCCGCGTCGGTGAGGGCGTAGAGCTGGGGGACGACGACCACCTTGTAGGCGGCGAGGTCGTGTTCGGGGTGGGCGAAGTCGGTGGTGAGGTGGGCTTCCCACAGGGCGCGGTGCCAGGCCCGCAGCACGTCCGGGTGGTCGGCTTCGTGGGAGAGCCGGCCGTCCTGGGCGCCGGCCCACCAGGCGTGCCAGTCGTGCAGGACGGCGATCTCGTTGGCGGTATGACTGTCCGTCACATGCTGTGATATGGCGGCCAGTTCGGCGCCGAGCTGCTTGACCTCCTGGTAGGTGCGCCCCTCCTCTCCCGCGTGGCTGACCATCCCGGAGTGGAACTTCTCCGCGCCCTGCCGGGACTGGCGCCACTGGAAGTAGCAGACGGCGTCGGCGCCGCGGGCGACGGCCTGCAGGGACCAGAGGCGGTTCAGGCCACGGGGTTTGGGGTGGTTCACGCCCCGCCAGTTGACCGGTCCGGCGGCCTGTTCCATCAGCATCCAGGGGCCGCGTGCCTGCGAGCGGGTCATGTCCTGGACGAGGGCGCCCTGTTGTGCGCCCAAGGGGTCGCGCGGGTCGGGATAGAGGTCGACGGAGACGACGTCCTCCTCCTCGGCCCAGCGCCAGGCGTCCTGGCCGACCCACATCGGCATGAAGTTGGTGGTCACCGGGGTGTGCGGGGTGGCCCGGCGGACGATGTCCCGCTCGGCGAGGTAGCACTCCAGGAGCATGTCGGAGGTGAACCGCTTGAAGTCCAGCACCTGGGTGGGGTTCTTCATGTAGTGGGCCTGGCGGGGTGTGTGGATCTCGGCCCAGTCGCCGTAGCCCTGGCTCCAGAAGGCAGTGCCCCAGGCGGAGTTGAGGGCGTCGAGGGAGCCGTAGCGGTTCTGCAGCCAGGTGCGGAAGCGGGCGGCGGCCTGGTCGCTCCAGTCGTAGGTGCAGTACTCGTTGTTGATGTGCCACATGGTGAGGGCCGGGTGGCCGCCGTAGCGGGTGGCGAGGTCCTCGGTGATGGCGGCGGCGTAACGGCGGTAGGTGGCGCTGGAGTGCGAGAAGTGCTGGCGTCCGCCCCAGTACTCGGCGCGGCCGTCCTCGGTGACGGGCAGGGTGTCGGGGTGCAGGTGGCCCAGCCACGGCGGCGGCGAGGAGGTGGGGGTGGCGAGGACGACCCCGATGCCGTTGTCGTGCATGAGGTCCATCAGCCGGTCCAGCCAGCCGAAGTCCCGCTCCCCCGGCCGCGGTTCGAGCTTCGCCCAGGAGAAGACGCCGAGCGTGACGGAGTTGACCCCGGCGGCCGTCATCAGCCGGACGTCCTCCTGCCAGGTCTCCTCGGGCCACTGCTCGGGGTTGTAGTCGCCGCCGTAGAGGATGCGGCCGTTGGTCACCGCGCTCAGCCCGGCCATCAGACGGGCTCCCCGTACTGGATGCCCCGGCCGTTGGTGGCGATGTAGACGCGGCCGTGGATCCGCGGGTCGGCGGCGATGGTCGCGCCGATCCAGCCCCACTGGTGCCGGTCGTCGTTGACGCGCACCCAGCTCTTCGCGCCGTCGTCGGAGCGGTACACGCCGGTGATCGCCTCGGTGGAGCCGACCATGTAGATCGCGGGCTGGTCGGCGCCCTTGGCCGCCTTGCCGAAGGCGAGGGTGTGCGAGGCCCAGCAGCTGGTGAGCTTGGTGAAGGTCGCTCCGCCGTCGGTGGACCGGTACAGCCCGTTCGTCTTGGTGCTCAGCCACAGGTCGCCGGAGCGTCCCGGGGCCGCGGTCAGCTGGAACTGGCTGTCGCCCCAGGGCAGTCCGCTCGCCCGCCCGGTGAAGGTGAGGCCGCCGTCCGTGCTGGCGAACAGGGTGCCGGTGTCGGTGTCGTACGCGTAGAAGCGCGTGGGGTCGGCCGGGTCGGCGAGCGGGGTGGCGCCCTTGGGGTAGCCGGCGACCTCGGACCAGGTCGCTCCGTTGTCGGTGGAGCGCTGGGCGGGGTACTTGGTGCCGTCCCAGTGCACGAAGGTCCACAGCAGCACGCTGCCGTCGGTGTTGGTGGCGATCGGCCCCGGCGAGTCCTTGGCCTGAGCCGGCTGGGCCGCGAAGGGCGCCCAGGTCCTGCCGCCGTCGTTCGAGAAGGCGCCGTTGCCGTGGTCGCCGAAGCCCGTGCGGACGACGTACGAGGGCTTGGCCGCGGCCTGGGCGAGTCCCGTCGCCGACCCGAACACGGGGTTGCTCGCCATGCCCCGTGACGGTGAGGCCGTGAGCCGCTCGTGGTACATCACCCCGACGTCCCCGAGCCCGCTGAGCAGGTGCGCCTCCCCGGTCGGGGGTGAGATCAGCTGCCGTACGGAGGTCTCCTCCAGACCTCGGATCTGCGGGGCCCAGTGCTTGAGGTCCCGGGTGCCGTAGAGGGTGGCGCCGGTGCCGTAGACGATGTGCTTCGAGTCGTACGGGTCGACGGCGACGGCCTGGATCCACCAGCCGAACTTGGGCGCGTCGGCGCCGAAGGTGAGGAACGGGGTCTCGGAGACGTCGAGGACCGCGGAGTCCTTCAGGGACGTCCAGGTGCGGCCGCCGTTCGTGGTCCGGTACAGGGTGTCGACGGCCGCCCAGCGGTTGTTGGTGGAGACGACCACCGTGCCGGGCCGGCGAGCGTCGACGGCGACCCCGCCGTAGGCGAAGGTGTCGGAGGAGCCGTCGGCAGTGGTGCCGCCCGGCTTCACCGGGGTGACGTCGGTCCACTTGCCGCTCGCGGTGGCCAGCTTGTGCACACTGCCGTCGGACTGCCCGCCCGGGCCGGGCGCGTTGGCGTAGGTGACGTACAGCTCGCGGGTGTGGCAGTCGTAGGCGGCCCGGATCGGCACCTTGGCGGAGGTACCGGAGGGCTGCGCGGGGACGGCTTCCCAGGTGGTGCCGTCGGAGGTGCGGTACAGGTTGGCGGCGGTGCCGTCGGAGTCGCCCCAGCCGGCGTAGACGCTGCGGCCCGCGGCGACGAGGAGGGTGATGCCCTGGCCGGTGGCGCTGGGGGTGGCCGGGAAGCTCACGGCCTTCCAGGTCGCGCCCCGGTCCGTGGACTTGAGCAGCCCGTCGTGTCTGGTCCCCAGCCACAGCGTGTCACTGTCCCGCGGATCGACGAGCAGCCGCTCGCCCGCCCCCCGCCCGTCCTCGTTCCCACCGAGCTTCACGGTGAGGTCGGTACGGGCCCAGGTGGCACCCCGGTCCTCGGACCGCAGGACCGCCCCGTCTCCGGCCCAGGACTGGGCGTAGGTGCCGAGCGCGAGATAGACCCGGTTCGGGTGGGCGGGATCGACGGCCATGGCCTCGACACCGAGGAGGTTCCAGTCGTCCCAGCCGAGATCGTCGTTGAGCGGGATCCAGCGCGCGCTCCGCTCCTCCCAGCGATAGGCCCCGCCGATGTCGGTACGGGCGTAGGCGAGTCCGCGCACGGAGGGGTGGAAGAGAACACCGGTGACGAATCCGGTACCGCCGATGGCGACTTGGCGCCATCGGTAGGTGGGGGTGGGCGAGGCCGCGGCCTCGGCACGCCCATCGAAGGATGGAAGGGCCGTGAACGCGGCAGCGGCCGCAGCTCCACCAAGAACGGCACGACGACTAGGCCCGGACGCGCGCATGACACATACCTCGCTGTATGAGAAAAGGGGAAGAGAGAACTACCTAGGGGCGCGGGGAACTGCGCGACCAGCCACAACGGACTCGCAGTCGCCTGCCTCCGGAAGCCCCCCGTTTATTGGGCGCAGGTCACCCCTTCACCGCGCCCGTCAACATGCCCTTCTTGAAATGCCGCTGCACAAACGGAGAAGCAATCGCCACCGGAATCAACGCCAGCACCATCACGGCCATCTGCAATCCCAGCGCCGACAACTGCCCCGTACGAACCGCCTGCTGCAACCCCGTCGGATTCGCCGTGTTCTTCTGCACCAGCTGAATGAGCACGTTCTGCAACGGCATCATGTCCTGGTCGCTCAGATAGATCGACGCGTTGAACCACGCGCTCCAGTAACCGACCGCGTAGAACAGCGAGATCACGGCCAGCACGGCCCGGGACAGCGGCATGATGATGGTCAGCAGGATCCGCACGTCCCCGGCCCCGTCGATCCGCGCGGACTCGGTGAGTTCGGGTGAGATCCCCATGAAGAAGGCCCGCAGTACCAGGATGTTGAAGACGCTGACCGCGCTCGGCAGGATCAGGGACAGATAGGTGTCCGTGAGCCCGAGCGACTGCACCAGCAGGTACGTCGGAATGAGCCCGGCGCCGAAGAACATCGTCGCCATCATGGTCACCAGGAAGAACCGGTGCCCCAGACTCCCCGGCCGGGACAGCCCGTAGGCCGCCAGTACCGACACCGCCATCGAGAACAGCGTGCCGACGAGGGTGACCCCGACCGACACCATGATCGCCCGGCTGACCTGCCCGCCGCTGAGCAGTTCCGTGTAGTTGACGAAGGTGACGCCCTGCGGGATCACGACGAGTCCGCCGACCCGGTCGATCACCGGCTTCGGGGAGAGGCTGGTGACGATGACGATCCACAGCGGACCGAGCACGCCCAGACAGCACAGTGCCAGGAAGCCGCTCTTCGCGGTGACGCCGGCCTTGCTGGGCTCCTCCTCCCACGCGGGCCGGGCGGGGGCCTTGAGACTGCGCACGAGCTGCGTGTTGAGGCTCACTTCTGGTACACCCCCTGCTCGCCCAGCAGGTGCGCGAACTTGTTCGCGGCCAGGACGAGACACACTCCGATGACTCCCTTGACGAGGCCGACCGCGGCCGCGTAGCTGAAGTCGCCGTTCTGGATACCCATGTTCCACACGTAGGTGTCGAGGACCTCACTGGCCCCCACACCGACCGCGTCCCGCTGGAGCAGGAACTGCTCGAAGCCGACGCTGAGCGCGTCGCCCACCCTCAGAACCAGCAGCAGCGCGATCACCGGGCGCAGCGCGGGCAGCGTCACGTGCCACATGCGACGCCAGCGCCCGGCGCCGTCCATGGCGGCGGCCTCGTACAGGTCGGTGCTGACGGCGGCCAGCGCGGCGAGGAAGACGATGATCCCCCAGCCGGCGTCCTTCCAGACGGCCTGGGCCGTGACCAGGTACTTGAAGAGACTCGCGTTGGTCATCAGGTCGAAGCCGGTCCAGCCGTGGTCCTCCATGGTCTGGGCGATGATGCCGGCACCGCCGAAGATCTGCTGGAACACGGTGACGACGAGGACCCACGAGAAGAAGTGCGGCAGATACATGATCGCCTGCGCCACGGCCCGCACCCGGGGCCGGATCACGCTGTTGATGAGCAGCGCGAGGGCGATCGGGATCGGGAAGAACAGCACCAGCTGGAGCACGAACAGCACGATGGTGTTCTTCGCGGCACCCCAGAACAGCGGGTCGTCGATCATCCGCGAGAACTGCTCCACGCCGACCCAGGGGCTGTGGAAGATCGCGGTGACGCCGTTGCTGGAGATGTAGGGGTCGTAGTCCTGGAAGGCGACGATGTTTCCGAGCAGCGGGACGTAGTTGAAGAGCAGGAGCAGGACCATGACGGGCAGCGTCATCAGGATGAGCGTGCGGTCGCGGCGCAGCCGGGTCCGGAACGGGACCTTGCCGGCCCTGCTCGCCCTGCGCGGTATCCGCTCCTTGACCAGCGCGGCGGTGACCGCGGCCGTCGGCTCCTCGACGGCCGCGGGAGGACGAGTCCCGTCGGGCCTGCTCCCGGCCGTGAGAGACATCAGTTGCCGCTGCCGTTCTTGTCGATGAGCTGCTTGTACCAGTCGCGCAGCTTGTCGCCGCCGGAGGACTTCCAGGTGGAGATGGCGGCCTGGACGTCGGACAGCTTGCGGTTGCCGCGCACGTAGTCGATCTCCAGCTGCTCGAACTGGCTGGAGAGGTTGGCGTAGCGGGTCGGCTCGACGATGTTCATGCCGAACGTGGACGTCTTCTTCATGAAGGCGCCCATCCGCTGCTGCCACTCGACCTGCTTGCGGGCGACCTCGGGGAAGTCGGGGTGGGCGAAGTAGGCGGCCGGTGCGGCCAGCATCACCCAGGCGTTGAGCACCTCGGAGTTGCCGAGGTCGTTCTTGACCGGGACGCCGTTCTTGACCGTGTAGTGGGTGCCCTCGACGCCGTAGTCGACGAGCATCCGCTCCTTGGTGCCGTAGGGCGCGGCGGAGAAGTTCGCGGCGGCCAGCGCGTTCTCGATCGTCGTCTTCGAGGCGCCCTTGCGGATCAGCGACCAGATGGTGGCGGGCTGGGAGGCGTACAGCTTCGGGTTGCCGCCGTCCGCGCCGAAGAGGTCCATGGCGTCGATCACGAGGTCCGGGTTGGACTGGGCCTGTTCGGAGACCTTCCCGTACCAGTCGGCGATGTTGGTGTTCCAGACCAGGATCTGCCCGGCGGTGAAGCGCTGGCCGGCGTCGCCCGAGCGCGCCTTGTCGTCGGGGTGGACCACACCCGCGTCGAACAGCTTGCGGACCCACTCCAGGGCTTCCAGGTACTCGGGCTGCTCGATGCGGTACGTCAGCTTGCCGTCGGACCCGATGTCCCAGCCGATCGACCCGGAGCCGCGGACGCCGAAGAAGCTCCACGCCGACCAGGTCATGTCACCGCAGGCCCACACCTTGGCCTTGGAACTGGTGGCGTCCTTGGCCCAGCTCATGAACTCGTCGGCCGACTTGGGTACCGAGTACCCCTTCTTGTCGAAGACGTCCTTGCGGTACAGGGGCGCGATCCAGTTCGCGGTGGCGGCGGGCATCGGTATGCCGCGCAGCGCACCGCCGAAGATGCCCATGCGCCAGGCGTCGGAGGGGATCGCGGCCAGGTTCGGGTACTTCTTGACCTTGTCGCCCGCCAGGTAGGGGCTGAGGTCCATGAACTTCGCGGTGACCGCGTTGGAGATCTTGCCGACCAGTTCCCAGCCGGGCACGACCACCATGTCGGGTATGGAGCTGGAGGCGAGGACGGCGCCGAGTTTCTGGCCGTACGTGGTGCCGTCCTGGTTCTGCCAGGTGATCTTGGTGCCCGCGGCGGCGTCGAGCGCCTTGTAGTAGGCGCAGCCGGCCTTCGGCGGGGAGCCCCAGAAGGGGGACATGATCTTGAAGGGGGCGCCGGTGCCGAGCTTGTCCGGGACCGAGGCCTTCAGGGCGGCGAGGTCGACCTTGCCGGTGTAGCCGGCGGCCGAGCCGTTCTTGGACGGCAGGTCCGGGTTCGCGACCGTGCTGGCGACGAACGCCGGGAGCAGCTTGTCCGCGGCCTTGCCCGACGTGGTCCCCTCGCGCTCGCCGCCGCCCGAATCCCCGCAGGCGGCAAGCAGCGGCATCCCGCCCGCCACCGCGGCGGTGGCGACCGCCGTCGAGGCGAGGAAGCTTCTCCGGCTGGGCCCGGAGGGACCGGAGGAGGGGGAAGCGGCGTTCGGCGTCATTGCGTCAACCCTTCATGGCGCACCAGGACACCCGGCGGTGGAGCCGTCGGCTGCGGTGTCTTGAGTGGAACTGGCTGAGCTGAAGCGATGCATCGACCATTGCGACGGAATCCCGTAGTCGAAGCGCTTCGATGTTGCTGTGAGGTTAAGTGAACACCCAGGGGTGCACAAGGGTCGATCCCAAGATTCCTCCGCGGTAGGAGAGGTGACCTTTTCTTATGCACCGCTTGAAGTGACGGTGTGGATCTCTTGACACCCACCCCGAAGTCGAATGAGCATCGAAGCGCTTCGAAAGCATCGAACCGATCCATCACAAGGGGATCCCCACGTGACCGCACACCCGCCGCACACACCGCCATTTCGCGATCCGCACCTGCCGTTCGCGAAGCGCATCGACGATCTGCTGTCGCGGCTGACCCTCGACGAGAAGACCGGATTCCTGCACCAGTTCGCACCCGCCGTCGAACGGCTCGGCATCGCCGCGTTCCGCACCGGCCAGGAGGCGCTGCACGGCGTCGCGTGGATGGGCCCGGCGACGGTCTTCCCGCAGGCGGTGGGCCTCGGCGCGACCTGGAACACCGATCTCGTACGGCGGATCGGCGAGGCGGTGTCCAAGGAGGTCCGGGCGATGCGCGCCCGCGACGACAGGGTCGGCCTCAACATCTGGGCACCGACGGTCAATCTGCTCCGCCATCCGCTGTGGGGCCGTAACGAGGAGGGCTACTCGGAGGACCCGAAGCTCACCTCGGCCATCGCCACCGCCTACACCCACGGGCTGCGCGGCGACCACCCCACGTACTGGCGCACCGCCCCGGTGCTCAAGCACTGGCTCGCCCACAACAACGAGACGGACCGGGCCACCTCGTCGAGCTCGGTGCGTCCCCGGGTGCTGCACGAGTACGACCTGCGCGCCTTCCGCGAGGCGGTCGAGGCGGGCGCCGTCGCCGGCGTGATGCCGGCGTACAACCTGGTCAACGGCCGCCCCAACCACGTCTCGCCGTATCTGCGCGAGCAGCTGCGCACCTGGACCGAGGAGGAGCTGCTGGTCTGCTCGGACGCGGGCGCCCCCTCCAACCTGGTCGACCACGAGCACTACTTCGACACCCACGAGGAGGCCACCGCCGCCTCGCTCAGGGCCGGGGTCGACAGCTTCACCGACCACGGCACGGACAGCTCGCAGATGATCGCGCGCATCCAGGGGGCTCTCGACCAGGGCCTGCTGACCGAGGCCGAGATCGACACCGCGGTCCGCCGCCAGCTCTCGGTCCGCTTCCGGCTCGGCGAGTTCGACCCGCAGCACGACCCGCACGCCGACGTCCGGGACTTCGACACCCCGGCGCACCGCGCGCTCGCCCAGGAGGCCGCCGAGCAGGCGATCGTGCTGCTCAGGAACGACGGCGTACTGCCGCTCGCCCCCGACACCCGGCTCGCCGTCGTCGGTCTGCTCGCCGACGAGTGCAAGCTGGACTGGTACAGCGCCACGCTCATCCACCGCTCCACCCCGCTGGAGGGGCTGTACGAGCGGTTCGGCGCCGAGCGGGTGGAGTTCACGGAGGGTGTGGACCGGGTCCGGCTGAAGACCTCCGCCGGTACGTTTCTGCACGTCCTGGCCGCCGAAGAGGGCGAGGACGCGGCACGCGGCGCCGAGGGCGCCCTGGACCCGGCGCTGCTCGCGGGCCGCACGGACCTGCCGCCGCTGACGACCGACGCGACCGGCACCGAGTTCGCGCTGATCGACTGGGACGAGGGCGTCCTCACGCTCCGCGCGCCCGACGGCCGCTACCTCTCCGTCGCCGAGGACGGCTACCTGCGCGCCTCCGCCGACCAGCCCGGAGGCTGGGTCGTCCAGGAGACCTTCCGCCTGGAGCAGCACGGCAGCGGTCACCTCCTCAGGCACATCGGTACGGGCCGCCACGTCTGTGTCGCCGCGGACGGAGTAAAGGTTGCCGACGAGAACCCGGAGCCCGGGGCGCAGCCGGAGGTCTTCGAGCTGATCATCGCCGAACGTGGCGAGGACGCAGTGACCCGCGTCACGTCCGAGGCCGACGTCGTCCTGGTGGTCGCGGGCAACGACCCGCACATCAACGGCCGCGAGACCGAGGACCGCGCCTCCCTGCGGCTCCCCGCCCACCAGGAGCGCCTGCTGCGGGCGGCGCGCGCCGCGAACCCCCGCACGGTCCTGGCCCTGGTCTCGGCCTACCCCTACGCGGTCGACACGTCCGGCCTGGCCGCGGCCCTGTGGACGGCCCACGGCGGCCAGGCGGCCGGCACCGCCCTGGCCCGCGTCCTGGCCGGGGACGTCTCCCCCGCCGGCCGCCTCCCGCAGACCTGGTACGAGAGCGACGCGGACCTGCCCGGCCTCCTCGACTACGACGTCATCGGCAGCCGCCAGACCTATCTGTACTTCGAGGGCACCCCCCTGTTCCCGTTCGGCCACGGGCTGTCGTACGCGCCCTTCTCGTACGGCGACCTCACCTCCCGGGTGGAGGAGGGGACGGTGCACGTCTCGTTCACGATCACGAACACCGGTGACGTCACCGCCGACGAGGTCGCCCAGCTCTACACCCGCGCGATCGACCCGGCACTGCCCCGCCCGCGCCGCGAACTGGTGGCCCACCGGCGCGTGACGCTCACCCCGGGCGCCAGGAAGGAGCTGTCCTTCGAGGTCCCGCTGCGCGCCTTCGAGTTCTGGGACGTGGCGCAGGGCCGGTGGCGGCTGGAGCCGGGGCCCTACGAGCTCCTGGCCGGCGCCTCCAGCGAGGACATCCGGCTGCGGGCGACGGTGGTGCTCGACGGCGAGCCCGGCGCACCGCGCTCCGTGCTCCAACGGGGCCTTGAGGGCGCGGACTTCGACGAGCAGAGCGGTGTCGAGATCGTCGACCGGACGAAGACGGCGGGCGACGCGGTGACGGCCGCCGATGGCCGTACCGGTGAACTGGTCTACCGGGACTGCGACTTCGGCTCCGGCGTCAGCGAGGCGACGGTGACGGTGTCCGGCGAGGGCTCGGTCGAACTGTCGCTGGACGGGGGCGCGGTGCTCGCCGCCTGGGAGGTGGAGGGGTCCGGCTCCGGACCGTACGACTACACCACCGTCGGCGCCGGGTTCGTCGCCGAGGGCGTGCACGACGTCCACCTCAGGCTGCGCGGCCCGCTGCGGCTCGCGCGGGTCGGCTTCTCCGGTTGAGGGACCGGACCGGCCGGCACACAGGAAGGGGCCCGGCACCGGAAGGCATCGGTGCCGGGCCCCTGACCGGAGTCCGACCTCAGAGGGCGAGACCGGTCAGCACCAGCACCCGCTCGTAGGTGTAGTCGTCCATCGCGAACTTCACGCCCTCGCGGCCCACACCGGACTGCTTGACGCCGCCGTACGGCATCTGGTCGGCGCGGTAGGAGGGCACGTCACCGATGACCACGCCGCCGACCTCGAGGGCGCGGTGGGCGCGGAAGGCGGCCTGCAGGTCATGGGTGAACACACCTGCCTGGAGGCCGTACTTGGAGGAGTTGACCGTGGCGAAGGCCGCCGCCTCGCCGTCCGCCTTCTGCACGGTCAGGACGGGTCCGAAGACCTCTTCGCAGGAGATCGTCGTGTCGGCCGGGACGTCGGCGAGGACGGTCGGCGCGTAGGAGGCGCCGTCGCGGTCGCCGCCGGTGAGCAGGGTGGCGCCCGCCTCGACGGCCTCCTTCACCCACGCCTCGACGCGCACCGCCGCGTCCTCGCTGACCAGCGGGCCGACGTCGGTCTTGTCGTCGGCCGGGTCGCCGGTGACCTGGGCCTCGACGGCGGCGACGATCCGCGGGAGCAGCCGGTCGTACACCGACGCGTCGGCGATCACCCGCTGCACGGAGATGCAGGACTGGCCGCCCTGGTAGTTGGAGAAGGTCGCGATGCGGGTCGCGGCCCAGTCGAGGTCGGCGTCGGAGGCGTAGTCGCCAAGGACGACCGCGGCGCCGTTGCCGCCCAGCTCCAGCGTGCAGTGCTTGCGGGGCACCGAGTCCATGATCGCGTAACCGACCTTCTCGGAACCGGTGAAGGAGATCACGGGCAGGCGCTCGTCCTGGACGAGGGCGGGCATCCGGTCGTTCGGGACGGGCAGGATGCTCCACGCGCCGGCGGGCAGCTCGGTTTCCGCGAGGAGGTCGCCGATGATCAGCCCGGACAACGGGGTCGCGGGGGCCGGCTTCAGGATGATCGGGGCGCCGGCCGCGATCGCCGGGGCGATCTTGTGGGCGCAGAGGTTGAGCGGGAAGTTGAAGGGCGCGATCCCGAGCACGACCCCCTTCGGGAAGCGCCGGGTCAGCGCGAGACGGCCCTGGCCGCCGGGGTCGGTGTCGAGGCGCTGGGCCTCACCGCCGTTGAACCGCCGGGCCTCCTCCGCGGCGAACCGGAACACGGAGACGGCACGGCCGACCTCCCCGCGGGCCCACTTGATCGGCTTGCCGTTCTCCGCGGAGATCAGCTGGGCGATCTCCTCGGTGCGCTCGACGAGCCTGCGGCTGACGTGGTCGAGGGCGGCGGCGCGGACGTGGGCGGGCGTGGCGGCGAACTCGTCCCGTACGGCGTACGCGGCGGCCACAGCCTCCTCGATCTGCTCGTCGTCCGGCACGGCGACCTTGCCGACGAGCCGGCCGTCCCACGGGGAGGTGACGTCGAAGGTGTCCTCGCCGGTGACCTGGCGGCCGGCGAGCCAGAAGGCGTGGGTGGAAGTCATGTCCCCACGGTAGGCCCGCGGGGACGGGATCGAATTTGTCCGGGGTGGCGCAGCGGAGCCCGCGGACACTCCGGTTCGGCACTCCCGGCTTCCCGGCTCCCGGCGCTGTCTACTCCGCCGAGGCCGTCTTCAGCGCCAGCCACAGCTCCATCCGTACGTCGGGATCGTCCAGCGACCGACCGAGGATCTCCTCGACCCTGCGCATCCGGTACCGCAGGGTGTGCCGGTGGACGCCCAGATCGGCGGCGGCCGCGTCCCACTGGCCGTGCCGGGAGAGCCAGGCCCGCAACGAGGCGACCAGGTCGCCCCGGCCGGTCGCGTCGTGCTCGTACAGCGGCCGCAGCAGCCCGTCCGCGAAGGCCCGCACCGCGTCGTCGGCGAGCAGCGGCAGCACCGATCCGGAGGCCAGCTGTTCGTGCTCGACGCAGACCCGGCCCCGCCGCCGGGCGACCGAGAGTGCCTGTTCGGCCTGCTTGTAGGCGGCCGCGGCGGCGATCGGTCCGGCGGGGGCCGAGACGCCGACGACCAGTTCCGCCTCGTCCCCGGCGCCCACCTGCTCGCGGGTCCGCGCCGCCTCCAGCGCCACCGCGTACTCCCCGCACGCGGTGAGGGCGGCCCCGCCGTCCGCGGCCAGCACCACCAGGCGCTCCCGCTCGGGCACCACGAGCACGGTCTCGCCGGAGCGGGCCGCCGCGGACTCCACGATCTCGGTGAGCGCCCCGAGCGGATCGCCGTGCGTGTCGGCGGCCGCGGCGAGGGCGGCGGCCGAGGGGACCCGGGCGGGGGCGTCGGCGGCGATCCGCACGGACGACACGGCGACCGTCTCCGCCACGATCAGCCGGAAGGGCGCGTCCAGGAGACCGCCGTACAGGTCGCCCGCGACCGTGCGCGCGTGCTCCGGCTCCCCCGCGAGCAGCATCCGCAGCACGGCCGCCCCGATCCGCTGCTCGGCGGCGTGCAGGGAGCGGGAGCGCTCGGTGGTGAGCGTCAGCAGCGCGATCGCCGAGTGCACCGCGTACCGCTCCGCCGTACCGAGCGCGGCAGCCGTCCCCACCGCCAGCGCCGCCCGCGGCCGCCGGCCGGTACCCAGGGAGTGCAGCTCCACGCGGTCGTCGTTGTCGGACGTGCCGGCTCCCCCGACCACGGCGGAGGCGGGCGCGGGCCGCTCCCGCAGCCGTTCGACGTCGGCGGTGATGCGCGCGGCCCGCCGCCCTGCCCACTCGGGCGCGGCGGCGACGACGGCCCCCGAGGCGTCGTAGAGCGCCGCCCAGCCGTCCACCTGGGAGGCGAGCGCGGCCAGCAGCCCCTCCGGGCCGTCGGTCAGGGCCTGCCTGGTCAGTTCCCGCTGGGCGGCGAAGCCCGCGGTGACGGAGCGGTACTGGTCGGCCGCGATCGCCGCGGACACGGCCTTGCTGATGGCGAGGAAGGGGGTGCGGCGCGGCACCTCGAGCAGCGGAAGCCCCTCGTCGCGGGCGGCGTCGACAAGGGCCTGGGGAATCTCGTCGTAGGTGACCCCCACGGCGAACCCGAGCCCCACCACCCCCGCCCCGGCCAGCCGCTTCACATACCGCCGCATCGCCTCCGGATCCGCCGCGTCCAGCTTGAGGGCGGTGATCAGCAGCAGCTCCCCGCCCTCCATGTAGGGGACGGGGTCGGCGAGCTCGCTGACGTGCGCCCAGCGCACGGGCACGTCCAGCCGGTCCTCCCCCGCGCGCACGGTCAGCTTGAGCGCGGAGTGGTGGACGAGCGAGGCGAGGGTGGGTGGCATGGGGCCCGGGACCTTCGAAGAGGTGTGCGAAGAAGCCTGCGGAGAGGATGATCTTTTGGCCGGTGTGTATGAACGGCCTGGGACGATTCTGCCTCACCGTACGGTCCTCAGGTCACGCCCTCACGTCGTCATCCCCGCAGATCCACCAGCAGCGGCGGCGCGTGCTCACCCGTCACCGTGGTCAGCGACAGCACCGCGTGCCCGGGCGGCACCCCGTGCGCCAGCTCGGACGCGGACCACCGCTCCCGCTCGACCTGCCGCACGGTCACCGCCCGCGCGGTCGGCGCCTTGCCGGTGATGACCCGCCGCACCGCGTGCAGCGCCTTGCCGGCCGGGGTCTCGGCGATGATCTGCCGGTCGGTGACGTCCCGTGCCTCGATCCACTCCTTGCCCCACACCTCGGCGAAGTCCTGCCCGTCCCACGGGGTGAGCCCGGACAGCGCCATCCGGCACCCGATGGCGCCGAGCAGGGGCCCGCGCAGCGGCCGCGGCACGTCGTCCAGGGTCCGCAGCGTCAGCACCACTCCGGCATTGCCGGAGCGCAGCCGCTGCACGCCCCGTACGGCCTCCGGCGTCACGACCCCGGTGGCGTCGTCGACGACCAGGCAGGCGAACAGCGACCGGTCCTCGCGCACCGCGACGCTCGCCGTGAACTGCGCGAGCACCAGCCGCGCCAGGATCCGGGAGGCGTCGGCGTGCCCGCGCTGCGGCAGGTCGATCCGCACCCGGACGGGGTGGTCGAGGGCCTTCAGCGAGAACGGCCGCGACTGCCCGGACGAGTCGGAGCCCGCGCTCTGGAAGAACGTGGCGAAGGCGGGCCGGTCGAGCAGCGCGACCCGGTCCGCGAGAATGCCCCCCACATCCCCCGGGTTCCCCATCTGCCTCTCCCGCGCGTCGAGTTCGCGCAACAGCGACTCCTGCCCGGAGTCCTCGAGGCCCTTGCGCAGCGCGGCCATCGGCCGGGGCGCGCCGTCGAGCAGCTGCCGCAGCTCCGGTACGGAGGGGAAGCGGCCGTGGACGGCCCGGAACGGTCCGAGGAGCTGGGCGAGCACGGTGGTGGAGCGCCGGGTGTCGCCTCCCTGATGAGGCTCGGCGAGGTCTCCGACGAGCGCCTCGGCGAGCACGGCCGCGGCTTCGTCCGGATCGGTCGTCCCCCCGTACAGGTCGAGGTCGTACACCGACTCGGGATTCCCGATCTGTACGACGACGTCGTAGGCGTCGGCCGGTCCGAGCCCGGCGCCCGCGGCACCGACCGCCACGACGGCGGCCCGTCCGGCGAGCGCGTGCAGACACAACGACTCGGCGATCGGCCTGACGACGGTCCCGGTCTTCCCGGACCCGGCCGGCCCGACCGCGAGCAGCGAGGTCCCGAGCAGCTCGGGGCCCAGCCCCAGTCCGGCTCCCCGATAGGCGTACGGGTTGCGGGCGTCGTCGGCGGTGGTCCCCAGCCGTACCTGGCCCGTGAGGAGGTCATGCCGGGCGAGCCGTGCGGGCAGATCCCGCTCCCCGGAGGGGTGCACACAGGCGGCGGCGCCTTCCTGGAGCACGGCACGGGTGAACGTGGCGAGGCTGAACCGGCCACTGCGCACGCCTTGCCAGGCCCGCGCGATCCGGGCCTGGTCCACGTCCCGCATCAACCCGGCCCTGGCCTCGGCAGCCAGCCGCTCGGCAGCGTCGACGGCACCGGCGGCACGAAGCTGGGGCCATTCGGCGGGGTCCTGTTCGGCGGCGGGCGGCGGCTCATGGTCGGGAGCGGCTTGACGCCAGGCGGGGGTGCCGAAGCGACGCCAGACCTCGCCCCAGCGGCCGAGCTTGCCCACGACGACCATGATGATCAACGCGATGAGCACCTCATAACCCTTGTAGAGGAGGGTGGTGCCCGTCTGGCCGAGGGCGCCGTCGGCGCCGCGCCAGGAGTCAGGGGTGATCAGAAGAAGCGGAAGCCACCACCAGGTGCCGACATAGCCGTTCTGCAGCAGCGACCACGCGAGCCAGCCGACGAGGAACGCGATCAGCGCGCCACTGATGAGCTGGCGGCCGGGGATGAGCTCCGGTTCCGCCTCCGGCCTGGGCCGGTGTCCGAACCGCCACACCCCGGGCAGCGTCTCGGGCCGTGGTGTCCGCAGCCACGTCAGGAACGCCGAGCTGTCCGGGGGCGACACCGAGGGCGCTTGCGCGGGCATCGGCGGCATCCCCGACCGTGCCCGCGGCACAGGATTCGCATGCGTACCCCGCGCGTCCTGCGTCCCGTCGCTGTCCATCGCCCCTGCTCCCTGACCAGCCGTTCCGTCCACCGTCAGCGGCCAATCTAACGCCCCCGCCAGGGGAGTTCACTGCTTACGTGGCCGGGCGTCGCGGCCGGCGCCATGTCCACCGCGGACAACCCGTTCTCCGGACAACGCCCACATGGAGCATGCCCACCCCCCGGTCCCCGGCCTAGCCTGCGAGAAGAGAAGTAAGCGCCCGCACCACCCCAGGAGCCCCTCATGACCGCACTTCCGCAGGAGCGCCGCGTCGTCACCGCCATCCCCGGACCCAAGTCGCAGGAGCTGCAGGCCCGCCGGGTCGCCGCGGTCGCGCAGGGTGTGGGGTCCGTGCTGCCCGTGTTCACGGCCCGCGCGGGCGGCGGGATCATCGAGGACGTCGACGGGAACCGGCTGATCGACTTCGGTTCGGGCATCGCCGTGACGTCCGTCGGCGCCTCCGCCGAGGCCGTCGTACGCCGCGCCACGCAGCAGCTCGCCGACTTCACCCACACCTGTTTCATGGTCACCCCGTACGAGGGCTACGTGGAGGTCGCCGAGGCGCTGGCCGAGCTGACCCCCGGCGACCACGCCAAGAAGTCGGCCCTGTTCAACAGTGGCGCCGAAGCCGTCGAGAACGCCGTGAAGATCGCGCGGGCGTACACCAAGCGTCAGGCCGTCGTCGTCTTCGACCACGGCTACCACGGCCGCACCAACCTCACCATGGCGCTGACCGCGAAGAACATGCCGTACAAGCACGGCTTCGGCCCCTTCGCGCCCGAGGTCTACCGCGTCCCCGTCGCCTACGGCTACCGCTGGCCCACCGGCCCGGAGAACGCCGGCCCCGAGGCCGCCGCCCAGGCCATCGACCAGATCACCAAGCAGGTCGGCGCGGAGAACGTCGCCGCGATCATCATCGAGCCCGTCCTCGGCGAGGGCGGCTTCATCGAGCCGGCCAAGGGCTTCCTGCCGGAGATCGCGAAGTTCGCCGACGACAACGGCATCGTCTTCGTCGCCGACGAGATCCAGTCCGGCTTCTGCCGCACCGGCCAGTGGTTCGCCTGCGAGGACGAGGGCATCGTCCCGGACCTGATCACCACGGCCAAGGGCATCGCCGGCGGTCTCCCGCTCGCCGCCGTCACCGGCCGCGCCGAGATCATGGACGCCGCCCACGCCGGCGGCCTCGGCGGCACCTACGGCGGCAACCCCGTCGCCTGCGCCGGCGCGCTCGGCGCCATCGAGACGATGAAGGAGCTCGACCTCAACGCCAGGGCGAAGCACATCGAGACAGTCATGAAGGCCCGCCTCACCGCCATGGCGGACAAGTTCGACGTCATCGGAGACATCCGCGGCCGCGGCGCCATGATCGCCATCGAGCTCGTCAAGGACCGTACGACCAAGGAGCCGAACCCGGAGGCGACCGCCGCGCTCGCCAAGGCCTGCCACCAGGAGGGTCTGCTGGTCCTGACCTGTGGCACCTACGGCAATGTTCTGCGTTTCCTGCCCCCGCTCGTCATCGGCGAGGACCTCCTCGACGAGGGTCTCGACATCATCGAGCAGGCCTTCACCCGCATCTGACCGCACAGGGAATTCAGGGGCTGCGGTGGCCAGCGGCAGAGGGTGTGAAGAAGGTGTGCGAGGTGACGGTGAGGGTGGGATTCCGCCTGTCGTACGCCGCCACCCTGCCGTAGGTTCTACCCAGATGAGAGATACACCCCGCCCACAGGGGACTGTGGGCGACATCAGGACGGGGCCTCCCCAGCTTCGCCCTGGTCGTGCCCTCGCGCACACAACTGGAGCCTCTGGCTCCGGATCTCCTCACCGATCGGACAGTCGCCCGCCCCAAACCCCCCGGGGCGGCCGACCATCCGATCCGATCGGCCGCCCCGGAACCACCCCCCCTGTTCCGGGGCGGCCGGCCTTCCTCATCCTCCTTCTCGGAATTCCGGCCCTCCTCTTCGCCCTGATCACCTGGCAGGTCGTCGAGGACGGGCCGCTTCTGCGTGTCGACGAGCGGGTCAGCCGTGCGCTGGTCCACCCGGACCGCGTCTCGGCGGCCCTCGCCGACCTGGGCAATGTCGAGATCGCGGTCCCGGCCCTCGTCGTGGCCCTCCTCTATGCCGCCCGGCGGGCTCGCAGTACTGGTACAGACCGATGGTGGCTGCCGTCCGCCGCCGCGGCCGTCCTGATGGCCCTGGTCCCGGCCCTGGTCGTCCCCCTCAAGGAACTCACTGACCGCCCGGGCACCCCGGTCTCAGCCGGGACCGGCTACTACCCCTCGGGCCACACCGCCACGGCCGCCATCGCCTACGGCGCCGCCACCCTCCTCGTCCTGCCCTGGCTCCGGTCCACCCGCACCCGCCGGGCGCTCGTCATCGGCTGCGGCCTTCTCGTCCTCGGCGTCTCCTTCGGCCTGGTCCGCCGCGGCTGGCACTGGCCCCTGGACGTGGTGGGCAGCTGGTGTCTGTGCGCGGTCCTGCTGCTCGACTTCCGGCTCTTCCTGGCACGACTCGGCCGCCGCTGACCTCCTGGGCACACTGGGCGTCGTCGCTGCCGGCGGGGGACGCCCGCAGCGCCGTACTCCCACTGTGCCGAGGAGTCGTCGGGTCCGCGTCGGCCGCACGGGCGGCCGACGAGAGCCTGGTGGGACCGTCGGGTCAGCCCTCGCCCTCCGTCGCCAGGCCCGCCGCCGCCTCGTGCATCGCCAGTTCGAGCAGCGCCGGATCGATGAGCATGCCGGAGCCGTCGGGCGGAACCAGCCAGCGCACCCCTCCCCCGGCCACCCGGCCCGGGTACGGCACGACGATCCAGGTGCCGGCGCCGGCCGTACGGACACCGGTGCCGAGCCAGCGGGCCGCGGTGCCCGGCGCCACGAAGAACCCCATGCGGGCGTCGCCGAAGTCGACGAGCACCGGGCCGAGCCGGTCGAGGATGCGGGTGAGGACATCGAGCGTCGGATAGCCGAGCTCACCCGGCAGGATCAGTACGTCCCAGGCCTTGCCCGCCGGAAGCAGTGCGACCCCCAGGGGGTTGCGCTCCCACTCCCAGCGGCAGGCCTCGGGATCCGGTGCGACGGATGCCAGCCACTCGACCGCCGTCTTCGCCCCTGTCATGAAAAGACCTCCCTTTCTCTCGTCGACACTGGTTGCGTCACGAGAGAGAGGGAGGTTTCCCGGCGAGCATTACGCGGGTTATGACCACTCGTCGGAGTGAATCGGATCACCTACGACCGTTCAGCTGTCGAATCCCAGACCGAGCTTGTCCATGGTCCGCAGCCACAGGTTGCGCCGTCCGCCGTGCGAATCGGCACGGGCCAGCGACCACTTGGTGAGGGCGATGCCCGTCCAGGCGAAGGGTTCCGGCGGGAAGGGCAGCGGCTTCTTGCGGACCATCTCCAGCGAGGTCCGCTCGGTGCTCTCCCCGGCCAGCAGGTCCAGCATCACGTCCGCCCCGAACCGGGTCGCCCCGACGCCGAGACCCGTGTAGCCGGCCGCGTACGCCACCTTGCCGTGGTGCGCGGTGCCGTAGAACGCGGAGAACCGCGAGCAGGTGTCGATCGCGCCGCCCCACGCGTGCGTGAAGTGGACACCCTCCAGCTGCGGGAAGCAGGTGAAGAAGTGCCCGGCGAGCTTGGCGTACGTCTCCGGCCGGTCGTCGTACTCGGCGCGCACCCGGCCGCCGTACGGGTAGACCGCGTCGTAACCGCCCCACAGGACGCGGTTGTCGGCGGAGAGCCGGAAGTAGTGGAACTGGTTGGCGCTGTCACCCAGGCCCTGCCGGTTCTTCCAGCCGATCGCCTCGATCTGCTCGTCGCTCAGCGGCTCGGTCATCAGCGCGTAGTCGTAGACCGGCACGGTGTACGCCCGCACCCGCTTGACCAGGCTCGGGAAGATGTTCGTGCCGAGCGCGACCTTCCGGGCCCGGACCGAACCGTACGGCGTGCGTACGGCCATGCCGGCGCCGTACGACTTCAGATCCAGTGCGGGGGTGTTCTCGTAGACCCGGACACCGAGTCCCAGACACGCCCGCTTCAGGCCCCAGACGAGCTTGGCGGGGTTGAGCATGGCCACGCCCCGGCGGTCCCACAGCCCCGCCTCGAAGGTCGGTGAGGCGACCTGGGCGCGCACCGCGTCGGCGTCCAGGAATTCGACGCCGTCGGCGAGGCCCTGCTCCTGGAGCTCCTCGTACCAGTCGCGCAGTTCCCAGGCCTGGTACGTCTCGGTCGCCACATCGATCTCGCCGGTGCGCTCGAACTCGCAGTCGAGGTCGTGCCGGGCGACCGCCTTCTCGATCTCGTCGAGGTTGCGGGCACCCAGCTCCTGGAGCTTGTGGATCTCGTCCGGCCAGCGGGTGAGCCCGTTGGGCAGACCGTGGGTGAGGGAGGCGGCGCAGAAGCCGCCGTTGCGACCGGAGGCGGCCCAGCCCGTCTCACGGCCTTCCAGCAGGACGACGTCCCGCCCGGGGTCGCGCTCCTTCGCGTTGAGCGCGGTCCACAGCCCGCTGTAGCCACCGCCGACGACCAGAAGGTCGCAGGTCTCGGCGCCGGTGAGGGCGGGCTCCGGGTGGGGCCGGCCGGGGTCGTCCAGCCAGTACGGGATCGGCTGGGCCTCGGAAAGGGCCTTTGTCCAACGGCTCATGCTTACGCCTTTTGCCTGTTCCGACGATTTCCGATGACCATCGAGACCAGCACGAGCAGCACGGCGACGAGGAACATGGTCGTACCGATGACATTGATCTGCACGGGCGTGCCGCGCTGTGCCGAACCCCAGACGAACATGGGGAAGGTGACGGTCGAGCCCGCGTTGAAGTTGGTGATGATGAAATCGTCGAAGGAGAGCGCGAAGGACAGCAACGCGCCCGCGGCGATTCCGGGGGCCGCGATGGGCAGGGTCACCCGGAGGAAGGTCTGGACGGGACTCGCGTACAGATCGCGGGCCGCCTCCTCCAGGCGCGGGTCCATCGACATCACGCGCGCCTTGACGGCGACGACGACAAAGCTGAGGCAGAACATGATGTGGGCGATCAGGATCGTCCAGAAACCCAGCTGAGCACCCAGGTTGAGGAACAGGGTGAGCAGCGAGGCCGCCATGACGACCTCGGGCATCGCCATCGGCAGGAAGATCAGCGAGTTCACGGTGCCCCGCGCGCGGAACCGGTAACGGACCAGCGCGAAGGCGATCATGCTGCCGAGGACGGTCGCGCCGACCGTCGCCCAGAAGGCGATCTGGAGGCTGATCGACAGCGAGCCGCACATGTCGGCGACGCCGCAGGGGTCCTTCCAGGCGTCCGTGGAGAACTGCTGCCACTGGTAGTTGAAGCGCCCCTTTGGTCTGTTGAAGGAGAACACCGTGACGACGATGTTCGGCAGCAGGAGATATCCGAGAGTCAGCAGTCCCGCGATGACGACGAAATAACGCTTGAGCCAGTTGACGAGGGCCATTTAAACCAGATCCTCCGTCCCGGACTTGCGGATGTAGAAGGTGACCATGAGGAGAATCGCGGCCATGAGGATGAAGGAGAGGGCTGCCGCCGTCGGATAGTCCAGAATCCGCAGGAACTGCGTCTGGATGACGTTTCCGATCATGCGCGTGTCGGTCGAGCCGAGGAGTTCGGCGTTGACGTAGTCGCCGGCCGCCGGGATGAAGGTCAGCAGCGTCCCGGAGACCACGCCCGGCATCGACAGCGGGAAGGTCACCTTGCGGAAGGTGGTGGCCGGCTTGGCGTACAGGTCGCCCGCCGCCTCGTGCAGCCGCCCGTCGATGCGCTCCAGCGAGGTGTACAGCGGCAGGATCATGAACGGCAGGAAGTTGTACGTCAGACCGCACACCACCGCGAGCGGCGTGGCCAGGACGCGGTCGCCGGTGGTCCAGCCGAGCCAGTTGGTGACGTCCAGGACGTGCAGGCTGTTGAGGGCGCTGACGACCGGGCCGCCGTCCGCGAGGATCGTCTTCCAGGCGAGGGTGCGGATCAGGAAGCTGGTGAAGAACGGCGCGATCACCAGGACCATGATCAGGTTCCGCCAGCGCCCCGCGCGGAAGGCGATGAGATAGGCGAGCGGATACCCGAGCACCAGGCAGAGGATCGTCGCGGCACCGGCGTACAGGATCGACCGCAGGAACTGCGGCCAGTAGGTGGCCAGCGCGTCCCAGTAGGTCGCGAAGTGCCAGGTGACCTTGTAACCGGTCTCCAGGGAGCCCGTCTGCACGGACGTGGAGGCCTGGTAGATCATCGGCAGCGCGAAGAAGACCAGCAGCCACAGGATGCCGGGCAGCAGCAGCCAGTACGGCGTGAAGCGGCCCCTCCTGCGCGGGGGCTTCTTCTCGGGCGCGGTCGGAGTCAGAGGCGGTGGCGCCTCGGTGAGCGTCGCCATCAGAGCGTCGCCTCTTCCTGGATACCGGCGTCGATGTCCTGGTCGGCGTCCAGGCCGAAGGTGTGGGCCGGGTTCCAGTGCAGGACGACCTCGGCGCCCGGTACGAGCCGGTCGTCGCGGTCGATGTTCTGGGCGTAGACCTCGAACTCGGGGCAGACGGGGCTGTCGATGACGTACTGCGTGGAGACGCCGATGAACGAGGAGTCCGCGATCCTCCCGGTGATCCGGTTGCGCCCGTCCGGAATCTCCCCGGCCTCATCGGCGTGGGTGAGGGAGATCTTCTCGGGCCGGACGCCGACCAGCACCTTGCCGCCGGTCGTGGCCGGTCCGGCGTACCGCGCCTCGGGCAGCACCAGCTTTCCGCCGCCCGCCTTCAGCACGATCTCGCCGCCGCTCGTGGAGTCCACCTCGGCCTCGATGAGGTTGGAGGTGCCGAGGAAGTTGGCGACGAAGGTGGTGTTCGGGTTCTCGTAGAGATCGGTGGGCGAGCCGAGCTGCTCGACGCGGCCCGCGTTCATCACGGCGACCGTGTCGGCCATGGTCATGGCCTCCTCCTGGTCGTGCGTGACGTGCACGAAGGTGATGCCGACCTCGGTCTGGATGCGCTTGAGCTCCAGCTGCATCTGGCGGCGCAGCTTGAGGTCGAGGGCGCCGAGCGGTTCGTCGAGGAGCAGCACCTTGGGCGTGTTGATCAGCGCCCGCGCCACGGCGACCCGCTGCTGCTGGCCACCGGACAGTTGGTGCGGCTTCTTCCGCGCCTGCTCCCCGAGCTGCACGAGCTCCAGCATGTCCTCGACCTGCTTCTTCACCGACTTGATGCCACGCCGACGCAGACCGAAGGCGACGTTCTCGAAGATGTCGAGGTGCGGGAAGAGGGCGTACGACTGGAAGACGGTGTTCACCGGCCGCTTGTACGGGGGCAGGCGGGTCACCTCCTGGTCGCCGAGGTGCACGGTGCCCGTCGTGGGCTCCTCGAGACCGGCGATCATGCGCAGGGTGGTGGTCTTGCCGCAGCCGGAGGCGCCGAGCAGGGCGAAGAAGGAGCCCTGGGGCACGGTCAGGTCGAGCGGCTGTACGGCGGTGAAGCCGTTGTCGTACGTCTTGCTGATGCCGGAGAGACGGACGTCGCCGCTGCTGTCGGTGTTCTTGTTCGTCATGGTGATCACGCCCCAGTCAGCTTCGCGAACTTCTCTTCAAAGGCCGTCTCTTCCTTCGCGCTCAGGGAGCGGAAGGGGTGGGACTTCGCGGCCATGGCCTTGTCGGGGATGATCAGCGGGTTGTTCGCCGCGCCCGGGTCGAGCTTCGCCAGCTCGGGCTTCACACCGTCGACGGGAGACACGTAGTTGATGTACGCGGCGAGCTCGGCGGCCGGCTTCGGCTGGTAGTAGAAGTCGATGAGCCGCTCGGCGTTCGTCTTGTGACGCGCCTTGTTGGGGATCAGCATGTTGTCGGTCGACGTCATGTATCCGCTGTCCGGGATGATGAAGTCGATGTCCGGGCTGTCGGCCTTCAGCTGTACGACGTCACCGGCCCAGGCGACACAGGCCGCGAAGTCGCCGCTGGTCAGGTCGGAGGTGTAGTCGTTGCCGGTGAAGCGGCGGATCTGCCCCTTGTCGACGGCCTTCTGGAGGCGCGCGATGGCCGCGTCGTAGTCGTCGGCGGTGAAGTGCGCCGGGTCCTTGCCCATGTCGAGCAGGGTCATGCCGATGCTGTCGCGCATCTCCGACAGGAAGCCGACGCGCCCCTTGAGCTTGGCGTTGTCGAGCAGGTCGGAGATCGACTTCACCTCCTGGCCGTCGAGGGCCTTCTTGTTGTAGGCGATGACGGTCGAGATGCCCTGCCACACATAGGAGTACGCCCGCCCCGGGTCCCAGTCGGGGTCACGGAACTGCTGGGACAGGTTGGCGTACGCGTGCGGCAGGTTGGAGGAGTCCAGTTTCTGGACCCACCCGAGCCGGATGAGCCGCGCGGCGAGCCAGTCGGTGAGCACGATGATGTCGCGCCCGGTGTCCTGCCCCGCCGCCAGCTGGGGCTTGATCTTCCCGAAGAACTCGACGTTGTCGTTGATGTCCTCGGTGTACTTGACCGAGATTCCGGTCTGCTTCTTGAACTGGTCGAGCGTGGGGTGGTGCTTCCCGCTGTCGTCCACGTCGATGTACTCGGTCCAGTTGGAGAAGTTGACGGTCTTCTCCTTGGCCGAGTGGTCCTCCGCGGAGACGCCGCCCTGGGTGTTGCCGGCCGCGGGGATGCCGCAGGCGCTCAGCGTCCCGAGGCCGCCGACCGCGAGCGCGCCGCCCGCGGAGGCACGCAACAGGGATCGCCGGGTCATGGCGGCCCGGCCATTGCGGAAGCTGCGCCGCACGGCGGCCACTTGGGCCGGTGACAGGCGGTCGGGCTCGTACTGCTCCATGCGCTGGTGCCCTTTCGGGAAGGTGGGCGGCCGCGGGTCGGGCGGCCTGTATACGGCTATCGGTCCCCGAAGATCGTGCGGTGCCAGTCCTTTCTGACAACCGCCGTATTGTCGAACATAACGTGCTTGATCTGGGTGTACTCCTCGAACGAGTACGAGGACATGTCCTTGCCGAAGCCGGACGCCTTATATCCGCCGTGCGGCATCTCGCTGATGATCGGGATGTGGTCGTTGACCCACACGCACCCGGCCTTGATCTCCCGGGTGGCCCGGTTCGCCCGGTAGACGTCCCGGCTCCAGGCGGAGGCGGCGAGCCCGTAAGGGGTGTCGTTGGCGAGCCGGATGCCCTCGTCGTCGGTGTCGAAGGGCAGCACGACCAGCACCGGCCCGAAGATCTCGGACTGGACGATCTCGCTGTCCTGGGCGGCGTCGGCGACGAGCGTGGGCTTGTAGTACGCCCCCTTGTCGAGTTCCCCGCCCGGCGCCTCTCCGCCCGCCACCACGCGCGCGTAGCCGCGCGCGCGGTCGACGAACCCGGCGACCCGGTCCCGCTGGACATGCGAGATGAGCGGCCCGAGATCGGTACCGGCGGCGAAGGGGTCCCCGAGCCGCACGCTCTCCATGAGGGCGGCGGTCCTCTCGACGAACGCCTCGTACAGGGGCCGCTGTACGTACGCGCGCGTGGCGGCCGTGCAGTCCTGCCCGGTGTTGATGAGCGCGCCGGCGACGGCCCCGTTGACGGCGGCCTCCAGGTCGGCGTCGTCGAAGACGACGAAGGGAGCCTTGCCGCCGAGCTCCAGGTGCAGCCGTTTGACCGTGGCGGTGGCGATCTCGGCCACCCGCTTGCCGACGGCCGTCGACCCGGTGAAGGAGGTCATGGCCACGTCGGGATGCCCGACCAACCGCTCCCCCGCCTCCTTGCCGGTCCCGGTGACGATGTTGACGACACCGTCGGGAATCCCGGCGTCGGTCGCGGCCTGGGCGAACAGGAGCGAGGTCAGCGGGGTGATCTCGGCGGGCTTCAGGACGATGGTGTTCCCGGCGGCAATCGCAGGAAGGATCTTCCAGGCGGCCATCTGGAGCGGATAGTTCCAGGGCGCGATGGACCCCACGACCCCGATCGGCTCACGCCGCACGTACGACGTGTGATCCCCGGAGTACTCACCGGCGGACTGCCCCTGAAGATGCCGAGCGGCCCCGGCGAAAAAGGAGGTGTTGTCAATGGTCCCCGGGACGTCGAACTCCCGGGTCAGTTTCAGCGGCTTCCCGCACTGCAGCGACTCCGCCCGGGCGAAGTCCTCGGCACGGTCGGCGAGCACGGCGGCGAACCGGTGCAGGGCGTCGGACCGCTCACCGGGAGTGAGGGCCGCCCAGCCCGGGAAGGCCGCGCGGGCCGCGGCGACGGCGGCGTCCACGTCCTCGACGCCCGCCAGCTCATAGGTGAAGACCTCCTCCCCGCTCGCGGGATCGACGACCGCGTGCGTACGACCGGAGGTCCCCTTGGTGAGACGCCCTCCGATGAACTGCGCGCCGTCGGCGAACCGCTCCTGTGCCGCGAACCGGTCCGGGATGGAACTGCCCGGGTTGTGCATGTCGCTCTCCTCCGCCGTCACCCCACGGTTACCGCGGGCGGGTGGCGTAGCTCCAGCTCGATTTGAGTGCCGATCCTGGCAGAGCAATGACACTCATACAAGGGATTCCGTTGTTGCCTTTGGGTTACGCGACGGAATCTGTCGACCAGGTGTCGAGTCGGTCCTGAAAAGAAAGGACGGAGTGTCAGTGGTTCCTGCCAGACTCGGGTGCATGGGGAAGATCACGGGGACGATCGATTCACAGGATGCCCTGGTCAGGCAGGTCCGGGCCGGAGCGAAGATCAAGTATCTGCACTTCTGGGGCCACCGCCCGCGCCCGGACGGCCGGGTCGGCGCGAGCTGTCTGAGCCAGTGGTGGCCGTCACCGTTCGTGGTGGACGGCGTGACCTATGCGACCGCCGAGCACTGGATGATGGCGGCGAAGGCGCGCCTTTTCGAAGACCAGGAGGCGGAACGCCGGGTACTGGCCGCCGGTCACCCGTCCCAGGCCAAGAATGCGGGCCGCCTGGTCCGCGGCTTCGACGAGCAGACCTGGCGGCGGGAGCGCTTCGGGATCGTCGTCGAGGGCAGTGTCCACAAGTTCACGGCCCACGAGGACCTGCGGGAGTTCCTCCTCAACACCGGTGACCGGGTCCTGGTGGAGGCCAGCCCGGTGGACCGGGTGTGGGGCATCGGGCTCGCGGCGGACGACGAGGCGGCGAACAACCCCGAGCGCTGGCGAGGCCCGAACCTCCTGGGCTTCGCCCTCATGGAAGCAAGGGACCGCCTCAGAAACGCCTGAAGGGGACCACCGAATCCCGGCGGTCCCCTTTCTTCGACGGACGTTCGACGGGCGCTACACCACCGGGGTGACCGCCACGACAGCGAGGGACCCGTCGTAGTAGTCGGGCTTGTCATCCGAGTTGATGGCGGCGGTGATACCGATGGCGAGCAGGACGAGCACGGCGACGCCGAGGATCGTCCCGATGATCCCCATGATGAACCCGGCCTGTGCCTGCCCGTGGTTGGTGGCCTCACCCAGCGCGGCCCGCTTGCGCCCCTTGATCCCGAACACGATGGCAAGGACCCCGAGCACCAGCGACAGGATGCCGTACATGCAGAACAGGGCGCAGGACAGGATGCCCAGCACCATCGCGGCGACACCCATGCCGTTCTGCGGCGGCATCGGCGGGGCCCAGCCGCCGTACCCCTGCGGACCTTGCGGATAGCTGGGGTAGCCGTAGCCGACGGGAGCGCCGGGACCCTCGGGCCCGATGGGCGGCGGCGGCACGGAGGCGGGCCCACCGATGGGCGCGCCTTGCTGGGGGGCGGGGTACCCGTAACCGGGAGCGGGAGGCGGAAAGCCGTAGCTGTCGTTCGGCCCCGAGCTCACGGTGGTCTGATCATGCACAGCAGGCGACGGCGGGGGGCTCTTCTCCAACGAAGGCCCACTCTCCGGCGGCGCCCACGGATCCCGACCGTCCCCGCTCGGCTGCGTTCCGTCCGTCATGCTCACGTCCCCCTAGGTCGTTCGTGCGGCCATGTTACGGCTCGGCCGGGCGCCCAGGGGGTGTCGGGTCGGGTTGTGGGGCGGCTGCGGGCCGGTGGGGGCTGGTCGCGCAGTTCCCCGCGGTCCCGCTGCGCTGGGCTTGAACCGGGCGCCTTGGGGTGCCGGGTGAGGTTGTCGGGCGGGTGCAGGTCGGTGGGGGCTGGTCGCGCAGTTCCCCGCGCCCCTGGGTGGGACTCGTGCACCCGCGTACGAATCGCCCACCGAACCGAAACAGGCCGCCGCAGGCATCCAGGGGCGCGGGGAACTGCGCACAACGCCCGCCCCCACCGAACCCGCACCCGCACCCGCACCCGCACCAGACCCCGCCTAACATGTTCCGCACCGATCAGCCGATCACCGCACCCCGCGCCCACCAAGGGGAGGCCCCATGACGCCGCCGACGACCACCAACCCGCACGCCTTCATCGCCGACCTGCCCAAGGCCGAACTCCACGTCCACCACGTCGGCTCCGCCTCCCCCCGCATCGTCTCGGAACTGGCCGCCCGCCACCCCGACTCCCAGGTCCCCACGGACCCCGAGGCACTCGTCGACTACTTCACGTTCACCGACTTCGCCCACTTCATCGACGTCTACCTGAGCGTCGTGGACCTGATCCGCACCCCCGAGGACGTACGGCTCCTCACCTACGAGGTCGCAAGGGACCTCGCCCGCCAGCAGGTCCGTTACGCCGAACTCACCATCACCCCGTTCTCCTCGACCCGCCGCGGTATCGACGAGCGCGCGTTCATGGAGGCCATCGAGGACGCCCGCAAGGCGGCGGAGTCGGAGTTCGGAACCGTACTGCGCTGGTGCTTCGACATCCCCGGCGAGGCCGGTCTGGAGGCCGCCGAGGAGACGACCCGTTTCGCCACCGACGACCGCCTGCGCCCGGAGGGCCTGGTGAGTTTCGGCCTCGGCGGTCCCGAGATCGGCGTCCCCCGCCCCCAGTTCAAGCCGTACTTCGACCGGGCGATCGCCGCCGGCCTGCACTCGGTCCCGCACGCCGGCGAGACGACGGGCCCGGAGACGGTGTGGGACGCCCTCACCCACCTGCGCGCCGAACGCATCGGCCACGGCACGAGCTCCGCCCAGGACCCGGCACTCCTCGCCCACCTCGCCGAACACCGTGTCCCGCTGGAGGTGTGCCCCACCTCCAACATCGCCACCCGGGCCGTCCGCACCCTCGACGAGCACCCGATCAAGGAGTTCGTGAAGGCGGGGATCATCGTCACGATCAACTCCGACGACCCCCCGATGTTCGGCACCGACCTGAACAGCGAGTACGCGGTGGCGGCGCGGCTTCTTGACCTCGACGAGCAGGGTCTCGCCGCACTCGCGAAGAACGCGGTCGACGCGTCGTTCCTCGACGAGCCCGGCAAGACGAGGATCAAGGACGAGATCGACACGTACACGGCAAACTGGCTCACACAGTGACCCGACTGACGGCCGTGGCACACCGCGGCGACCCCTACCGCGTCCGTGAGAACACGATCGGCTCCCTGCGTTCCGCGCTCGACCGGGGCGCGGACGCGGTGGAGATCGACGTACGTCTCACCAGGGACGGCGTACCGGTGCTGCTCCACGACGACACGCTGAAGCGGCTGTGGGAGCACGACCGCCCCCTGCTGTCCCTGTCGGCGGACGAGGTGCGAGGCCTGACGGACGGCCGGGTGCCGACACTCGCGGAGGCCCTCGAAGCCACCGCCGGCAGCGGCGACGGAAGCGGCAGCCGCCTGATGCTCGACCTGCCCGGCACCAGAGAGGTACGGGTCGCCCGCAGCGTGGTCGACGTGGTCCGCGAGCACCAAGCCCAGGACCGCGTCTACTACTGCGCCGGCGCCACCGCCATGCTCGCCGTCCGCGAGGCCGACCCGTCCGCCGAGATCGCGCTCACCTGGACGACCCTCGCGCCCCCGCGCCCGGTCCTCCTGGACGCGGTCAGGCCCCGCTGGCTCAACTACCGTTTCGGCCTGATCGACCGGGACCTCGCGGACCGTATCCACGCCGACGGCTACCTGGTCTCCGTCTGGACCCCCGACACCCGCCGCTCGATGCGCCGCCTGGCCGCCGCGGGAGTCGACTCGATCACGACGAACCGGGTGGACGTGCTCTGCGCGCTGAGAGCACAGGCGAACAGGAGTTAGGCCCCCGAGTACGCCCGCGGCGGCGAGATCGCCTGCGCGTCCGCCCCCTCCCCCACCCACAGCCGGATCAGCAGCGCCGCGGTCGCCTCGACCAGGCCCGCCCGGTCCAGTCCCCCGGCGTTCAGCGGCTCGCAGCCCAGATCGCGGACGAGTCGCCGTACGACGGTCAGGGCCCCCTCGTCGTCCCCGCACAGCGGCACCGCGAGGGGGCGGCCGTCGAAGACGGGCGGGGTCAGCCGCCAGACGTCCTCGTGGCACAAGTTGAATGCCTTCACGACGTGCGCCGAAGGTGCGGCGGCGGCGATGCGCTCGGCGGCCGACGGCCCGCCCGCCGTGAGCAGGCCGAAATCACGGCCCACCGGGTTGGTGCAGTCGATCAGCACCTTCCCCCGGAGCGCCTCCCCGAGCCGCTCGACGACCTCGACCACCGCCTCGTACGGCACCGCGAGCAGCACCGCGTCCGTCCCGGACTCCGCCGCCTCGCGCAGCCCGCCCGAGCGGCTCCCGGTGACCACCTCGTGCCCGGCCCGCCGCCACTGCGTGCCCAACGCGTCCGCCATACCGCCCCGGCCGATGATTCCCACCCGCATGACGCCTCCTGCTGTTCGCCGGAACTGCCGTTTCTCCGGATCCGGCACGACAGTAGGAAGCCGCTCGGGCACCATTCGGTACGTGACCACCGACCTGGCCTTCCTCGCCGACTGCCGCACCCGCCTCGCCTTCGACCTGGTCTCCCACACCTGGAACCCGGTGGTGATCTGGGCCCTCAAGGACGGCCCCGGCCGCCCCGGCGAACTGCGGGCACGCATCGGCGGCATCAGCCAGAAGGTGCTGACGGAGACCCTGCGCCGACTGGAGTTCAACGGACTCGTCGCACGCCGGGCGTACGGCGGCTCCCCGCCCCGCGTGGAGTACGAACTGACCGCCCTGGGGCGGACGTTGCTCGCGCCGATCGAGGCTTTCGGTGTCTGGGCGCACGACCACGGGGACGAGGTGATGGACGCCCAGGAGCGTTACGGCGCCGATATCGCGCCTACACCCGGGACCGCTGAGGGACGGTCGCCGGGTCGGCGGGAGTCGACCGGGTGACGTACTGCGGCACGGGGGTGTCGTCCCGGCCCGTGTCGCGGACCAGGCCGTAGCGCTTGACGCCCTGGTCGGGGCCGGTGGTGATGTCCTTGTCCACCGCGTCCCAGCTGGACGGGAAGACGCTGAGGCCGTAGTCGGCGCCGCGTTCGTTGACCGTGAGGGTGACGCTGCCGTCGACGTAGAAGTACTCGTTCTGCCACATCTGCTGGGTGCCGGCGGGCGGGACGGCGTAGCCGACGGTGGAGTTGCCCATTCCGGTGGCGCTCGCGTCCGTGGCGCTGACGGGATCGTCCATCCGGCGGCCGCCGCCCGAGGCGACGTGGAAGAGCTCGCCCTTGAGGCCGGTCCAGGACGGCATGACCAGGCCGCCGGCCCGGTACTGGGGCGAGATCTGCCAGCGGACGAGGACATAGCCCCGGCCGGTGAGCGTGACGCTGTCCCCGCGGTGGTTCATGACGGCGTGCGCGCCGCCGGTGCTGGTGATGCCGGTCTCGGGCCGGTGCGGCAGGGCGGCGGGCGGGGTGTCGGGGTCCGGGGCCCGGTCGACGGCGTCGACGACACTGCCGTAGCGGACGGTCTTCGCCGGTGTCGCCGAAGGGGAAGGGGAGGGGGAGGGAGAGGGGGGCGGCGAGGCCGACGGTGTGTCCGGCACCGGGGGCGGCCGGTACGTGCTCGCCGCAGTGGGGGAGACCGCCACCCGCGGCGCCGGCACGTCCGGGGTCCGTGTGACGACGTACGTGCCGCCCGCGACGATCGTCGCCCCCGCGGTGACCGCGACAAGGGGCTGGGTGAGCGCGCCCAGCACCTTGGCGGACCAGCTCACGGAGGCGACCGTGGCGGTGGCGGCCGCGGCCGTCTTGCCGCCGAGGGCCAGCGAGAGGGCGAACCCGACCGGGACGGGCACCAGCGCGATCCCGACCAGCAGCCGCTCCGCGGGTACGACGGCCTCGTGGGTGTCCCCGCAGTAGCCGCAGCCGCGGATGTGCCGGGCCAGCCGCTTGCGCCAGACCGAGTCGGGGCGGCCGTTCCAGCGTGCGGTGAGTTCGCGCAGGTCGGGGCAGGCGCCGTCGAGGGCGCGGACGATGCCGCGGGAGGTCTCCAGGCGCTCCTTCATCCGCTGGACGCGCACGGCGGCGTGCTGCCGGCTGATGCCGACGGCGGCGGCCAGTTCGCGCCGGGTGAGTTCGCCCGCGACCTCCAGCCACCACAGCGACAGCAGTTGCCGGTCCTCGTCGTCGAGCCAGCGCACGGCCTCCGCGACCTCGCGCCGCTGTCCCTCCAACTGGAGTCGCAGCACGGTGAGTTCGGCGAAGTCGGCGGCTTCGCGCGCGGCCGACTCGTCCAGCGGGGCGGAGGTCCTGCGGCGGGCCCGGTCGCGGATCTGGCGCATGGCGATGGCGACCAGCCATGACCGGAAGCTGTCCGGGTCGCGGAGACTGCCGAGGTTGCCGACGGCCCGCAGCATGGTCTCCTGGACGACGTCGTCGACGTCGGCGTGGCCGTTCAGGGCGCGGCCCACGATGTTGTACACCAGCGGCAGCCAGCCCTCGACGAGCTCGTCCAGCGCCCGCCGGTCGCCGTCCTGCGCCGCCGCGATGGTGTCGCGCCACTGCCGCGTGTCCACGTCGTCCTTTCCGGCCGGTTCCCCTTCCCGCGTGGAGACGGAGTGAAGGGCTCCGCGATAACACTTTTCCGCCCTTAGGGGGCTTCCCTCGGCAACTCCCCTACGCACAGCGGAAGTTGCTCGGGACTCCATCAGGGTCTGGGCCCTACTCGCCGACGATCCCGCCGTCTCGTCGGCCTCGCAGGATGATCACACACATCCCACACCCCCTGGAGCCGACCCATGCGTGACCTCCGTCGCAGAAGCCTTCTCGCCGGCGCCCTCGCCGTCCCCCTGACCGCCGGCCTGCCGGTCTCGCCGGCGACCGCACGCACCGCCTCCGCCCCCGACGCGAGGGCGTAACGCGCCGCGATCGCGGGGCTGCCCGACGCGAACGCCACCGCAACCCTGGTCCGGGTCGGCGGCAGGGACGGCGACCGGCACGGCAGCTCGGGCGTGCACGATCTGGAGAGCGGGCGGCCCGCCGATCCGCACGCGCGGTTCCGGGCCGGTTCGACGACGAAGGTGGTCACGGCGGCGGCCGTACTGCGCCTGGTGGCCGAGGGCCGGATCGACCTGGCCACGCCCGTCCAGCACCACCTGCCCGGCCTCCTGGGCCCGAAGTTCCGGCCGGTCACCGTGCGGCAGCTGCTCGACCACACCAGCGGCATCCCGGCCGCCGACGGTCTCGGCGACACCTTCGAGGAGGTCTACGCCCACCGCTTCGAGACGCTCAGCCCCGAGCGGGTCGCCGCGTCCGCGGGTGCGAAGAACCGGAGTTCTGCCCGGGGAAGCAGCAGCACTACCTCAACATCAACTACACGTTCCTCGGCCTGCTGATCGAGCGGGTGACCGGGCGGCCGTACGCCTCCGAGGCCGGCCGGCTGGTGCCGGCTCCGGCCGGGACGCGGGACACGTACTTCCCCGGCACCGACCCGCGCATCCTCGGCCCGCACAACCGGGGGTACCAGGCGGTGAAGAAGGCCGACGGGACGACGGAGTTCCTGGACGTCACGGAGTGGAACCAGGCGGACCGGTTCGCGGCCGGGGACATGATCTCCACGACCGCGGACCTGGAGCGGCTGCTCACCGGCCTCTTCCGGGGCCGGATCGTCGAGCGGCCGCAGCTGAAGGAGGTGTTCGCTGTCCCGTCGGGCATCATCGGCGCGAGCTACAGCGCGGGCGGCCTCCAGCGCTTCGAGTCCGGCGGGACGGTCTACTGGGTCAAGTCCGGCGGCCGGTACGGCTACAACTCGGCGATCGCCACCACCTGTGACCTGGGCCGCACCCTCGTGTACTCGGTCAACTCCACCGACGCGAAGAGCGAGGGCGCGAACCCGGTCGTCGGCCGGATCATCACGGCCGCGCTCAGGTAGCGGGCACGGCGGGGGCGGGGTGCGGGACGGTGTGCGCGGTGAGCGCCTCCAGCCGCTTGATCTTCCGCCGTACGACGTACAGCGGAAGCACTCCGAACACACCGAACGCCATGTCGATCACGCTCCACCACAACGGGATGCCCCGGATCGGTCCGCAGATCAGGGCGAGCGGGATGATCCCGGCGCAGGCGATCATGCCGAACTCGACGACCCAGATGTTGCGGACCGGGTCGCGGTAGGGGCCGTAGAAGGCGACCGCGATGACCAGGTGGGCGAAGGCCAGCCAGTCCGTGCCGTAGAGGAGGAAGGGGTAGTCGGAGTCGGCGGTGTCGAGCCCGCGCCGGACACGCGCGATCCACTCCGTCAGCGCGTCCGGCGCGGGAAGGTGCCGCAACACGTCCTCGGTCCAGCGCAGTTCGTGGACCAGGGGGAAGGCCGTGGCCCCACTGAGCACCAGGCAGACGATGAAGAAGGCCAGCCATACGCGGATGCCCCTGAGTTGGGCGGCTCTGTCGCTCATGGCAGCAGCGTACGCCTGGAATTGAACATGTTCAAAAGGCTGGTCAGGAGGCGGCGGTCTCCGCCAGCTTCTGGAACTCGCCGAGGTCGTAGTTGGCGAGTGCGGAGTCGAGGTTCGTGAGCGCGCCGAGGTGCTCGATGAACCCCTTGGGGTCGTACTCGATCTGCAGCGTCACCCGGCTCGCGGTGTCACCGAGCCGGTGGAAGGTGACCACGCCGGCGTGGTGCACCCCCTCCACGGTGTGCCAGGCGATGCGCTCCTCGGGGATCACCTCGGTCAGCTCGGCGACGAAGTTCTTGTCGGCGCCGGGCAGTTGAAGCTGCCAGGCGAACCGCCGCTCGTCCAGCGGCTCCACCATGCGTACGTGGCTCAGAAAGGCCGGCCACCGGGTCACATCGCTCCACAGGGCCCACGCGACAGCGACGGGAGCCTCGATATCGACCGTTTCCACGAGGGACGCGGACATGTGGTACCTCTCCTTCTGCTGGGTCGGGGGCCGGGCCCGACGGGTGCGGTGCGAAGCGGATACCCCCGTCGGGCCGGCACACACGATTCGGCCGGCGGCCGGGACGCCGCACCACACGGGTCCCGGCCGCGTCTTCGTGCCCTGTCCGTCGCCGTTGAGTTCGAACTGCGTCTTCGCGCCGCTCGGTTCGGTGACCGAGGTCAGCTGGTCGGCGTCGTCGTACCCGTAGGTCACGGTGCCCGCGGAGTCGGTGGCGGTGGCGACGTCGCCCGCCGCGTCATAGGTGATCGACGTGGTGCCGGTGCCGGGCAGATTGCGGACTCGTTCGCGGGTTCTGCTCGTCATAGGTGAAGGTCGAGGTGCCCGCGTCTGTGGTGCGGATCCCCAGGTTGTCGTCGTCATAGGTGAACGTGGCCGTGGAACCACGCGCCGTCCGGCTCTTGAGGCGATCCCGGTCGTCGTAGCCGAAGGCGGTCGTGGTGGAGCGGCCGTCGGTGACGGTCTTCTGCCCCAGGTCGTGGTCTTCTTGCCGCGGGGGTCGGTGGCGGTGCAGCGCTGACCGGGCAGACCGCCGCAGTCCATGGCACCGCTCTTCGGGTTGTAGGTGTAGGTCCACTTCAGCGTGGTGGACCTTCGGCGCGGCGGCCCTCGCCCGCTGCTGGATCACGGCAGGAGTAACAGGTGTGCGTCCTGCCACTGGCCGCTTGGTGGATCGGGTCGTTCGACACGTACTACACCTGACCGCCTGCACCTGACCGCGCTCACAACCCCACGATCACGTTCCACCGCTTCGCGTACTCCTCCCGCTCCTTCGACGTGATGTCCCGCGCGATCACCAGCCGCTCACGCGTCCGCGCGTCCGGAAAGATCAGGGGGTTCTCGGCGAGGGCGGCGGTGTCCTCGTCCTTCGACGCGGCCAGGACGTCCCGGGCGGCGGGGACGGGGCAGACGTAGTTGACCCAGGCGGCGAGTTCCGCGGCGACCTCGGGGGCGTAGTAGTAGTCGATGAGGCGCTCCGCGTTGGCCTTGTGCAGGGCGCGGTCGGGGATCATCAGGGAGTCCGACCAGAGCTCCGCACCCTCCTCGGGGACGACGAAACGGATGTCGGGGTTGTCGGCCTGGAGCTGGATCACGTCTCCGGAGTACGCCTGGCAGGCCAGGACATCACCGGTGACCAGGTCCTTGGTGTAGTCGTTGCCGGTGAAGCGGCGGATCTGGCCGTTCCTGGCATACGTCTCGACCTGGTCGCAGACCGCGTCGAAGTCGTCCGCCGTCCACCGGGTGATGTCGACGCCGTTGCCCTGCATCAGCAGCGCGAAGGCCTCGTCGAGACCGGAGAGCAGGGTGACCCGGCCCTTGAGGTCGCTCGCCCAGAGGTCCTTCACCTGCCGGATCTCGCGGCCCAGCTTCCTGCGGTTGTACGCGATACCGGTGATCCCCGACTGCCACGGCACGGTGTACACGCGGCCCGGGTCGAAGGCCGGTGAACGCAGCAGCGGGTCCAGGTACTTCGTCACGTTCGGCTGGTTGGCCCGGTCCATCTCCTGGACCCAGCCGAGCCGTACGAACCGTGCGCACATCCAGTCGCTGATGACGACCAGGTCCCGGCCGGTCTGCTGGTGGTTCATCAGCGCCGGGCTGATCTTGCCGAAGAACTCGTCGTTGTCGTTGATCTCCTCGACGTAGTCGACGGCGACGCCGGTCCGCTTCCGGAAGGCGTCCAGCGTCGGCCGCCTCGTCGAGTCGTCGTCGTCCGTGTCGATGTAGAGCGGCCAGTTCGCCCAGCTCAGCCGCTTGTCGGTGGCGGAGCGGTCGGTGACGGCCCGGTCGCTCGCGGCCACGTATGCGGCGGGCACCCCGCACCCGGCGAGAGGGCCCAGCACCGCCGCCCCTCCGAACGCGCGCAGCAGGGCCCTGCGGGAGAGCGGGGATGTCCTCGGTGTGAGTGGCATGGCCGCAGCATGCCGCCCCGGCCAAGGGGCCGACAATCGACGCGGCGTCGAGCGGAACGGGCTGCGGCGGACACCCTGTCGAGCAGGTGCCACGGCGACCCGTAGCCGTCACCTGGTCGGCGCCCCAAAAGCGCCGCAGAGGCGCGGGGCTGTATCGATGCGGGCTACCGCCGGGCGGACGCGACCGGCCCTACGCACCCGCAGCGGAAAACCCACCCGCAGAACCACGCCTCCGCGGCGGAGAACCTACGCGTCCAACGACGTCATCACGTGCTTGATCCGCGTGTAGTCGTCGAAGCCGTAGCCCGACAGATCCTTGCCGTACCCCGACTTCTTGAAGCCGCCGTGCGGCATCTCCGCGACCAGCGGAATGTGCGTGTTGATCCACACGCACCCGAAGTCCAGCTTCTTGGACATCCGCATCGCGCGGCCGTGGTCCTTGGTCCACACCGAGGACGCGAGCGCGTACTCGACACCGTTGGCCCACGACACGGCCTGTTCCTCGTCCGTGAAGGACTGGACGGTGATGACCGGACCGAAGACCTCCTTCTGGATGATCTCGTCGTCCTGCTTCAGACCGGACACGACGGTCGGCGCGTAGAAGTACCCCTTCTCACCGACCTGGTGACCGCCGGCCTCGACCTTGGCGTGCGCGGGCAGCCGCTCGATGAACCCGGAGACCTGCTTGAGCTGGTTCGGGTTGTTGAGCGGGCCGTACAGCACGTCCTCGTCGTCCGGCTGCCCGGTCTTGGTGTCGGCGGCGGCCTTCGCCAGCGCCGCCACGAACTCGTCGTGGATCGAGGACTGCACCAGCACGCGTGTGGCCGCCGTACAGTCCTGCCCGGCGTTGAAGAAGCCCGCCACGGAGATGTCCTCGACGGCCTTCGGGATGTCGGTGTCCTCGAAGACAACGACCGGGGCCTTGCCGCCCAGCTCCAGGTGCACCCGCTTCAGGTCCCTGGACGCGGACTCGGCGACGGACATGCCCGCCCGCACCGATCCCGTGATGGACGCCATCGCCGGCGTCGGGTGCTCGACCATCAGGCGCCCGGTGTCCCGGTCACCGGTGATGACGTTGAAGACGCCCTTGGGCAGGATCGACCCGATGATCTCCGCGATCAGCACGGTCGACGCGGGCGTCGTGTCCGACGGCTTCAGCACCACGGTGTTGCCCGCCGCGATCGCCGGCGCGAACTTCCACACGGCCATCATCATCGGGTAGTTCCACGGCGCCACCTGCGCGCAGACCCCGACCGGCTCGCGCCGCACGATGGAGGTCAGACCCTCCATGTACTCACCGGCCGACCGCCCCTCCAGCATCCGCGCCGCGCCGGCGAAGAAGCGGATCTGGTCGACCATCGGCGGGATCTCCTCGGACCGCGTGAGCCCGATCGGCTTGCCGGTGTTCTCCACCTCGGCCGCGATGAGCTCCTCGGCCCGCTCCTCGAACGCGTCCGCGATCTTCAGGAGGGCCTTCTGCCGCTCGGCGGGGGTGACGTCGCGCCAGCCCGGGAAGGCGGCGGCAGCGGCGGCCATCGCCGCGTCGACGTCCGCCTGTCCGGACAGCGGCGCGGTCGCGTACGCCTCACCGGTGACGGGGTTGACCACCTCGGTGGTCCGCCCGTCGGCGGCGTCCCGGAACTCACCGTCGATGTAGTTGCGCAGACGACGCAGCTCGGTGCTCACTGCCGGCCTCCTGGAGGGGTTGAAACTGTCCACTGACTGAGACACCCACCCTAATCGCCAGGCCCACGTTTTCAACACCCCCGATCGCGTCAAGGCTGCGAAATCCGCAGGTATCAGTCACGTGAACAACGAATTTCATCGCCCCAACCTTGCGAAACCGACGAGACGTCGTGCACAGTGAGCTCGTGGCCAGTCGAAGCGCAGACCCCAGGGACTCCCGCGAGTCCAGGAGCGAGGCCCGGCACGAGTCCAGGAACGGCAGCAGCCCGAATCTGGACGCCGTCTCCCTCGCCATCATCGAGCAGCTCCAGGAGGACGGCCGCCGTCCGTACGCCGCGATCGGCAAGGCCGTGGGCCTGTCCGAGGCGGCCGTGCGCCAGCGCGTCCAGAAGCTGCTCGACCAGGGCGTGATGCAGATCGTCGCCGTCACGGACCCGCTCACCGTGGGCTTCCGGCGCCAGGCGATGGTCGGCATTCATGTCGAGGGTGATGTCGAGTCCGTGGCCGACGCGCTGACCGCCATGTCCGAATGCGAGTACGTGGTGATGACGGCCGGCTCCTTCGACCTGATGGTGGAGATCGTCTGCGAGGACGACGACCACCTGCTGGAGGTCATCAACCGCCGCATCCGGGCCATCCCCGGAGTGCGCTCCACCGAGAGCTTCGTCTATCTGAAGCTCAAGAAGCAGACCTACATGTGGGGAACCCGATAACCGTGAGGACCCGATAACCGTGAGCTCCAAGGACCTCAGCCGCACCGCGTACGACCACCTGTGGATGCACTTCACCCGCATGTCCTCGTACGAGAACTCCCCGGTCCCGACCATCGTCCGGGGCGAGGGCACCTACATCTACGACGACAAGGGCAAGCGCTACCTGGACGGTCTCGCGGGCCTGTTCGTGGTCCAGGCCGGCCACGGGCGCGTCGAGCTCGCCGAGGCGGCGTTCAAGCAGGCGCAGGAACTGGCGTTCTTCCCGGTGTGGTCCTACGCCCACCCGAAGGCCGTCGAACTCGCGGAGCGCCTCGCGCAGCACGCTCCCGGCGACCTCAACAAGGTCTTCTTCACCACCGGTGGCGGCGAGGCGGTCGAGACCGCCTGGAAGCTCGCCAAGCAGTACTTCAAGCTCACCGGCAAGCCCACGAAGTACAAGGTCATCTCCCGCGCGGTCGCCTACCACGGCACCCCGCAGGGCGCCCTGTCCATCACCGGTCTGCCGGCCCTGAAGGCCCCCTTCGAGCCGCTGGTCCCGGGCGCCCACAAGGTCCCGAACACCAACATCTACCGCGCCCCGATCCACGGCGACGACCCCGAGGCGTACGGCCGCTGGGCCGCCGACCAGATCGAGCAGCAGATCCTCTTCGAGGGCCCGGAGACGGTCGCCGCGGTCTTCCTGGAGCCCGTGCAGAACGCGGGCGGCTGCTTCCCGCCCCCGCCGGGTTACTTCCAGCGGGTCCGCGAGATCTGCGACCAGTACGACGTGCTCCTCGTCTCCGACGAGGTCATCTGCGCCTTCGGCCGCCTGGGCACCATGTTCGCCTGCGACAAGTTCGACTACGTCCCGGACATGATCACCTGCGCCAAGGGCATGACCTCGGGCTACTCCCCGATCGGCGCCTGCCTCATCTCCGACCGCCTGGCCGAGCCGTTCTACAAGGAGGACAACGTCTTCCTGCACGGCTACACCTTCGGCGGCCACCCGGTGTCGGCCGCGGTGGGCCTCGCCAACCTCGACCTGTTCGAGCGCGAGAACCTCAACCAGCACGTCCTCGACAACGAGGGCGCCTTCCGCGCCACCCTGGAGAAGCTGCACGACCTGCCGATCGTCGGCGACGTCCGCGGCAACGGCTTCTTCTACGGCATCGAGCTGGTCAAGGACAAGACGACGAAGGAGTCCTTCAACGACGAGGAGACCGAGCGCGTCCTGTACGGCTTCCTCTCCAAGGCCCTGTACGACAACGGCCTGTACTGCCGTGCCGACGACCGCGGCGACCCGGTCGTCCAGCTCGCCCCGCCGCTGATCTCCGACCAGGGGACCTTCGACGAGATCGAGCAGATCCTGCGCGCGACCCTCACCGAGGCCTGGACGAAGCTCTAGCCCCCGGCTCCAGCCCCCGGCGACCGAGCGGCTTGTACGGCCCGGAGTGCACCCGTCCGAGTGACAGGCACGCACCCCGGGCCGTGTGCTGTACGGCGTCCTGCCCCCGCCTCCTTAGCGTGCCTGGTAACCGATCGGCCCTGCTTTCGTTCCCCCGCTCGGGGGATTGCAAGGCACAACGGACCAGAACGAGGTGTACGCCCATGGAGGCCCCGCCGGACAACGACGTGCTCTGGGCACGCTCCCTGCACTTCACCCACCGCGACGGCTCGCCGGCGCTGCAGGGTGTCTCCCTGGGAGTGCGCGAGGGCGAGATCCTCGCCGTCAGCGGGCCGCGCGGCAGCGGCAAGACCGCACTGCTCAGATGCCTGTCGGGACTCACCCCGGCCCAGCGCGGCGAGGTCTGGTTCAACAGCGTGCCCGTGCACACCATGGGCCCGATGACCCGTGAGCGCCTGCGCCGCGACCGCTTCGGCTGGATCGACCCGTCCCCGGTGCTCGTTCCCGAGCTCAACGCCTGGGAGAACGCCGCCCTCCCCCTCATGCTGCGCGGCACCGGCCGCCGGCGCGCCAGGACGGCCGCCGTGGAGTGGCTGGAGCGCCTCGACGTCGGCGATCGGACCCGCTGCCGCCCGCACGAGCTGACCCAGTCGGAACGCCAGCGCGTCTGCGTCGCCCGCGCCCTCGCCCCCGCCCCGTCGGTCCTGTTCGCGGACGAACCGACGGCTCCGCTGCACCGGGCGGAGCGCGCGCACGTCCTGCGCACGCTCACGACAGCCGCACGCTCCCACGGCATCACCGTGGTCCTGGCGACGCACGACGCCGACACCGCAGCCCTGGCGGACCGCACGGTCACCCTCCTGGACGGACGCCGGGTGAACACCGTGCACCTGCCCCCGATGGCCGACTCGGAAGGCCGTACCGCGTGCTCGCTCTCCGTCTGACCTGGGGCGCCCGTCCCGCCGTACAGCTGCGCCGCCTCCTGGTGGCGCTCGCCTCGGCGGGCACGGGCTTCCTCCTCCTGTGCACCCTCGGCCACGCGATCAGCCATCCCGAGGACCCGTCCGGCGCCGCCCTGCGCCTGGCGTGGTGCCTGACGCCCGTGGCGGCGACGGTCCACTTCGCGCTGGCGGTCGCCCGCACCGACCCGGGCACCCGCCCCCGCCCCGGTCTCGCCGCGGTCGGCCTCGGCCCGGCCCGCTTGATGGCCGTCACGGCCACGACGACGGCCCTGTCCTGCACCCTTGGCTCGATGCTGGCGCTGCTGTTCTTCCTGCATCTGCGCGGCGACCTGACGGGTATGCCCTTCGACGGAGCGGCGGCGGACTTCCTGGCAGCGGGCGCCCCCCTCCCGTTGCCGGCGGCCCTGACCCTGCTGGGCCTGGTCCCGGCGATCGCGTCGGTGACGGTGGCACTCGTCCTGCGGCCACGGGACGACAGGCCGGCGGCGGCGAAGAGGGAGGCCCGGTCGTACAGCCGCTTCGGGGCGTACGGCAGGACGACGGCCAGGGAGCCCTTCGGGGCGTACGGCCGATTCCGCGCGCGCCGGACCGCCGGTGAGCCCGGCGTCCCGGGCGGCGACACCCCCGCAGCCACCCCCACCGACGAGAACCCGGCCCCGGGCCCCGGCCAGGACAGCGCTCTGCCCCCACTCCCCCGGGAAGCCCCCACAGGCCTCCCCTGGGGCGTCGCGGTCCTCGCCGCGGGCCTGGCCGTGGAGGCCTACGCCAACCGTCAGGGCACCACCCCGGCGGCACCTCTCCCCGGCGGCCTCGCGGGCGCCCCCTCCGTCCTCATCGGCTGGCTGCTCACCGCCGTGGGCCTGGCCGTCGCCGGGCCCGGCCTGACCCACCTCTGCGGCCGTCTCCTCCAGTCCACCCGGCCCGGCGCCCTCCGCCTCCTCGCCGGACGAGTCCTCATGGCGGAAGCCACCCGTATCGGCCGCCCCTTGGGCATCGTCTGCGCGGTGGCCTCCGGTGCCTACGCCATGGCCAGCCTGTACGACACGGCAGGACCCGAAGTGGGGCCCCTCACCACCCTCGGTCTGCTCCTCGTGACGAGCTGCACGCTCGCCACGCTTCTGACCGCCGCCGTGGAGGCGAAGCACGCGCGGTCGGACACCACGGCCGCGCTCGTCCGCCTCGGTGCCCCCGCGACGATGCTCCGCAGCGCGGCAGCCCTCCGTGCCGGTGCCCTGCTGGCACTCTTCGGCCCGCTGACCCTGATCGTGGCCGAGCTGGCGGCCCTGCCCCTGTCCTCCTGAACCGGGCACGGAAACTCGTACGAAAAAAATCTCGGGTCGCCGATGACTTCCGCCGGTCCCACCTGTCTAACCCACCGAACAGCACGCACCCCGATGGGAGAGACTCAGATGACTTCGCCGACGTACCAGCAGATGATCTTCGTGAACCTGGCCGTGAACGACCTCGACGCCTCGAAGAAGTTCTTCACGGAGCTCGGTTACTCGATCAACCCGCAGTTCAGCGACGACAACGCCGCGTCCGTCGTGATCAGCGACACCATCGTCGCGATGCTGCTGAAGAAGCCGTTCTACTCGACCTTCACCAAGAAGGAGATCGCGGACGCGACGACGACCAGCGAGGTCCTGATCGCGCTGAGCGCTCAGAGCCGCGCGGAGGTCGACGAGCTGGTCGACAAGGCGCTCGCGGCGGGCGGCACCCCGGCCGGCGAGACCCAGGACCACGGCTTCATGTACGGCCGCTCCTTCGACGACCTCGACGGCCACACCTGGGAGGTCATCTGGATGGACCCGGCGGCGATCCAGGGCTGACCCACGGGCCGCAACCCGGCGTGCGAGCATGGGCGGGTGCAGACGAGCCCCGCCCATGCGGCACACCACGACGACCGTGAGATCGAGACGCTGGAGGAGTTCGACGCGGTCGTACCGGCCCGCGGCACCCTCACCGGTTTCCGGGTCCAGTCCGTCGATCTGACCGACCGCACACGGGAGTTGCTCGCCACCGACACCTCGGGAGCCGTCTTCCTGGGCTGCCCGATGCGGGAGAACGCCGCGGCCAAGCTCCGCGCGGACGGCGCCCTGGTCTTCCCGCCCGTCCCGCACCTGCCCTTCGACCCGTACCGCGGACTGCTCTACTCCTCCGACGAGTTGTTCGACGGACTGGAGAAGGGGTACGAGCAGACTCCCGACGCCCTCGCCTACGCCTGGTTCCAGCGCACCAGGGCCGACGGCGACATATACGCGTCGATGCTCCGCTCCCTGCACGACGACGCCGTCTCCGACGCCCTCGACGAACTCCTGCGCGGCACCCAGGTCGTGGGCGTGATGGGCGGTCACGCGATGGCCCGCGGCACACGCGAATACGCCGGCGCCGCCCGCCTCGGCCGCGAACTGACCCGCGCCGGGTTCACCGTGGCCACCGGTGGCGGCCCGGGCGCGATGGAGGCGGCCAATCTCGGCGCCTACGCGGCCCCCTTCGAGGACGCCATGCTCGACGAGGCGTGCGAACTCCTCGCCGCGGCGCCGTCCTTCACCCCGTCGATCACCGACTGGGCGCGCGCCGCGTTCCGGATCCGGGCCCGCTGGCCCCGGGGCGGCCACTCCGTCGGCATCCCGACCTGGTTCTACGGGCACGAGCCGCCGAACGCCTTCGCCTCGCACATCGCCAAGTACTTCGCCAACGCCACCCGCGAGGACGGCCTGCTGGCCCGCTCGAACGCCGGTGTGGTCTTCCTGCCGGGTGCCGCCGGCACCGTGCAGGAGATCTTCGACAACGCGACGCCCAACTACTACGAGTCGCGCGGCGAACCCACACCGATGGTCCTCGTCGACCGCGTCCACTGGACGAAGAAGCTGCCCACCTGGCCGCTGCTGCAGGCGCTCGCGCGGGAGCGGTCGATGGAGTCCCGCATCGCCCTGGTCGACCGGATCGAGGACGCTCCGGCGGCGCTGAAACGCCTCACTGTGTAATAAGAAAGCAAAGTCAACGATTGTAAGGCCCCTGCACGTTGACACTTCTTATGCAGCGCTTATAGACCTGTGAGACTCGTGGGGTTGGTGATGTCGTATCACCAACCTTTCAACCCCCCGCATTTGCGCACCCCGTGAAGGATGAACGTGGCATTCACGCCCATATCCCGCCGCACCTCCCGCGCCGCGCGCTTCCTCGGCGTCGCCGCCGCCTCGACCGCGATCGTGCTCGGCGCCTCCGGCAACGCCCTTGCCTGCAACATCAGTGAGTTCTCCGCCGAAGCCAAGTGCGACGGCGGCAAGGGCGTCATCACCGTCACCGACGTGGACAAGGCCGGCGTCGAGGCCACCGTCTCGGTGTACCTGCAGAACAACGGCGCCGACGCGAAGAAGGTCGGCGAGCAGACGGTGAAGGGCTCCAAGGCCGGCACCACCATCACCTTCGAGGAGGACTGGGCGCCCAACGCGGAGTACCGCATCCACGTCGAAGCCCTGCCCTACATCAAGGGCGAGGACATCAAGCCCAACCTGACCACCCCGGCGACCGCCTGCAAGACCGAGGACACGCCGACCCCGACGCCCACGCCCACCCCGTCGGACTCCGCCAGCACCCCGGCCGAGGAGTCCCCGACCCCGACCCCGTCGGCCTCCGAGGGCACCACCGCCCCGGCGACCGTCGAGAGCAACGCCCCGTCGCCCGCGGCCGGCGACTCCAACCTCGCCGAGACCGGTGCGAACTCCAACACCGGCCTGATCGCCGGGATCGCGATCGCCCTGGTCGCCCTCGGTGGCGGCGCCGTGTTCTTCGGCCTGCGCCGCCGTGGCGCCGGCAGCCGCTGACACCCACAGCAGTTCGGTGGCCCGTCCCCTCAACGGGGGCGGGCCACCGCCCTGTTCACCCGAAGGTCGTTCGCTCCAGCCAGAACTCCAGCAGCTCCCGCTCCCCGAGGACTTCCAACTCCGATTGGTCCAGCGGCAGTCGCCGGTAGAAGGCGAGCATGACTGCGGTCAGCGGCCCCCGCAGCTCGACGGTCGCCTTCTCGTGCCCGCGCCGCCAGACGATGCCGTCCTCGGTGAGCTCGACCAGCCACTCGGCGTGCAGCTCGGCGACCGCGTCGGTGGCGTGCAGATGGATACTGCGCCCGGGGCCGCGCAGTTCCCTCGCCCCGTCGTGCGCCACGGTCCGCTGCACGAACTCCACGATCTGGAGCCACTCGTCGATCGCGTCGGCGGCGATGTCCGCGGCGACCTCGTAGGGCAGCCCGGCGGCGAGCGCGGCGTCGGCACGGTGGATCGTGAGTTCGTGGGCCATCCGCCGGGCCCAGAACCCCGAGGTGGGGATCTTGGCCCAGGACCACACGGCGGCGTCCGGCCCGGCCTCCCGGAGCGTGGCGACAAGCGTCTCGCCGGTCTCGGCGAGCCACGCGTCCAGGTCAGCGGCGTTCTCGGGCCCCTCCCCCAGCGGCACCTTGTCGTCGGCAACTGCCTCCCGCGCCCGGGTCCGCACCATCGACTCCGCCCAGCGCAGGGCGCCCCCGGTGTGCCGCACCAGCCGCTGCAACGACCAGTCCGGGCAGGTCGGCACCGTCCCGGACAGATCGGCCCCGGAGGTCACCACGGCCCTCAGCAGGCCGACTTGATGGGTGATCTCGTCGCAGTAGCGATCGTGTGACAGCGGGCTCATGCCCCGCACTGTAGGTCCGCCCCCGTCAGCCCAGCACCACAATTTCGGCGGCGTCGAACTCGACCCCGACCACGTCCCCCATCTCCGGCGCCTCGCGCAGCGCACACGCGGCCTCCAGCCGCGGCCCGTCGCCTTCCGAGGGATGCAGGTGTACGGCGACATGCGTGCCCTTGAAGGTCCGCGCGCCGACCGTGCAGCGCAGCCCCTCGTCGGCCGCCACGAGCCGCACCCCCGCGGGCCGCACCAGCACGCTCCGAGCCCCCTGGGCGGCTCCCGAGGGCACCGGCACCTTGCCCCACACCGTGTCCGCGGCCTCGCCCGTCACCGTCCCCTCGACCACGTTCTCGAAGCCGAGGAAGCGGGCCACGAACTCGTCCGCCGGCCGCTGCCACACCTCAAGCGGCGTACCGGACTGGGCGATCCGCCCCTCCCGCATCACCACGACCCGGTCGGCGAGCGCGAAGGCCTCCCCCTGATCGTGGGTCACCGCGAGCACGGTGGTGCCCAACCGCCCGAACAGCTGCCGCAGTTCGACGACCAGCCGCTCCCGCAGGGAACGGTCCAGCTGCCCGAGCGGCTCGTCCAGCATCAGCAGCCGGGGCCGGGGAGCGAGCGCCCGGGCCAGCGCGACCCGCTGCTGCTCACCCCCGGAGAGTCCCGCGACGGCCCGCCGACCGGCCCCCGGCAGCCCGACGAGGTCGAGCAACTCCCGCACCCGCTCGTCTTGTCGAGCCCTGGAAACCCCCTGCATCCGCAGCCCGAAGGCCACGTTGGCGCCCGCGTCCCGCTGCGGGAACAGCTGATGGTCCTGGAACATCAGCCCGACCCCGCGCTTGTGCGCGGGCACCCCGCCCTGGTCACGCCCGTCGAGCAGGACCCGTCCCTCGTCGAGCGGTTGCAGCCCGGCGACCGCCCGCAGCAGTGTCGACTTCCCGCTGCCACTGGGCCCGAGCACGCACACGAGCTCGTGCTCGGCGACATCGAGACCGACTCCGTCGAGGACGGCCCGCCCTCCGAACCGAACCGTCGCGTCCTCAAGGCTCAGCAGCATCAGAACTCCCCGGTCCGGTCGGTCCGCAGCCGTTCGAGCACCAGCAGCGCCACCGCGCACACCACCATCAGGATCGTCGAAAGGGCCATCGCCTGGCCGTAGTTGAGGTCCCCGGCCCGCCCGAGCAGCCGGGCCACGGCGACCGGCAGGGTCGGATTGTCGGGCCGTGCGATGAACACGGTCGCCCCGAACTCGCCCAGCGACACGGCGAAGGCGAAGCCCGCCGCGATCAGCAACGCCCGCCGCACCATGGGCAGATCGACCTCCCGCCACACCCGCCACGGGGAGGCCCCGAGCACGGCCGCGGCCTCCCGCAGCCGGTGGTCCACGGCCCGCAGCACCGGCAGCATGGTCCGCACGACGAAGGGCACCCCGACCAGCGCCTGGGCGAGCGGCACCAGGATCCAGGACTGCCTGAGGTCCAGCGGCGGCTCGTCGAGGGAGATCAGGAACCCGAAGCCCACCGTCACCGCGGACACCCCGAGCGGCAGCATCAGCAGCGCGTCGAAGCCCCGTACGAACCGCCCCGCGTCCCGCCGCGTCAGCGCGGCCGCCGCCAGACCCCCGACCGCCACCGCGATGGCGGTCGCGGCCAGGGCGTACTCCAGCGAGTTCCCGACCGCCTCGATCGGCGCGACGAGGAAGATCCCGCCGTCGCTGCGGGTCAGCGCCCGGTAGTAGCCGAAGCCGGGGGCGTCCAGCGACCGCTGGACGAGCACGGCGAGCGGCAGCACGAGGAGTACGGCGACACAGCCCACGACCCCGGCCAGCAACCCCCACTGCCCCGCGCCGCGCGGCCGCCGGGCGGTCACGGACGCGTCCACGAGCCGCAGCGCGGTCTCCCGGCGCCGTACGGTCCACGCGTGCAGGGCGAGGACCGCGCCCACCGCGACGAACTGGATCAGCGTCAGCACGGCGGCCGTGGACAGGTCGAAGATCTCGGAGGTCTGCCGGTAGATCTCCACTTCGAGGGTCGAGAAGGTCGGCCCGCCGAGGATCTGCACGACACCGAAAGAGGTGAACGTGAACAGGAAGACCATCAGCGCGGCGGCGGCCACTGCGGGCCCGAGCGCGGGGAGCGTGACCGTCCGCCAGGCCCGGAGCCGGGACGCGCCGAGCATCCGCGCGGCCTCCTCCTGACGCGGATCCAGCTGGGCCCACAGGCCGCCGACCGTCCGTACCACGACCGCGTAGTTGAAGAAGACGTGCGCGAGCAGGATCGCCCACACGGTGGTGTCCAGCCGAACGCCCCACAGGTCGTCCAGCAGTCCGCCGCGTCCCACCAGCGCCAGGAAGGCCGTACCGACGACGACCGTCGGCAGCACGAAGGGGACGGTGACCACAGCCCGCAGGATCTGCTTGCCGGGGAAGTCGAAGCGCGCGAAGACGTACGCGCCGGGGAGCGCGATCAGGAGCGTGAGCGTGGTGGAGGCGAGCGCCTGCCAGGTGGTGAACCACAGGACGTGCCGGATGTCCGGCTGGGCGAGGACATCGGCGATTCGGCCGAAGTGCCAGGTCCCGCCCGCCTTGAGTCCGCGCGTGACGATCGCAGCGACGGGATAGGCGAAGAAGACGGCGAAGAACGCGACGGGCACGGCCACGAGCCCGAGCCGGGCCGCCGCGTTCTTGACGCCCTTGCGTGGCCTTACTTCAGTACGAGCGAGGTCCATGACTTGACCCAGTCGTCACGGTTGTCGGCGATCTTCGCCGGGTCCATGGTCTCGGGATCCTTGGCCTGCGGACCGTAGGCGGTGAACTCGGCCGGCACCTGGGCGCCGTCCATGACCGGGTAGACGAACATGTTGAGCGGCATGTCCTGCTGGAACTCCTTGGTGAGCAGGAAGTCCAGGAGCGCCTTGCCGCCCTTGGTGTTCTTCGCGTTGCTCAGCAGTCCGGCGTACTCGATCTGCCGGAAGCAGGTGCCCTGCGCGACCCCGGTGGGGGCGGTCTTCGGCTTGGGGTCGGCGTAGATCACCTCGGCGGGCGGCGAGGAGGCGTACGACACGACGAGCGGCCGGTCGGCCTTCGCCTTCTTGCCCCCGGCGGAACCGGAGAACTCCTCGTTGTAGGCCTGCTCCCAGCCGTCGACGACCTTGACGCCGTTGGCCTTGAGCTTCTTCCAGTAGCCCTGCCAGCTGTCGTCGCCGTACTTCGCGGCGCTCCCGAGGAGGAAGCCGAGGCCCGGCGAGGAGGTGGAGGCGTTCTCGGTGACGAGGAGGTTCTTGTAGGCGGGCTTGATCAGGTCGTCGTACGACGTCGGCGGCTGGAGCTTGTGCGCGGTGAAGTAGGCCTTGTCGTAGTTGACGCAGATGTCGCCGGTGTCGATGGGCGTGACCTTGTCCCCGTCGACCCGGTACCCGGCCTTGATCCGATCGGCGCCCTTGGCCTGGTAGGGCTGGAAGAGGCCGTTGTCGAGCGCGCGGGACAGCAGCGTGTTGTCGACACCGAAGAAGACGTCGCCCTGCGGGTTGTCCTTGGTGAGGATCGCCTTGTTGACGGCCTGCCCGGCGTCGCCGTCCTCCAGGACCTTGACCCGGTAGCCGGACTTCTTCTCGAAGTCGGCGAGGACGCTCTTGGAGACGGCCCACGAGTCGTGGCTGACGAGCGTGACGGTCTTGGAGCCGGAGCTTCCGGAGCCGTCGGACGACGAGCCGCACGCGGACAGCGTGACCAGGCCCAGGCCGACGACGACAGCACAGAACTTCTTGTTCACGGTGATGACCGAACTTCCTACCCAGAATGACCTGGGCGAGGTTCAGAGGGTCTGCGGCCCGATTGCCGCACTCTCAGCGCTGTGGCGCTCCCCTGTCGGATATGAAGATGTACGTGCGTACGGTCGTCAGACTACCGCTCGGTGGCCGCGAGCTGGCCACAGGCCCCGTCGATCTCCTGCCCACGGGTGTCCCGGACCGTCACCGGCACCCCATGGGCGGCGATGGCCTCCACGAACGCCTTCTCGTCCTCGGGCCGGGAGGCGGTCCACTTGGACCCCGGAGTCGGGTTCAGCGGGATGAGGTTGACGTGCACCGGCTTGCCCTTGAGCAGCCGTCCCAGCCGGTCACCGCGCCATGCCTGGTCGTTGATGTCCCGGATCAGCGCGTACTCGATGGACAGCCGACGCCCGCTCTTCTCGACGTACTCGAACCCGGCGTCGAGGACCTCGCGTACCTTCCACCGCGTGTTCACGGGGACGAGGGTGTCGCGCAGTTCGTCGTCGGGGGCGTGCAGGGAGATCGCGAGCCGGCACTTGAAGCCCTCGTCGGAGAACCGCTGGATCGCGGGCACCAGCCCGACGGTCGACACGGTGATACCGCGCTGCGAGAGCCCGAGCCCGTCGGGGGCGGGATCGGTGAGCGCGCGAATGGAGCCGACGACCCGCTTGTAGTTGGCGAGCGGCTCACCCATGCCCATGAAGACGATGTTGGACAGCCGAGCGGGCCCGCCCGGAACCTCCCCGTCCCGCAGTGCCCGCATCCCGTCCACGATCTGATGCACGATCTCGGCGGTGGACAGATTGCGGTCCAGTCCCGCCTGCCCGGTGGCACAGAAGGGGCAGTTCATGCCACAGCCCGCCTGCGAGCTGATGCACATGGTCACCCGGTCCGGGTACCGCATCAGCACCGACTCCACGAGCGTCCCGTCGAACAGCCGCCACAGCGTCTTGCGCGTGGTCCCCTGGTCGGTCGACAGGTGCCGTACGACAGTCATGAGCTCGGGAAGCAACGCCTCCTGGAGCTTGCCGCGCGAGCCTGCCGGGATGTCCGTCCACTGCGCCGGGTCGTGCGCGTACCGGGCGAAGTAGTGCTGCGAGAGCTGCTTCGCACGAAACGGCTTCTCCCCGATCCCGGCCACGACCTCCTTGCGCTCGGCGGGCGTGAGGTCGGCGAGATGCCGCGGCGGCTTCTTGGCTCCGCGGGGGGCGATGAAAGTGAGTTCTCCGGGCTTAGGCATGGCTGTACCAGTGTCGCAGATCCTTGAGGGGCCGCGTTCAGAAGAGCCACACCCCGAAGGCCGTGACCGCCAGGCCCACGACCACGAAGAAACCCCCGGTCAGGGCCACCGGCAGCGCCTGTCCAGGGCGCCGCGACGGCTCCAGGCCGCGCCAGGTGCTGACCGCCGCGTACACCCCGATGAGAGCGATCGCACAGCCGATGACGAAGGCGACGAGGGCGAAGAAGCCGGACCAGGTGGAGTGGTGGTCCGGGTTGGGGGTGAACACGGCCGCGAGGGCCGTTCCGCCGTGGGGGCTCACTTGTCGTTCTCGTCCTTCGTCAGGTTCTGGATGTCGGCCTCGATACCGGACGCGGCGGCGTAGACGCCGGTGTTGAGGGTGGTGCCCACGGTGTTCCTGAACGCTCCGTCCGCGAGCCTGCCCTGCTCGCTGAGATGTTCCCCACCGAGGCTGCCGTGCTCCTCCAGCGCGTGGTTGACGCCGTGGTTCTGGGCATTTCCGGCGGCACCGGCGACCGCGTTGGTCAGCGCGTCCTGGCCCATGGTCGACGCGTCCTGGCCGTTCGCGTAGTCGGCTGTCAGACCGCCCGTGACGTTGCCGAACGCGCCGTTGACCGCGGTGCCGAGCAGTCCCTCCCCCCGCAGGAGGTCTCCGGTCACCCCGGTGAGACGGGCCCCGACCGCGCCGGCTCCCGCCGTGAACCCCGCTGTACCGCCCGCGAGCAGCGCGCCGTTCCTGAGGTCGGCGCCCACGGTCACCGGCTGCCCGTTGACGGCCTGGGTCACCATGAGGCTTCCCGAGTCCGCCACGAAGTTCGTCGCGAAGCTCTCCAGCCCTGTCTTGGCGAAGGTCGCGGTGACCCGGGCCACGGCCGTCAGCATCCGCTCGAGCGTGGCGACGGTCTCCGCGCTCAGGCCGGAGAACCGTTCCAGGAGGCCCGCAACCCGCTCCGCCGCCGCCGTGAACAGCCGGACCAGGTCCACGATCCTGGCCACCCGCGCCGCCACCGCCGTGTTCGCGACGAGGTCGGAGACGAAACCGGTGAAGAACGACAGCGCGACCCCGGCGATCTCCATCTCGGCGATCTCGACGCAGATGTCGATGATCTCCTTGTTGATCCCGTCGATCTCGTCCGCGTAGGACCGCAGGCCGCCGGCGACATGGTGGAAGTTGGCGGCGACGTCCTGGACGACCTTCTTCTGCTCCTCCCAGTGCTTCTCGAAGGCGTCCCGGGCGGCACCGTGCCAGCCCTGCTTGTCGACCCCGGCGATCGCCGCGTCCACGGCCCGTACGACATCCGTCAGTTCGGTGCCCGTGGCGTCCCAGGAACGGGCGACGGCCCGGAGGGTGTCGCCGTCGCCGCCGGGGAGTTCCACACCGGCGGCCTGGAGGATCTCCAGGACCTTGCCGTCGATCCAGTCGTTGACGCTCACGGGCGGCCGCCCAAGGCCGCGGAGTGCAGATAACCGAGGGCCGTCCGGTCCGAGTCCGCGTAGTGGGTGGCGTTCAGCCGCAGCCGGTCGCCGTCGCTCCTGAGCACGTCCGGAAGATGTCCGAGCGCCTTGACGGTGTTCTCCAACAGCTGCCGGTACTTCTCCGACGCCCCGTCGCAGATGCCCAGCAGCCCGAACGCCTGCCCGATCTCCGCCGCGCTTCCTGAGAACGCCCCGATCGGCCCGGCGAGGCCCGTCGCCTCCCGGTCGAACCTTCCCGCCAGATCCGTCAACGTCTCGGGGTCAACCCCGAACTGCTCACTCATCCCGCTCCCCCGTTCGAAAACCGACGCGACGGTCAGCATCCCGGACGAGATCCCGCGGAAACGGCTCCTTTTACGTAGGCGAAGCAAGGTCTGACCCACAATTTGCGCCGACCTGGTCTGAGCTATGCCGACCTCGGCGCAACGCAAAGGGGCGGCAGCCGTCGCTGCCGCCCCTCGCCCATCCTCGTGCGTCAGCCGCTGCCCACGAACAGCACCAGCAACAGCCACACCACCGGCGCCGTCGGCAGCAGGGAGTCCAGGCGGTCCATGATGCCGCCGTGGCCCGGCAGGAGCGTGCCCATGTCCTTGATGCCGAGGTCCCGCTTGATCATCGACTCGCCGAGGTCACCCAGCGTCGCGCTGGCCGCGACCGCGAACCCGAGCAGCAGGCCCTGCCACCACGCGCCGTCGTCGATCAGGAACTCCATGCACAGCGCACCCGCCGCCATCGCGAAGGTGACCGCTCCGACCAGGCCCTCCCGGGTCTTGCCGGGGCTGATGCGCGGCGCGAGCTTGTGGGTGCCGAAGCGCCAGCCGACCGCGTAGGCGCCGGTGTCGCTGACGACGGTCAGCAGTAGGAAGGTCAGCACGCGTGCCGCCCCGTCCTCGGCCGCCAGCATCATGGCGACGAACGTGGCCAGGAACGGGACGTAGAACGCCGCGAAGACACCCGCCGTGACGTCCCTGAGGTATCCCTCCGGCGGTTCCGTCATCCGCCAGACGAGGACCGCTAGTGCCGTGAGCGCCATGGCGACCCAGGCACCCTCCGCGCCCCGGACGTACCCGGAGACGACCATCGCGGCCCCGCCGAGCGCCAACGGAACGAGCGGCGCCTTGATGTCCTTGCGCTCCTCCAGCCGCTTCGTCAGCTCCCACAGCCCGACCACGACGGCGACCGCTATCACGCCGACGAACGCGGCCTTGACGAAGAACAGCGACGCGATGATCACCACGCCGAGCCCGACCCCGACCCCTATGGCCGCACCCAGGTCCCGCCCCGCGCTCTTCTTCTGCGGCGCGGGCGCCGGCTGCGAGGCGTCGGGCATGGGCTCCGGATTCTGCTTCTGCGGTGCCGCCGCGTAGGGCTGCGCCGATGCGGTCTCTGCACGGAACGTGTCGTCGCGGTACGTCCCGCCCCGGGACGTACCGTCCCGGAACAAGGGACCGCTCAGCCGAGCGGTCCCCCGGTCGTCATCCTGGTCGTCGCCGGATCGGGGTACGGCCGGTCCGTCGGGCACGATGGGCATGGGGCGAGTGTGCTGCGCGTCATGCGCATCGTACGCGGGACCCGCCGGGGCGGCCCCCTGGGCAGGCCCCTGGTCGGACGGCCCCCAGTACCCGGCGTGTGGCGGCGTCGCCCAGGAAGAGTCGTTCATCAGACCTCGAGAAGCTCCGCTTCCTTGTGCTTGAGGAGCTCATCCACCTGGGCGACGTACTTGTGCGTCGCGTCGTCGAGCTCCTTCTCCGCACGGCGGCCCTCGTCCTCGCCGACCTCGCCGTCCTTGACGAGCTTGTCGATCGCGTCCTTGGCCTTGCGGCGGACCGAGCGGATGGACACGCGCGAGTCCTCGGCCTTGCTCCTGGCCACCTTGATGTAGTCGCGGCGGCGCTCCTCGGTGAGCTCGGGGAACACCACTCGGATGATGTTGCCGTCGTTGCTCGGGTTGACGCCCAGGTCGGAGTCGCGGATCGCCTGCTCGATGTTGCGCAGCGCGCTCTTGTCGAACGGGGTCACCACGGCCATGCGCGGCTCCGGCACGGAGAACGAAGCCAGCTGGTTGATCGGCGTCGGCGCGCCGTAGTAGTCGGCCACGATCTTGTTGAACATCGCCGGGTGCGCACGCCCGGTGCGGATCGCGGCGAAGTCCTCCTTGGCGACCACGACGGCCTTCTCCATCTTCTCCTCGGCCTCGAGGAGGGTCTCTTCGATCACCACTTGCTCCTGCGTGTCTTGAAGTAGGCCCGGCTGCTGTTCCGTATGCGTGGGGCGGCGGCCGGCTGCGTCGCGTCTTCTTCCTGCACGGTTCCCGACCGGCAGGACATTGTCCATCCCCCGGTCAGGGACCGGGTGTATCCCGGGTCAGTCCCGGCTGTCCTGCTCACCCACAAGCGTGCCGATCTTCTCACCCTTGACGGCTCGGGCGATATTGCCCTCGGCCAGGAGCTCGAAGACCAGGATCGGGAGCTTGTTGTCGCGGCACAGCGTGACGGCCGTGGCGTCGGCGACCTTCAGGTCACGGGTGATGACCTCGCCGTATCCGAGGGAGTCGAACTTGACCGCGTCGGGGTTGGTCTTCGGGTCGGAGTCGTAGACCCCGTCCACGCCGTTCTTGCCCATGAGCAGCGCCTCGGCGTCGATCTCCAGGGCGCGCTGGGCGGCGGTGGTGTCGGTGGAGAAGTACGGCATGCCCATGCCGGCGCCGAAGATGACCACGCGGCCCTTCTCCAGGTGGCGCACGGCACGCAGCGGGATGTACGGCTCGGCCACCTGGCCCATGGTGATGGCGGTCTGCACCCGGCTGTCGATGCCCTCCTTCTCCAGGAAGTCCTGGAGGGCGAGGCAGTTCATCACGGTGCCGAGCATGCCCATGTAGTCCGAGCGGGCGCGGTCCATGCCGCGCTGCTGGAGTTCGGCACCGCGGAAGAAGTTGCCGCCACCGATGACGACGGCGATCTCGGCACCGTCCCGGACGACGGCGGCGATCTCACGGGCGATCTTGTGCACCACGTCGGGGTCCACACCCAGGCCCCCGCCACCGGCGAACGCCTCTCCGGACAGCTTCAGCAGAAACCGGCCGCGCACATTGCCGTCGTCGCTCTTCTGGGCCTTGGTGGTCATGGGATCCCGCCTCTTTCACCTGTTGCACATACGAAGAAGGCCACTGCCGGTGGGAACTGGTTCGCATCCCATGCGCGGCAATGGCCTCCTCGTCAGATCTGCTGTCGTCCGCCACGCGCGTGCGTGGCGGCGTACCGGACGACTGCTGACGACCCTATAGGGCCCGCGCGTCGCTCGCGGTACGGACTCAGATGCCGACCTTGATACGCGTGAAGCGCTTCAGGGTGACACCGGCCTCGTCCAGAACCTTCTGGACCGACTTCTTGTTGTCGAGCGCGTACGGCTGACCGAGCAGCGTGGCGTCCTTGAAGAAGCCGTTCAGGCGACCCTCGACGATCTTGGCGATCGCGGCCTCGGGCTTGCCCTCGGCGCGGGTGGTCTCCTCGGCGATACGACGCTCGGACTCGACGACCTCGGCCGGCACGTCCTCCTTGGAGAGGTACTTCGGCGCGAAGGCGGCGATGTGCTGGGCGACGCCCTTGGCGATCTCGGCGTTCGGCTTGTCCAGCTCGATGAGGACACCGATCTGCGGGGGCAGGTCGGGCATCGTGCGGTGCATGTACGCGGTCACGAAGCCGTCGGTGAACTGCGCGAAGCGGTCCAGGACGATCTTCTCGCCGAGGTTGGCGTTGGCCTCGTCCACGTACGCCTGGACGGTCTTGCCGGCCTCGATCTCGGAGGCGAGCAGGGCCTCCAGGTCGGCCGGGGAGGTCTTGGCGACGTGCTCGGCGATCGCGTTGGCGACGGCCTGGAACTTCTCGCCCTTGGCGACGAAGTCCGTCTCGCACTTCAGCTCGACGAGGACGCCGGAGGAGTTGTCGTCGGCGATGATGGAGACCACCGCGCCGTTCTCGGCGGAGCGGCCCTCGCGCTTGGCGACGCCCTTCTGGCCCTTGATCCGGAGCGCCTCGACGGCCTTCTCGACGTCGCCCTCGGCCTCGTCCAGCGCCTTCTTGCAGTCCATCATGCCGGCGCCCGTGAGCTCACGGAGCTTCTTGACGTCGGCGGCGGTGTAGTTCGCCATGAGTCTGTGAATCTTTCTCGAAGTCTGGAAGATCGAAGATCTACGGGGTCTGCGGCCCCCATGTGGCCGGGGGCCGCCGACTCTCCGATGACCTACGGGTGAACGGCGGGAGCGGAGTTCACCGCGCCGGAGGCGCTGATGAATGCAGTACCACTCCCGCCGTCACCCCTGACGCTGACGGATCAGGCCTGCTCGGCGTCCGCGGCCGGAGCGGCCTCGGCCTCGGCGGCAGGAGCCTCGGCAGCGGGAGCCTCAGCCGGGGCCTCGGCCTCGGCCTCGGCAGCGGGGGCCTCGGCGGCAGGAGCCTCGGTGGCCTCCGCGGCCGGAGCGGCCTCGGCGGGAGCCTCCTCGGCCTTCTTCTCGCCACCCTCGAGCAGGTCGCGCTCCCACTCGGCGAGCGGCTCGCCCGCGGCCTTCTCGCCCTTGTCACCGGTGGCGACGCGCGAGCGGGAGATGAGCCCCTCGGCGACGGCGTCGGCGATCACGCGGGTGAGCAGGGTGACGGAGCGGATCGCGTCGTCGTTGCCCGGGATCTTGTAGTCGACCTCGTCGGGGTCGCAGTTGGTGTCGAGGATCGCGACGACCGGGATGTTGAGCTTCCGGGCCTCACCGACCGCGATGTGCTCCTTCTTGGTGTCCACGATCCAGACGGCGCTGGGCACCTTGGACATCTCGCGGATACCACCGAGGGTCTTCTCCAGCTTGGCCTTCTCGCGCGAGAGCACGAGAAGCTCCTTCTTGGTCAGACCGGAAGCGGCGACGTCCTCGAAGTCGATCTGCTCGAGCTCCTTGAGGCGCTGCAGACGCTTGTAGACGGTCGAGAAGTTGGTGAGCATGCCGCCCAGCCAGCGCTGGTTGACGTAGGGCATGCCGACGCGGGTGGCCTGCTCGGCGATGGCCTCCTGCGCCTGCTTCTTCGTGCCGACGAACATGACCGTGCCGCCGTGGGCGACGGTCTCCTTGACGAACTCGTAGGCGCGGTCGATGTACGACAGCGACTGGAGCAGGTCGATGATGTAGATGCCGTTGCGCTCCGTGAAGATGAAGCGCTTCATCTTCGGGTTCCAACGACGGGTCTGGTGACCGAAGTGGACGCCGCTTTCCAGCAGCTCCCGCATCGTGACGACGGCCATGGCCGTTCTCCTTGGTGTTCTCGGTTGTACCGCGGGTACCGGAGGGCACCCGCGCCTGACGCCCGCGACGCGCCTTGCCGCAAAGGACCGAGAGGCGCTGACACCGACCGTGTGACGGCGAGATGTCGGGGCGTGCGAAGTCGACCCGGTGACCCGGATCGCCAGAAGAAGTGTACGGGACCGGCGAGGTACCGGGTGACGCCGCTGTCCACAACCCGGGAGTAGTCCACAGGTCCCGGCCTCGACCGGGGCGGATGCGGGACGGTTTCCGCATGCGAGCGAAGCGATGCGGTCGATTCGGGCGGTGCGGTACGTGGCTGGTGCTGGGGTTTCTGCTGTTCCTGACGGCACCGGCACCCACGCCGGAGCAGGCCCCCCTCACCCCGACGGCCACGACCACGGACGTCTCGGTACCGGCGATCGGGCGCACCTGGCCCCTGGGCACCCGCCCGACGGTCCTGCGCGGCTGGGAACCACCGGCGACGGTGTACGGCCGCGGCCACCGGGGTGTCGATCTGGCAGCACCCGCCGGCACCCCGGTACGGGCGGTGGCACCGGGGCGGGTGTCCTTCGCGGGCCGGGTGGCGGGCAAGGGGGTCGTCTCGGTGGAGCTGACGGGCACGGATCTTCGAACGACCTACGAGCCGGTGACGGCGTCGGTGGAGAAGGGCGACGAGGTGGAGGCGGGCGAGGTGGTGGGCACGGTGGAACCAACGGGCTCCCACTGCACGACGACCTGCGTGCACTGGGGCCTGCGCAGAGGCGAGACCTACCTCGATCCCCTGTCCCTGCTCCCGCCGTGGCTCCTGCGCAGGGGCCCGTCGAGACTGCTCCCCGTACTCGACGCCCCCTTGCCCTGACCGCCCCTGACCGCCCAGCAGCCCGGACGAGCCTCAGCCCCGCACGCCCCGCAGCGCCATGGAAACCGCGGCCTCGGTAATCACCGAAGGCTCCTCCGCGGCCCCCAGCTCGATCCGCCGCACCGCCGCGTCCACCACGCCCTGCACCAGCATCGCCGCCAGCCGAGGCTGCTCATGCCCCAGATCGCCGAGCACCTCGACGATCATCGCGACCAGTCCGCCGTGCGCCGCCCGGATCTTCTCCCGGGCTCCCGCGTCCAGCTCGCTCGCGGAGATGGCGACGACGGCCCGATGCCGCCGGTCCCCCACCAGCGTCAGCTGCCGCCGGACATACGCCTCGACCTTGGCCTCCGCCCCCTGCGCCGCGGCCATCGCCGCCGAGACCTCCGCGGCCCACACCGGGAAGTCGACCTCGCACAGCTCCTCGACCACGGCGGCCCTCGACCGGAAGTACTCGTACACGGACGAGCGCGCGAGCCCCGTCCGCTCGGCGAGAGCCGGGAAGGTCAGCGCCTCCGTCCCACCCTCGGACAGCAAAGAGCGAGCCGCGTCCAGCAGGGCGGCTCGCTGCATCGACCGGTGCTCGGCCACGGAGGCCGCTCGAATCCTTGGCACGTCAACCACTGTACGGACGCACCACCGCCGACGGGAGTCACTCCGTCCGACCGGCCATGGCCAAAAGGCCGTCCTGCCAGGTCAGCGGCCGAAACTGGCCAGCTTCGCCCGCAGTTGCAGCACGGATTTGGTGTGGATCTGGCTGACCCGGCTCTCGGTCACTCCGAGCACGTTCCCGATCTCGGCGAGCGTGAGCCCCTCGTAGTAGTAGAGGGTCACCACGGTCTTCTCCCGCTCGGGCAGGGTGTTGATGGCCCGCGCCAGGAACCGCCGGAGCTCCCGGTCCTCGGCGACCTCCACGGGGTTGTCCGCGGCTGGGTCCTCCAGCGTGTCCATGAAGCTCAGCCCGTCGCCGCCCTCGCCGCCGACATGCAGCAGCTCCTCCAAGGCCACCACGTTGGCCAGCGACAACTGGCTGAAGACCGCGTGCAGATCGTCCACGGCGATCCCCAGCTCGCCGGCGACCTCCCCCTCCGTGGGCGTCCGTCTGAGCCGCGCCTCCAGCGTCGCGTACGCCCGCTCGACGTTGCGCGCCTTCTGCCGCACGGAGCGCGGGATCCAGTCCAGCGCCCGCAGTTCGTCGATCATCGCGCCCCGGATCCGGGTGATCGCGTACGTCTCGAACTTGATCTCCCGGTCGATGTCGAACTTCTCGATCGCGTCGATGAGCCCGAAGACCCCCGAGGAGACGAAGTCGGCCTGCTCGACGTTGGGCGGCAGCCCGACGCTCACCCGTCCGGCGACGTACTTCACGAGCGGTGAGTAGTGCAGGATCAGCTGCTCTCGCAGCCGCTCGTCTCCCGTCGCCTTGTACGACCGCCACAGCTCGTCGAGGGTCGAGGGAGCGGGCGGCCGCACGCTGCCACCGTCACGGGCGGCTGGGGGGATCGCCGCCCGGTCGGACCCGGAAGTGTGCTGGGGCATTCGTCGCCTTGTGCCGTTCTGCCGTGAAGTACGCGATGTACGTGAAGTGCGTCGGAATCCCCGTGAGCGTAGCGTGACTGAGGAGTCGCAGTGTGCAAACAGTGCGCCCGGGTTCCTGCACGGACGCGTGCCGCGGGCCGCACCCGCGGGGCACGGCCGTCGCACTGTGTGATCAACGGAACGCCTCAACTGCCGGAATTCCCAAGGACTTCGGGGTTCCCCCGGACGGCCGAACACGCTCGGTCAACACGGGCCGCGGTCACCCCGCACGGAGATCATCGCCTGGCGTGTCAACTTCCAGCCGTCGCCGTGTCGTTCGACGTAACCAAGTGCACGGAGTTCGTACAGTCTCGCGATGGCGTCGTCCCGGGTCGTCTGTGCCCCGCGCGCGATCTCGTCCACGCCGGCCTCCCGTCGCCCGGGCAGCGCGGACAGGACCCTGCGCACCTCCGGGTCCAGCAGGTCGCGCGGCAGCACGGGTCCGCGCCGGTCGGGGGCCAGCTCCCCCATGTCGCCGACCAGTTCCACCACTTCGGCGGCGTCCGTGACCAGCGTGGCGTCGCCGCGCAGCAGCTCGTGCACCCCGGCGGACAGACTGCTGGTGGCCGGCCCGGGGATCCCCATCGTGTGACGGCCCAGTCGCTGTGCCGCGCGGGCGGTGACCAGTGAGCCGCTGCGGTGGGCGGCCTCGACGACCACGGTGCCCCGGGTGAGGGCGGCGATCACCCTGTTGCGCAGCACGAATCTGCTGGGCGTCGGGTGATCGCCGGGCGGCAACTCCCCGATCACCAGGCCCTGTTCCACGATCCTGGTGATCAACTGGGTGTGTCCGCGCGGATAGGGCCGGTCGACCCCGCAGGCCAGGACGGCGACGGTGGCACCGCCTGCGCCGAGGGCACCGCGGTGGGCGGCACCGTCGACCCCGTAGGCCCCGCCGGACACGACGACCCACCCGAGTTCGGCGAGCCCGGTGGCGAGGGTGGCCGCCATGTGGGCCCCGTACTCGGTACAGGCACGGGCCCCGACGAGGGCGACGGACCTGAGCGCCCACATCCGCAGGCTGGGCCGCCCCCGTACCCACAGTCCGAGCGGCCGCGCGTCCCCGAGGTCGTCGAGCTGTCCCGGCCACTCGGCTGCCCCGGGAACGACGAACCGCGCACCGGCCTGGAACGCGACGGCGAGATCCCGGAGCGGTTCGGCCACTCGAGCCCGGGCCCGCATGCCGCTCCATCTCTTCTCGCTCACCCCGGGCAACGGCTCCCCGCACCCGCGCAACCGCGAGGCCACCTCCTCCACGCCCCATTCCCGGACCCACCGCCCCGCGGCCTCGTCACCGGGCTCGACGACCCGAGCGAGAAAGACGCGGTCGAGCAGCTCGTCGTCGGGTTCGTCGCGGGTCATCTCAGCGCCCCGATGGCCATGGGCACGCCCCGGGGCACTCCGGTGCGCAGTTGCAGCGCCAGGGCGACGTCCGTCGCGTCCGGGCGGTCGTGCCCGACGAGGTCCGCGACGGTCCAGGCGACGCGCAGGACGCGGTCGAGTCCCCGGGCGGTCAGGACGCCGCGCTCCAGATTGCGCTCGGCCTCGTCCATCGCCCCGGACACGGCGTGCCAGCGGTTGCGCAGTTCGCGTCCGGGCACCTCGCTGTTGGTCCGCCACGGGGTGCCGGCGAAGCGCGTCGCCGCGCGTTCCCTGGCGGCCCTCACGCGGCCCGCGACCACGGCGGTCGACTCGCCCCGGGCACCGCGTCCGGCAAGCTGGTCACGCGTGACACGGTCCACCTGCACCCGCAGGTCGACCCGGTCGAGCAGCGGACCGGAGAGCCGGGCCTGGTAGCGCCGGATCGCCGAGGGCGGGCACTCGCAGAAGTCGTCGGTCTGCGAGAAGCGACCGCAGGGACACGGGTTGGCCGCGAGCACCATCAGGAACTTCGCCGGGAACCGTACGACACCCGCGCTGCGCGCGATCACCACGTGCCCAGCCTCCAGCGGCTGCCTCAGCGCGTCGAGGGCCTGGGTGTTGAACTCGGGAGTCTCGTCGAGAAAGAGCACCCCTCGGTGTGAGAGCGAGACCGCGCCGGGACGGGCGATGCCGTTGCCGCCGCCCACCAGCGCCTGCATGGTGGCCGAGTGGTGGGGGGCGCAGTAGGGGGCGACGTCGATCAGGGGCTTGCCCGGTGGCAGCAGTCCGGCCACCGAGTGCACCGCCGTCACCTCCAGCGACTCCTCCCGGGCCAGCGGGGGCAGGACCGCGGGCAGCCGCTCGGCGAGCATCGTCTTGCCCGCGCCGGGCGGACCCTCCAGGAACAGATGGTGGCCCCCGGCCGCCGCGACCTCCACGGCCGTCCGCGCCGAGGTCTGCCCCACCACGTCGGCCAGGTCGTGTCCGTGGTCCTGCTGAGCCGCCCCGGCGCTGTGCATGCCGGTGGCGGCCCCGGTGCCCGGCACCCGCAGGCCCGCCAGCAGCGGATCGGGGCGCCCCGGCTCGTGCGGCTCCTCGTCGGGCACCGGTTCGTCCGCGAGGACCGCGATGAGCTGCCGCAGACTGCGGACGCCCAGCACGGAGACCCCGGGCACCAGCGAAGCCTCGGCCGCGGCGCACTCCGGCACGACGACCTGTACGTAGCCGGCGTCCGCGGCGGCCAGCACCGCGGGCAGGATGCCCCGGACCGGACGCACCCGGCCGTCCAGGCCCAGCTCTCCGATCATCACGATGTCGGCGAGCACGCGCGGGTCGATCCGCTCGGAGGCCCCGAGCACCGCGCACGCGACGGCGAGGTCGAACCCCGAGCCCGCCTTCGGCACCGAGGCCGGGCTGAGTCCCACCGTGAGCTTCTTCTGGGGCCACTCACCCCCCGAGTTCACGACGGCCGCCCGCACCCGGTCCCGGCTCTCCGTCAGGCTCTTGTCCGGCAGCCCCACCAGCGTGAAGGCCGCGACCCCGGGCTCCAGATCGGCCTGGACCTCGACCACGACCCCCTCGACGCCCACCAGCGCCACCGAGCACGTACGAGCGAAACCCATCTCAGGCCACCCCCCGCGCATGCTCGACCACGGGCGCGCCGCGGCGGGGCAGGACGACGCCCACCAGGTCGATGCGGACGCCTCCCGGTGGCGCCCCTCCGTGGGCATGGATCCAGCAGGCGGCGAGGCCCCGCAGGCGCTCCGCCTTCTCGGGAGTCACCGCGGCCATGGGGTGCTCGAAGGCACCCACCCGCCGTGTCTTGACCTCGCAGACGACCAGGACCTCGCCGTCCCGCGCCACGATGTCGATCTCGCCCGTCCTGCCACAGCGCCAGTTGCGCTCCAGGACGGTCATCCCGGCCTCGGTCAGCCGCCGCGCGGCCAGACTCTCGCCGTACTTGCCGAGTGCACTGCGTGCGTTCATGTCGGCACCACCTCCGGCGCCAACGATCACGCAACCGCGCCCACCGAGTTGATCTTGGTGGACTACTCGGCGGTTGTGGAAAACCCCGTCACCCGCACGGGTGAAAAAGCACCCGTCACCCGCCCGGCAGCTCCAGATCGCTCTTGTTCAGCTCCTCGATGTTCACGTCCTTGAACGTCAGCACCCGGACCTGTTTCACGAAGCGAGCCGGCCGATACATGTCCCACACCCACGCATCCGCCATGGACACCTCGAAAAACACCTCACCCTGGACCGAGTGCACCTGCATCTCGTAGTCGTTGGTCAGGTAGAAGCGCCGCTCGGTCTCGATCACGTATTTGAACAGACCGACGACATCGCGGTACTCCCGGTAGAGCTTGAGCTCCATCTCGGTCTCGTACTTCTCGAGGTCCTCGGCGCTCATGGCATGTTCCCCTTCAGCCGTGCGATCCCACCATTGTGCGCCAGTCCCGTCAGCACCTAGACGATTTCGGTGTCGAGGGTCACGGGCCCGGCCGGGGGACCTTCGTCGAGCAGCCTGCGCAGCAGCTCGGCGAGTCTGGTCGGATACACCGTCTCATGTGCCTGGCTCAGTTCCTGACACGTCCACCAGCGCGCTCCGGCGACACTGCGTCGCTCCAGCTCGGTCAGGGCCGTGGCCCGGGTGGCCGTCACCGTCGTACGGGCCAGGTAGTACCACTCGTCCTGGTCCCAGCGACGGCCCGCGAACGGGAACGAGCACATCCGCCGCCAGAGCACCGGCCCGAGTTCCACCTCGGTGATGCCGGTCTCCTCGGCGAGTTCCCGCAGAGCGGCCTCTTCACGGGTCTCGTCGCCCTCCAGTCCGCCGCCGGGCGTGAACCACCAGTCGTCGGCCGGATCGTCCGGCTCGTGCCCGTGCAGCAGCAGGATGCGGTCCTCGGGATCGAGCAACACCACCCGGGCCACCTTGCGCAGCGCGCCTTCGGGCGAGTCCCCGGACGCGGCCGGCGCCTCAGCGGGCACCGACGGGCTCCGTCCGGACCCGGGAGCGCCTGCCGAACAGCTTCGCCACGGGCCCGTACGCCCCGCCGCCCAGCACCAGCGCCCCGCCGGCGACGATCAGGATGAAGATCGTACGCAGCGGGCCGGGCGAGGAGAGCGCGCCCAGGGGCTCGAACCCGGTGGGGCGCTCCAGCATGCCCTTCATGGGCCAGACGACGGCGTCCACGCGGGCGGTGACGGCCGAGCGGGCGACGGTGCCCTGGGCGGCGTCGGTGAGGTGGGCGGAGGAGTCCAGCGAGCCCTGGCGCTCGTCGCCGAGAAGGAACAGCCGGCCCTGGGGCACCTTCACGGTCGGGATGGTCTTGTCCTCGACCGGGCCGCCCTTGAGGTAGGTCTCGTCGATCTGCTTGCCGTTGACGGTCAGCTTCCCGTCCGTGCAGCAGGAGACCGTGTCGCCGCCGACCGCGACGACCCGCTTGACCACGGGCGCGTTGCTCACCCAGGTCTCGTCGGTGAAGACGACGACGTCACCCCGGCGTATCTCGTCGCCGTCGACGCGCTGCGCCAGCACCCGGTCGCCGGCGTCGATCGTGGGCGTCATCGAACTTGTGGGCACGGTGTACGGCAGGTAGACCACCGCTCCCCAGGCGAATCCCCCGAGGAACAGCACCAGGCCCAGCGCGACGGCCAGTCCGGACAGTCGCTGTCCGGTCCGGCTGCCCACCGGGCCCGTGCTGGTGCCCCCGCTGTGCGGGGCCGTACGTGTAGTGCTCTCGCCACCCATGGATCCGCACCCTACCCGGCGGTACCTGAGCGGGTCAGCCCCTCCTGCCCGGACGGAGCGACAAGCTCCGCAAAGCTTTCACCAGGCCCGTGGCATCGGTCGGCCGGGCAGCGCTCAGTGGGTCCGCTCGACGGCGGCCTTCCTGCGACGCCACAGCGCCACCGGCACCACACCGACGAGAGCGATCCCCTGGGGAGCCACACTGAGGGCGGCCGAAGCGGACGACCGGTCGTTGATGCCCGCCTGGTCGAAGGTGTCCGGCTTGGGCAGCGTGCCCCAGCGGTTGATCGGCCAGGCCTTCACGATGGCGCGGCCCACGACGTCGTCGACCGGGACCATGCCGTGATGCTTGTCCGACTGGTTGTAGCGCGAGTCACGGGAGTTCTGCCGGTGGTCGCCCATCACCCAGATGTAGCCCTTGGGGACCTTCACGGTGAACTGGCCGCCCTGGTCGTCCTGGCTGCACGGCGTGTTGCCGGCGTAGACGTACGACGCCTCGTTCAGCGCCTTGCCGTTGACCTTGAGCGGGCCGGTGCCCTGGCAGGAGACCGTGTCACCGCCCACGCCGATGACGCGCTTGATGAGGTCCTTCTCCGTCGCGGAGGGCATCAGGCCGATCCAGGACAGGAACGTCTGTACGGCGTTCGGGTTCGCCGTGGGCTCGCCCGCCAGCCAGTTGTCGGGGTCGTGGAAGACGACGACCTCGCCTCGCTCGGGCTCGGAGCCGAACCACGGGGTGAGCTTGTCGACCAGCACCCGGTCGCCCTGCTGGAGGGTGTTCTGCATCGAGTCGGACGGGATCGAGAAGGCCTGCACCAGGAACGTCTTGATCAGCAGCGCCAGCACGAGCGCGATGCCGATCAGGATGGGCAGTTCCTTCCAGAAGGAGCGCTGCTTCTTCGCCCCGGGCGTGGAACCGCCCGTCCCACCACCGCCGGTCCCGGGGGGCTCGTCCACCGGCGGCCCCTCGCCGCCCGCGGCCGGGTCATTCCCGAAGGGTACGGCGCCCTCCGCGGCCGGGTCGGCTGCTTCCACGGGGCGTCCGCGGTGCTCCTCGCCGTCGTGCCCGGATCGTGCGCCAACCGCAACATCCCCCACGCCAACTCCTTACTCTGTGCCGCCGCCGGCGCCAAGTACGGCGCAGGCCCACCACTCCCATAACGAGCGGGAGTTCCGCAGGGCTCGGGAGTTGGATCGCTTCGTTCGGATCGTCGGGAGCAACCCTAAGCGACGGCTGGGAGGCTGCGGTCGCCCCGGACACCGAGTCGGCAATGGAAGAGTAAGTTTTCGGTTCGTCCAGCGTGGTCCAGTGGCCGAACGGCCACGCGATGATCCTGGCACGTCCCACCACCGAGTCCAGGGACACGGTGCCGCCGTAGTCGGTGTCCTGGTGCGAGCGGGAGTCCGCGGAGTTGGCGCGGTGGTCACCCATCACCCACAGCCGCCCCTGGGGGACGGTGATGTCGAACTGCTGGGTGGACGGGGCGTTGCCGGGATACAGGTAGTCCGTCTCGCTCAGAGGAACGCCGTTGACGGTCACCCGCCCCTCGGTGTCACAGCACTTGACCCGGTCTCCGCCGACTCCGACGACCCGCTTGATCAGGTCTTTCTCGTTGTCGGACGGCAGCAGGCCGATGAAGGTGAGCCCCTCCTTGACCTGTTTGACGACGACGGGGTCGTCCTTCTTCGTCGTGGTCTGCTCGTCCTGGAGCCAGCCGCCCGGGTCCTTGAAGACGACGACGTCCCCGCGCTTCGGTTCGGAGCCGAACCACGGGGTGAGCTTGTCGACCAGGACACGGTCGCCGATGCGGATCGTCTGCTCCATCGAGCCGGACGGGATCACGAACGCCTGGACGAGAAACGTCTTCAGGACCAGGGCTATCAGGACGGCCACGCCGACGAGGAGGGGTATCTCCTTGACCGCGCCGCGCCTTCTGCGCCGCTTCACCTTGCGCTGGAGCTTGCGCCGCTCCGCGCGGGAGCGGCCACCCGTGGGACTGGCGGAGCGCCGGACGCCGGTGGGCAGCAGGTTGTCGGCGGCGGTGCTCGACACACCGCGCGGTTTGCCGCGGTTACCCATGCGCGCCCTCCGCTGCGGGCACGCGCGCGTAGGCGTCGGAACGGTGCAGGCGGACGGCATGGGCGGCGGGCCAGATGATCCAGTCGGCCCGTCCCAGGACATCGCCGACGGGGACCATGCCACCGCCCGGTGAGCCCAGATGGTCCCGGGAGTCGCTGGAGACGCTGCGGTGGTCACCGAGCACGAACAGGGTGCCGTCGGGCACCTCGACCTCGAAGGGCACCGAGGAGGGACTGTCGCCGGGGTACAGGAAGCCCGACTCGTCGACCGACCGGCCGTTCACCTCGATCCTCCCCTTCGTGTCGCAGCAGACCACGTGGTCTCCCCCCACGCCCACAACGCGCTTGATGTAGTCCCCGTCCCCGAAATACCCGGTTCCGTCGAACACGACCACATCTCCCCGCCGCGGCTCGGCACCGAAACGGTACGCGAACCTATTTACGAGAACGCGGTCCCCGATCCTCAATCCGTTTTCCATGGATCCGCTGGGAATCTGGAAAGGTCTGACCACGAAAGTACTGATCAGCAGAAGAAGGACCAGGCCGAGCAGCAGGGCCAGGGAGATCGGGCCGCCGGGCAGCCACTGGGTGATTCTCGACACCAACGCGAAACGCGACCGTCCCTCCACGTCCCCTGGTGCGGGGCGGGAGGAGCGGTCGCGCTCCGTCGGCTGTGCTTCGGTGTCCATCGCAGCCAGATGCTATCCGGCCCCGCTGTGACGTCCGAGAGGCGCTCAGTTGTCGCGCTTCTCCTTGATCTTCGCGGCCTTGCCGCGGAGTTCGCGCAGGTAGTACAGCTTCGCGCGACGCACGTCACCGCGGGTGACGAGCTCGATCTTCTCGACGATCGGGGTGTGCACCGGGAAGGTGCGCTCGACGCCGACGGAGAACGAGACCTTGCGGACCGTGAAGGTCTCGCGGACACCGGAACCCTGGCGGCGGATGACTACGCCCTTGAACTGCTGCACACGGGAGCGGTTGCCCTCGATGACGCGGACGTGGACGTTGACGGTGTCACCCGGGCGGAAGGCCGGGACGTCGCTGCGGATCGACGCGGAGTCGACGATGTCGAGCAGGTTGGACATTGCGTCTGCTTTCTTCGCCCATGCCACAGGTCATCGGCGGTAGATAGTGTTTCGTGAGGAGGCTGTCCGTGTCGGGGCGGGCGTCGTGTCCCCCTGTGGCAGGGGCGCACGCCGGACGACGCACAACAGGGGCCTATTCTTCCACGGCTTGTGGCCTGCGCCAAAATCGTCCGTACGGCTCCCCCGCCGGGTCGGGCGCCCAGCCCAGGATGGAGAGCATCTCGCGGTCCTTCTTGTCGAAGGCCGCCGGGTCGCAGCGCTCGATCAGGTCGGGCCGGTTGGCCGCCGTACGCCTGAGCGCCTCGTCGCGGCGCCAGCGGGCGATCTTGCCGTGGTGCCCGCTGAGCAGGACGTCCGGGATGCCACGGCCGCGCCACTCGGGCGGCTTGGTGTAGACGGGGCCTTCAAGCAGGTTGGCCATGGCTCCGGGCGCGAAGGAGTCGTCCCGGTGGGACTCGGCGTTGCCGAGGACGCCGGGCAGCAGCCGGGCCACCGCCTCGGTGATCACCAGTACGGCCGCTTCGCCGCCGGCGAGGACGTAGTCGCCGATGGACACCTCGTGGACGGGCATCCTCGTGGCGTACTCGTCGATCACCCGGCGGTCGATGCCCTCGTAGCGCGCGGGCGTGAAGATCAGCCAGGGGCGCTCGGAGAGTTCCACGGCGAGTTCCTGGGTGAAGGGGCGGCCGCTGGGGGTGGGGACGATGAGGGCGGGCGCGTGCGAGCCCGTCTCGTAGCCGTCCGCCAGCACGGAGTCCAGCGCGTCCCCCCAGGGGTCGGTCTTCATGACCATGCCCGGGCCGCCGCCGTACGGGGTGTCGTCGACGGTGTTGTGACGGTCGTACGTCCATGCGCGCAGATCGTGGACGTGCACGTTCAGCTGCCCACGCGCGCGTGCCTTGCCGACCAGGGAGACGTTGAGGGGGTCGAGGTACTCGGGGAAGATCGTGACGACGTCGAGCCGCATCAGGACGCGTCCTCGGAGTCCTGCGAGTCCTCGGCGTCCCGGGAGGACGCGATCTCGGCGCGGTCGTCGATCAGTCCGGGCGGTGGTGTGATGACCGCCTTCTGCTCGGCCAGGTCGATCTCGGCGACGATCTCCTCGACGAACGGGATCATCACCTCACTGCCGTCGGGCCGCTCGACGATGAAGAGGTCCTGGGAGGGCAGGTGCGAGATCTCGGTGATCCGGCCGACCTCGACGCCTTCCGCGGTGACCACGTCGAGGTCCATCAGCTGGTGGTCGTAGTACTCGTCCTCCTCCTCCGGCAGTTCCTCCGGATCGACCTCGGCGATCAGGAGGGTGTTGCGGAGGGCCTCGGCGGCGCTGCGGTCCTTCACGCCCTCGAAGCGCAGGAGGAGACGGCCGCTGTGGACGCGGCCGGCCTCGATGGTGAGGGGGCCCGTGGAGGCCGGGTCGGTGGCCAGGACGGCGCCGGGGGCGAGCCTGAGTTCGGGCTCGTCGGTTCGTACCTCGACGGTGACGTCGCCCTTGATGCCGTGGGCGCGGCCGATCCGTGCGACTACCAGCTGCACTGTGCTTGCTCTCCTGTCATACGACTACGGGCCGGGGACGGCCCGATGGCCCTCCCCGGCCCGAGCCGGTGCTGCGTTTGACGTCAGCGGACGTGGTCGACGTCGACGAGGTCGACGCGGACACCGCGGCCGCCGATGGCGCCCACGACGGTCCGCAGGGCGCGTGCGGTGCGGCCGTTGCGGCCGATCACCTTGCCGAGGTCGTCGGGGTGGACCCGGACCTCCAGCACTCGCCCGCGGCGCAGGTCGCGCGAGGCGACCTGCACATCGTCAGGGTTGTCGACGATGCCCTTCACGAGGTGCTCGAGAGCCTCCTCGAGCATGCTCAGGCCTCGGTCGACCCGGACTCGGCCGCGGCCTCGTCCTTCTTCTCAGCCTTCTTCTTCTGGGTGATGGCCTCACCCTTGCCCTCGTCGTCGCCACCGAGGGCCTCGAACGAGGGACGCGCGGCCTTCTCGGCCGGCTGGAGCAGCGGAGCCGGGGCGGGCTCGCCCTTGAACTTCTGCCAGTCGCCGGTCTTCTTCAGAATGGCGAGCACGGGCTCGGTCGGCTGCGCGCCGACACCCAGCCAGTACTGCGCGCGCTCCGAGTCGACCTCGATGCGCGAGGGGTTCTGCACCGGGTGGTACAGGCCGATCTCCTCGATCGCACGGCCGTCACGACGGGTGCGGGAGTCGGCGACGACGATGCGGTAGTGAGGCGAACGGATCTTGCCCAGACGCTTCAGCTTGATCTTGACTGCCACGGGAGTGGGTTCTCCTGGATTTGACGTGGTTGGGCACGGCGAGACTGCCGCGTGGGGTTGCGGTACCCGAGTGCCCGATGGACGCGTCAGCCGGAGGCGAGAGGGTTCCTGTGCGGCTGTCGAGTACAGCTAGCCATTGTGCCACACCCTGGGACTCCCTTCGGACCGAGGCCGCGCACGAGCATGCCTGAGGGGCACCCGGCGCTTCAGGTGCCCCAGGCAGGACCGCGGCTGCCACGAGCAGCCGCGGACTCAGCTCGCCGCCGCGCCCACGATGTCGGGAATGCGGAACGGCTTCCCGCAGCCCCCGCAGACGATCGGCGCCTGGGCCAGGACGGAGGGGACGACCCGCACATTGCGGCCGCAGTCGCAGACCGCCTTGACCCGGACCCCGCCTCCGGAGGAGCCGTGACGCGCCGCCGGACCCCGGAAGGAGCGGGCGGTGTCGGCGGAGGTCGCCGCCGTGTGGGCCTTGAGGGCGCGCTGCAGCCGCTCGATGGTCGGGCGGTACCGGCGCTTTGCCTCGGGGGTGAGCGTGACCAGGGAGAAGCCGCTGCTCGGATGCGGTTCCTCGGGGTGGTCCAGGCCCATCTCCTCGGCGATCGCGAGAAATCTGCGGTTGTGGTAGCGGCCGGCGCGGGAGGTGTCGCGAATGCCTCGCGCGGCGGCGATGCCGTGGACTGCCTCGTGAAGCAGTCGCTCGAAGGAGAGCTCGTGACCGCACGCGGACGACGACTCCCCGATCAGGGACTCTGGCGCGGCAAGGTCCGGCAGTTCGGGGTGGTACCGCTGAATGTCGGCCCACGCCTCTGCCAGCTCTGCGGCGAGTACAGGTGGTGTCTGTGTCGTGCTCACGTAATGACAACGAGCCAGGGTGCCGCTGTGTTCCTATTCCGGGGCATCCCAAATAATTTGCACGTACCCGTCAGTTGCGACTGATGCGTGGAGACGAGGGCGGGTGCGCTGATCTGCGGAGAAGCCTCACAGCTCGCCACAAGGTGGTGCGTAGTGTGAGGTACGCCCCGGCGCGTAGATCGTGTCCACGCGCCGGTGCGGGTGTGATCCGCGGGTGCGCAAGAGACGTTTCGGTCGCTCTCGCACCGGAAGGGCGCTGCCTCAGTAAGCGCGTGCGACAACTGCGACGTTACCGGGGGCGTCGTCGGTTCCCGGCACCGACCCGTCCTCCGCGACCAGACAGCGTACGGTCACCGCGTGCTCGGCCAGCCTGGCCTCGCCCTCTTCGCCGAGAGTCGCCCACGGGATCCGCGCCCAGCCGCCGGCGACGGCGGCCTCGACGGCTTCGTCGAACGTCGACACCTCGGCCGTCCGGGACTCGCGGCGCTCGCGGGACTGGGCCAGCAGCAACGCCTGGTCCTCCTCGAGGACGGCCGGGAGCAGTCGTACGAGATCGTCGACGGCGACCGCCTCCTTGCCTCCCGGAATCCGGCGGGCCACCATCGCGGTGCCGCTCTCCAGGTCACGGGGCCCGACCTCGACGCGGACCGGCACGCCCTTGAGCTCCCAGTCGACCGCGCGGCGGCCGAAGGGGGTGTCGGTGCGGTCGTCGACGTGGACGCGCAGCCCCGCCGCCCTCAGCCGGTCGCCGATGTCGCGGACCTTGGCCAGAACCGGTTCGTCCCCCTTGATGGCCAGAACCACGACCTGGGTCTGCGCGAGCCGCGGCGGGACGCGCAGGCCGTTGTCGTCGCCGTGCATCATCACCAGGGCGCCGATCATGCGGGTGGTGGAGCCCCAGGACGTCTGCCAGACGAGTTCCTGGGTGCCGTCCTTTGACAGGTACGAGGTGTTGAAGGCCTTGGCGAAGTTCTGGCCCAATTCGTGGCTGGTGGCCATCTGGAGGGCCTTGCCGTCGCCCATCATGCCTTCGAGCGTGAGGGTGTTGACGGCGCCGGCGAAGCGCTCCTTGACGGTCTTGCGGCCGGGAACGACGTCCATGGCGAGGACGTTGGTCATGAAGTCCTCGTAGACCTGCCGGTGGATGTGCGAGGCGAACGCGCGCGCGTCCTGTTCGGTGGCGTGCGCGGTGTGGCCCTCCTGCCACAGGAACTCCGTCGTACGCAGGAAGAGCCGGGGCCTGAGTTCCCAACGCACCACGTTGGCCCACTGGTTGATCAGCAGGGGCAGGTCGCGGTAGCTCTGCACCCACTTCGAGAAGTAGTCGTTGACGATCATCTCGGAGGTGGGGCGGACGACCGCGGGCTCCTCCAGCACCTTGCCGCCGCCGTGGGTGACGACCGCGAGCTCGGGCGCGAAGCCCTCGACGTGGTCGGCCTCACGGGTGAGGTACGACTGCGGGATCAGCAGCGGGAAGTACGCGTTCTGTGTGCCCGTCGCCTTGATCCGGGCGTCCATCTCGGCCTGCATCCGCTCCCACAGCCCGTACCCGTACGGTCGGATGACCATGGTGCCGCGCACCGGACCGTTGTCGGCCAGTTCGGCCTTGCCGACCAGATCCTGGTACCAGCGCGGGAAGTCGTCCGCCCGGGGTGTGAGAACAGGTGCCTTTGCCATGGCGCGATGCTACGGGCGCACGTTGCCGGGATGTGAATTCTTTTCCCCGGCACATGCCAACCCGCAAGCGGTGCCCTTCTGCCTCTGGACGAGCGGTCGAGTGCGGAGTTACCTGGCATACGGGGGAAGTGCGAGCGCACGTCACGGGGGCCACGTAATCGGGCACAGAGTCAACTCTCGGCGGATTGGGGCGCTTATCCATGACACCTACGCTCGTGCGGCAGCACCTGCCCTCGGCGGGACACACCTTCCGTGCGGACCTCGGTGCACGCGCGCGTGACTGGTCCGAGATCCAGGAGCGGATGCTGGTTCCGCTGTACGAGGCCGTCTACGAGCGACTGGAAGTGGGACCCGCGACGCGGCTGCTGGGCCTTGGCTGCGGCAGCGGGCTCGCCCTGTTAATGGCCACCTCCCGAGGCGCCGCGGTCGCCGGGGTCGAGCCCTGCTCCCCCGAACGGCTGGCGCTCGCGAGGGAGCGGCTGCTGCCGGAGGCCCGGGGCACGCGCGCGGGGGCCGGCACCAGGCTCGTCGAGGGAGCGCCCGGGGACGCCGCCGACGACGGGACCGCCCCGTACACCGTCGTGACCGCCTTCGAGCCGATCGGGGGTCTCGCGGGTGACTCGGAGGGCCTCGGTGAGCTTCTCGCCTCGGCGACCCCGCTCGCCGAGCGGGGGGCGCCCGTGGCGCTCGTCGGCTGGGGTCCGCCGGAGCGGTGCGCCACGTCGTCCGTGCTGCGGGTGGCCACCAAGCTGGCGGATCCGCTGCGCGGCGCGGGCAGTTGGCGTCCGGCTCGGCGTGACGACCTGGAGGAGGTCGCCCAGCGGGCCGGCCTGCGGCCCGACGGCTCGGGGCGGGTGTCCTGCCCCTTCGGCTACGCCGATCTCGGCAGCGCGCTCAAGGGCCTGCTGTCGACCGGACTCTTCGACGCGGCCATCGAGGCGACCGACCGGGCCCAGGTGGACAAGGAGGTCACGGAAGCCCTGCACCCGTACCAGCGCCGGAACGGCACGGTATGGATGCCGAACGTCTTCCGCTACCTGGTTGCCCGGGTGCCCTAGCCGTCGGTCTCCTCGCTGAGCCGGGTGACCTCCGGCGGTACGCCGCCGTCGGTCACCCCGGCACACGCGGCGCCGAACCTCAGCCCATGAACTTCTTGAACTCGTCCGGCAGTTCGAAGTCCTGCGGGACCTGCTGCCCGGGTACGCCGAAGGCGCCTCCGCCCTGAGCGCCCGCGGCCTTGCGCGCGGCTTCCTCGGCCTCCTGCTGCTTGCGCTTCATCGGGTTGCCCGAGCGCTGCTTGCCCTTGGCCTTCTTCTGCTGCTTCTTGGCGCGGCCGGGGCCGCCGCCCATGCCCGGCATCCCGGGCATACCCGGCATCCCGCCGCCCTGAGCCATGCGGGACATCATCTTGCGGGCCTCGAAGAACCGCTCGACGAGGTTCTTGACCGCGCTGACCTCGACGCCGGAACCCTTGGCGATACGGGCGCGGCGCGAGCCGTTGATGATCGTGGCGTCGGCGCGCTCGGCCGGGGTCATCGACTTGATGATGGCGGCCGTGCGGTCGACGTCCCGCTCGTCGAGGTTGTTGATCTGGTCCTTGATCTGGCCCATGCCGGGGAGCATGCCGAGCAGCTTGGAGATGCTGCCCATCTTGCGGACCTGCTCCATCTGGGCCAGGAAGTCGTCCAGGGTGAAGTCCTGGCCCTTCTTGGACGCCAGCTTGGAGGCCATCTTCTCGGCCTCTTCCTGGCTGAACGTCTTCTCCGCCTGCTCGATCAGGGTGAGCAGGTCACCCATGTCGAGAATGCGGGAGGCCATCCGGTCAGGGTGGAAGGCGTCGAAGTCCTCGAGCTTCTCGCCGTTCGACGCGAACATGATCGGCTTGCCGGTGATCTGCCGGATCGACAGGGCCGCACCACCGCGGGCGTCACCGTCGAGCTTGGAGAGCACCACGCCGTCGAAGCCGACGCCGTCGCGGAAGGACTCGGCGGTGTTGACCGCGTCCTGGCCGATCATCGCGTCGACGACGAAGAGGATCTCGTCCGGCGAGACCGCGTCGCGGATGTCCGCGGCCTGCTGCATCAGTTCCTGGTCGATACCGAGGCGGCCGGCGGTGTCCACGATCACGATGTCGTGGACCTTGGACTTCGCGAAGTCGATGGAGTCCTTGGCGACCTTGACCGGGTCACCGACGCCGTTGCCCGGCTCGGGCGCGTAGACCGCGACACCGGCGCGCTCGGCGACGACGCTGAGCTGGTTGACGGCGTTGGGACGCTGGAGGTCGGCGGCGACCAGGAGGGGCGAGTGGCCCTGCTCCTTCAGCCAGTGGCCGAGCTTGCCCGCGAGGGTGGTCTTACCGGCACCCTGGAGACCCGCCAGCATGATCACGGTGGGCGGGTTCTTGGCGAACCGCAGCCGCCGGGTCTCGCCGCCGAGGATCGTGACGAGCTCCTCGTTCACGATCTTCAGGACCTGCTGGGCGGGGTTCAGCGCCCGGGAGACGTCGGCGCCGAGGGCACGCTCCTTGACGTTCTTGATGAACGTCCGGACGACCGGCAGGGCCACGTCCGCCTCGAGGAGCGCGATCCGGATCTCGCGCGCGGTGGCGTCGATGTCCGCCTCGGAGAGCCGTCCCTTGCCGCGCAGGTTCTTGAAAGTCGCTGAGAGGCGATCGGAAAGAGTATCGAACACGGCGCTCGCGGTCCTCGGGGTCGGTGGCAGCTGGGAATCGCCCTCCAGGGTATCCCGGCGACACACGTTGCCGGGATCCCCCGGTCAGCCCCGCAGGGTCTCCTCCAGCTTCCGGGCCACGGAAGCCGCTTCTCCGGCCCCGAGCGGGGCGCCCTTGCCGTCGGTGACGTAGAAGGCGTCCACCGCGTTGGCGCCCAGCGTCGACACGTGCGCGCTGCGCATCCGCACGCCGGCGTCCTCCAGGGCGCGTCCGATGCGGAACAGCAGTCCCGGGGCGTCCTGGGCGCGCACCTCGATCACCGTGGCGTGCCGGGAGGCCGCCGGAGCGACCGTCACGCGGGCGGCGGGCGCGACGACACCGCGGCGCCTCGGATAGGCGGCGTCCCGCTCGGCCAGGCGCCCGGCGACGTCCAGTGAGCCGTCCAGGGCCCGTACGAGATCGGCGCGCAGCCGGGCCGCCTGGGGCAGCGAGCCGTACTGGGCGGCGACCCGCCAGTTCAGCAGGAGCACGGCACCCTCGACGCCGTCGGGCAGGTCCTGGGTGCTCAGCTCCGCGGTGCGGACGGTCAGCCGGTGCACGGCCAGCACTCCGGCGACCGCGGGCAGCACACCCGGCTGGTCCGGTACGGCGATCACGAGCTCCACGCCGAGCGGCTCGGGATCCCCGGCCGGCTGGTCCTCCGGGAGAACGGGCGGCTCGGTCTGCGCGCGCAGGGACAGCACCGGGCCGCCCGTCGCGATCGCCTCGATGGCGAGCCGCTCCTGTTCGGCGGTGGGCGCGGCCGCCTCGGGCTCGTCGGGCTCGTCCCCGGCGAGCACCGCGGCCACCCGCTTGACCAGGTCGGCGACGAGCGAGCCCCGCCAGGACGACCAGGCGGCCGGTCCGGTGGCCAGGGCGTCGGCCTCGGTCAGCGCGTGCAGCAGCTCCAGCGTGCCCTGCGATCCGACCGCCTCGGCCACCGAGCGCAGGGTGGCCGGGTCCTCCAGGTCCCGCCGGGTCGCGGTGTCCACGAGCAGCAGGTGGTGCCGTACGAGAGCGGCGAGTACGGCGACGTCGTCGCGGTCGAAGCCGATGCGCGCGGCGACGTCCTTGGCGATGATCTCGCCGGCCACCGAGTGGTCGCCGGGCCAGCCCTTGCCGATGTCGTGCAGCAGGGCGGCGACGAGCAGCAGGTCGGGGCGGTGGACGCGCCGGGTGAATTCCGAGGCGCGGACCGCCGTCTCGATCAGGTGCCGGTCGACGGTCCAGATGTGCACGGCGTTGCGCTGCGGGCGGCACCGCACCCGCTCCCAGTCGGGCAGCATCTGGGTGATCAGGCCCTCGGCCTCCAGGGCCTCCCAGACGTCGATCGTGGGCTGGCCCGAGCCGAGCAGGGTCACGAGCTGCTCGCGCGCCTCGGCGGGCCACGGCGTGGGCAGGGGGCGCACTCCGGCCGCCATGCGCCGTACGGCGTGCAGGGAGAGCGGGAGTCCGGCCTGCGCGGCGGCGGCCGCGGCACGCAGCGGGAGCACGGGGTCGCGGTCGGGGCGCGCGGCGCGGGCGAGCACCACCTCGCCGTCCTGCTCGACGACCCCCTCGGCCAGCGGCGACCTTTCGGCCACCGGCTTGCCGCCGCCGAGCATGGCGCGCAGCCGCGGCCGCACGGCGCGCGATCTGAGCACGCGTCCCACCTCGCGCCAGGTGACGTCACTGGCGTACGAGATGACCCGGGCGGCCTCGTAGACCTGCCGCAGCAGGGTGTCGGCGTCGAGCAGGCCGAGCTCGGCGGCGACCTGGTCCTGTTCCTGGAGCGCGAGCCGGTCGGTCGCGCGGCCCGTCGTCAGGTGCAGGGCGTCCCGGACGTCGAGCAGCCGGCGCCGGGCGTCGTCGAGGCCCTCGCGCGGGGCGTCGGCCAGCCAGGAGGCGGCGACGGCGCGCAGGGCGGTGGCGTCCCGGAGTCCGCCGCGGGCTTCCTTCAGGTCGGGTTCGAGCAGGTACTGCAGCTCGCCCTGACGCTCGGCGCGCTCGGCGCACAGCTCCTGGAGCTCGGGCAGGCGCTTGGGCGCCTGGTTGCGCCAGTCGGCGAGGACGGTCGTACGCAGTCCCGCCGTCAGTCCCAGATCACCGGCGATGTGGCGGGCATCCAGGAGGCCGAGCTGGACCTTCAGATCCTCCGCGGCCGTCTTGCGGGCCTCCGCGGGCGTGCGCACGGAGTGGTCGAGGGCGAGCCCGAGGTCCCACACGGGGTACCAGATGCGGTCGGCGAGTGCGGCGACCGCGCCCGAGTCGCTGCCGTCGTGCAGCAGGACCAGGTCCAGGTCGCTGCGGGGCGACAGCTCGCCGCGGCCGTAGCCGCCGACGGCGATCAGGGAGACCCCGCGCAGCTGCTCGGCGCCCGCGGTGAACAGGCCCGAGAGCCAGTCGTCCGTCAGTTTCGAGAGGGCGGAACGGCGCGGCGGCCCGGACCGCGCCTCCTCCTGGAGGAGGCGCAGCCGGGCCGCCGCATAGCCACTGGGTCCCGAGTCCTCTACGTCCTTGTGCACGTTCGTGCTCGTCACCCAGTAGCTCCTGTTCTGTTCTTCGGTCAGAGCGCGTCCGGGCCGCGCTCGCCCGTCCGGACCCGTACGGCGGTCTCGACCGGCAGGGACCAGACCTTGCCGTCACCGATCTTGCCGGTGCGGGCCGCCTTGACGATGACGTCGATCAGCTGCTCGGCGTCGTCGTCCTCCGCGAGGACCTCGATGCGGATCTTCGGGACCAGGTCCACGGTGTACTCGGCACCGCGGTAGACCTCGGTGTGGCCCCGCTGACGACCGTAGCCGCTCGCCTCGGTGACCGTCAGGCCGTGGACCCCGAAGGCCTGGAGGGCTTCCTTGATCTCGTCGAGCCGGTGCGGCTTGACGACGGCGGTGATGAGCTTCATGCGTCCACCTTCTTGGACTCAGAGGCGGGCGGGGCCGGCACGGCGCTGCGGTCGTAACCACCGCCGGCGCCGCTGAAGTCGTATGCGGTCTCGGCGTGCTCGGCCTGGTCGATGCCCGAGATCTCCTCGTCCTCCTCGACCCGCATGCCGATCGTCTTGTCGAGCAGGAAGGCGAGGATCGCGGAGGCGATCAGGGAGTAGGCGAGGACCGCGAAGACACCGGCGCACTGCTTCCAGAGCTGGTCCGCGTTGCCGCCGTAGAACAGGCCCTTGACGTCGGACTGGCCCTTGCCGCTGGCGAAGAAGCCGATCAGCAGGGAGCCGATGACACCGCCGACCATGTGGACACCGACGACGTCCAGGGAGTCGTCGTAGTTGAAGCGGTACTTCAGGCCGACGGCCGCGGCGCAGGCGACACCGGCGATGGCGCCGATGCAGATCGCGCCGATCGGGGTGATCGCACCACCGGAGGGGGTGATGGCGACCAGACCGGCGACCGCGCCGGAGGCGGCGCCCAGCGTGGTGAACGCGCCGTGGCGGATCTTCTCGTAGATGAGCCAGGCGAGCATCGCGGCCGCGGTGGCGATCTGCGTGTTGACGAACATCAGCGAGCCGACGCCGTCGTCGTTGCCGAGCCACGAGCCGGCGTTGAAGCCGAACCAGCCGAACCACAGCAGGCCCGCGCCGAGCATGACCAGCGGAAGGCTGTGCGGGCGCATCGGGTCACGCTTGAAGCCGACGCGCTTGCCGATCACCAGAATCACACCGAGTGCCGCGGCACCCGCGTTGATGTGGACCGCGGTACCACCGGCGAAGTCGATCACACCGAGCTCGAAGGCCCAGCCGCCGGTGCCCCAGACCCAGTGGGCGACCGGGAAGTACACGACCGTCGCCCACAGCGCGACGAAGAGCGCCCAGGCGGAGAACTTCACGCGGTCGGCGAGCGCACCGCTTATCAGGGCCGGCGTGATGATCGCGAACATCATCTGGAAGACGGCGAAGGCGAGAACCGGGATCGTATATCCGGACCAGATGTCGCCCTTGTCGATGCCGGTCCATCCGAAGAAGTCGGATTCCCAGCCGATGAGCGAGCCGTGGTCCGTACCGAACGCCATGGAGAAGCCGTACACCACCCACAGGATGGTGACGATACCCATGCTGATGAAGCTCATCATCAGCATGTTGAGGGTGCTCTTGACGCGGACCATGCCTCCGTAGAAGAAGGCGAGACCCGGGGTCATGACCAGCACCAGGGCGGAACAGATCAACATGAAGCCTGTGTTGGCCACAGACAGCTTGTCTGCGGCGAGCGTGATGGCTGGTGCCATCGGCGTCTCCTCGTCGTAGGTACGGCCCCGTGCGGGCGAAGCCAGAGCGGATTGAGGGGTGGGCCGGTTATGCGCCATGAGATTGGCGCAGCGCGGTTTCGGCGGAAGCCCCTCGTTGTTTCGCCGCCGTGACGAAGACGCCTCGCGTGTTACGCGTCGATGAACTGCCAGATATGGGCCGCGTCGATCGTTATCGTGGCGCAACCTTCGGAGAAGGCGTAAAACCGGCCGCGGTCGGCCTTCCGATGACCTGGCATGGGGGAGCCGAGTCGGGCAGTTCGGGAGGGCCGGCCGCGGCCGGGGTTCAAGGGATTCAGACGGCTTCCGCGGTCTCCGGGAGTTCCACGGCGAGCTTGTCGGTGAGGTCCACGACCTCGGCGAGATCACCGAAATCGCGTACGGCCGTGTCGACCGTCTTTCGAATACGAGTGTTGACGCGCTCGGACCGGACCTTCTTGGCGATGTGCATGGCCTGTTCCACCAGTACGGTGCTCTGTGCGGGCTCGCGCCGCAGCAGGTGCACGGTGGCCATGCCGACGAGATTGAGTGCGTACGACCGCTGGTGCTCGCCGTCGTCGGAGAAGAGCTCCACCGCCCGCTGCATGAGGGGCTCGGCCAGGGAGGCGTAGGTCGGGCTGCGACCGGCGACGTAGGCCAGGTCGCGGTAGGAGTGGGAGTTCTCGCCGTACAGCTCCGCCTCGGAGAAGAAGCGGATCCAGTCGGGGTCGGGCTCGTCCCACTCGTCGGCGTCGGCGAAGGTGTCCTCGGCCATCCGGACCGCCCGCTTGCACTTGCCGGGCTGCCCCATGTTGGCGTAGGCGCGGGCCTCCATCGCATACAGCATGGACTGGGTGCGCGGGCTCGCGCAGTCCCGGCTGCCGTACTGCGCGAGGTGGATCAGCTCCAGGGCGTCCTCGGGCCGCCCGAGGTGGATCATCTGTCGGCTCATGCTGGACAGGACATAGGAGCCGAGCGGCTTGTCACCGGCCTCCTTGGCGGCGTGCAGGGCGAGGACGAAGTACTTCTGGGCGGTGGGCTGCAGCCCCACGTCGTACGACATCCAGCCCGCGAGTTCGGCCAGCTCGGCGGCGACCTTGAACAGCTTGCGGGTGGTGGTCCCGGGCTGGGGCTCCTGGAGGAGGTCCGTCACCTCGTGCAGCTGGCCGACGACCGCCTTGCGGCGCAGACCGCCGCCGCACTGGGCGTCCCACTGGCGGAACATCTCGGTCGTCGACTCCAGGAGGTCGAGCTCGGGCCTGGAGAGACGGCCGACACGGCGGGACGAGGCGGGGTCGGGTTCCCGGTGCGGGGTGGCGGCGGGGCCGGGGACCAGCCAGCGCTGCATGGGCTCGATGAGGGACGGGCCCGCGGAGAGGGCCAGCGAGCTCCCGAGGAAGCCGCGCCGCGCCAGCATGAGGTCGCTGCGCGAGAACTCGCTGAGCAGGGCCACGGTCTGCGGGCCCGTCCAGGGCAGGTCGACCCCGGTCGTGGACGGTGACTGGCGGGCGGCGCGCAGTCCGAGGTCCTCGACGGAGACGACGCATCCGAACCGCTCGGAGAACAGCTCGGAAAGGATCTTGGGGATGGGTTCGCGGGGGTTCTCGCCGTCCAGCCAGCGGCGCACCCGCGAGGTGTCGGTGGAGATGTGGTTGGCGCCCAACTGGCGGGCCCTGCGGTTGACCTGGCGGGCGAGCTCGCCCTTCGACCAGCCGCTGCGCACGAACCAGGAGGTGAGCAACTCGTTGGGGCGCTTGTCGGCCGGGGAGGAGCTGTGCGCAGTACTCCCGGCGCCCGTCCCGCTTCCGCTGTTGCCGCCCACTGGAACGCCCCCATCCCTGAGACCACTTGTCGCCGAGTGCGCCAAGCCCTAACAGAATGCCGGTAAATGCGGCCGTTCGTCCGGCGGTTGTCAGCCTTCGAACGGGGAACCGACTTGCCTCCGGCATACCCACAAGTGCATGTGCCCCCAGGACTCGTGCACTCACAGTAATCCTACGATCACGCGTCCAGCCATGGCGATCCCGGAAACGCCACCATTCGCCACCCCTTCGAATGAACTCACGGTCGCCTCCACACGATTCACTTGACATAGACCGAGCGGGATGGGCGGAGCGGTGCACTGAGGGGCGCACATGCCCCGACACACCACCCCGGGCGCTTCCGGGCGCCACCGCCACCCGGAAGAGGAAACGGAGAGTGACCGACCGCGTCCGTCGCGTAACCACCGGCGCGCTGAACCCGTTGGAGGGGGCATGGGCTTCACGATCGGCGGCATTCGGGAGATCCGCTCCGGTACGCGCAGGCGCGGCCGCTCCTCGGAGTGCACCGCCGTCGCCGAGTTCACCGGACTCTGGGGCTGGGACGTCGTCCCCGGCGCGCGCGCTTCGGCCGGCGCCTGCTCCTGCGGCCGCGCGGACTGCCGTCACCCCGGCGCCCACCCCCTCGACTTCGCGCCCCCGGTCCCGGCCGGGGCCACGCTCGACGAGGGGACCAAGGCCTGGTCCGAGTTCCCCGGCGCCTCGGTGATGCTGCCGGTCGGCCGCGCCTTCGACGTCATCGAGGTCGCCGAGCCGGCCGGGCGCCGCGCCCTGGTGCGCCTGGAGCGCATGGGCCTGCCCCTCGGCCCGGTCACCGCGACCCCCGAGGGCCGCGCCCAGTTCTTCGTCGCCCCGGGCGCCGCCTCCGACCTGGCCGCACTCCTCTACCGCATGGGCTGGGACGACACCGCCTCCCTCGACCTGCGCGGCCTGGGTCCCGGCACCTACATCACGGCTCCGCCTTCGGACCGGGGCGGCCTGGGGCCGGTGCAGTGGCTGCGGCCGCCGTCCTTGGACACGGCGACGCAACCACCGGCGGCCCGTCTGCTGCTGGGCACGCTGGCGTACGTGGCACACCGGTCACGGGCATAGGACGTACGGCGTACACGGCGAAGCGCCCGCTCCCGACTGCACCTCGGGGGCGGGCGCTTCTTCGCGCGTACGGTTCCTCACTCGCCGATCAGCGCGTCCACGAACGCTTCCGGCTCGAACGGCGCCAGGTCGTCGGCGCCCTCCCCCAGGCCGATCAGCTTGACCGGCACTCCCAGTTCACGCTGGACCGCGACCACGATGCCGCCCTTGGCCGTGCCGTCGAGCTTGGTCAGGACGATGCCGGTGATGTCGACGACCTCGGCGAAGACACGGGCCTGCACCAGGCCGTTCTGCCCGGTGGTGGCGTCGAGGACCAGCAGCACCTCGTCGACCGGAGCGTGCTTCTCGACGACCCGCTTGACCTTGCCGAGCTCGTCCATGAGACCGGTCTTGGTGTGGAGGCGGCCCGCGGTGTCGATGAGGACCACGTCGACCCCCATCTCCTTGCCCTCCTTCACCGCGTCGAAGGCGACGGAGGCGGGGTCGCCGCCCTCGGGCCCCCGCACGGTGTGGGCGCCCACCCGCTCGCCCCAGGTCTGGAGCTGGTCGGCGGCTGCGGCCCGGAAGGTATCGGCGGCACCCAGGACGACACTGCGCCCGTCGGCCACGAGCACGCGCGCGAGCTTGCCGGTGGTGGTGGTCTTGCCGGTGCCGTTGACCCCGACGACCATCACGATGCCCGGCTTGCGCTCCTCGGGCTCGGTCTTCACCGAGCGGTCGACCTCGGTGCCGACCAGCTTGAGCAGCTCGCCGCGCAGCAGGCCGCGCAGTTCGTCGGGGGTCCGGGTGCCCAGCACCTTCACCCGCTCGCGCAGCCCGTCGACCAGTTCCTGGGTGGGGGCCACACCGACGTCGGCGGTGAGGAGGATGTCCTCGATCTCCTCCCAGGTGTCGTCGTCGAGGTGCTCGCGCGACAGGAGCGTGAGCAGCCCCTTGCCGAGCGCGTTCTGCGAGCGGGAGAGCCGGGAGCGCAGCCGGACCAGGCGCCCGGCGGTGGGCTCCGGGACTTCGAGCTCGGTCGGGGGGAGTTCTTCGATGACGGGCGGCGCCGAGCCGCCCGGGAGATCGACCTCCTCAATGGTCCGGCGCGGTTCGTCGCGCGGCGTCTCGGCCTCGTCGCCGACGTGCGGCTCGGCCGGAGGGGCGGTGATGTCGGGCGCGGCGGGGGGCGGCGGGGGCAGCGGCTTCTTGCGTCGGCTGCCGACGACGAGCCCGCCGAGGACACCGAGCACGACCACGGCGATGACTACAGCAAGGATGACGGTTTCCATAACCCACCCAGTATCGGCCATGGGCCACGGCCGGACCCAGCTCCAACGCGTGCCTGCGCGACAGCGGCGAACTTCCTCCGCGCTTTCGCCGCCTTCCACTCGCCGCTCGCGGTGCCCTTCCGAGCCCGGGCCGACACCCTTCGCCCCGCACCCGGTCGCCGGCGCAGGCCTCCCCCGCCGCCCGCGCGTGCCACCCCATGGCAATCTGACGTTCCGTCAGCTACCGTCCCCGCACCACCCGTCCGGTGAAGGGGGACCTCCCATGCCCGTCACGGTCGTCCGTTTCAACCTCGTCGAGCCCGGCGCGACGCCCGCCTCCCTCAGCGCCCGCTACCGGGCCGCCCTGGACATGGCCGCGTACGCCGACGAGCACGGGATCACCACCGTGCAGACCGAGGAGCACCACGGCGTCGACAACAACTGGCTGCCATCGCCGTTCGCCTTCGCGGGCGCGGTGTTCGGTGCGACGCGCACCATCGCGGTCACCGTCTCCGCCGTGATCGGCCCGCTGCACGACCCGCTCCGCCTGGCCGAGGAGATCGCCGTACTGGATCTGCTGAGCGGCGGCCGGCTGGTGACGGTCGCCGGGATCGGATACCGCCCCGAGGAGTACGCCCTGTTCGACGTGGAGTGGCGGCGGCGGGGCCGCTTGCAGGACGAGCTGCTGGAGACCCTGCTGAAGGCCTGGACCGGCGAGGAGTTCGAGTACCGGGGCCGCACGGTACGGGTCACCCCGCGCCCCTTCACCGACCCGCACCCCCTGCTCCTGGTCGGCGGCTCCTCCAAGGCCGCCGCCCGCCGGGCCGCCCGCCTGGGCCTGCCCTTCTTCCCCAGCGCGCACCTCCCGGAGCTGGAGGCGTACTACAAGGAACAGCTCGTCGAGTACGGCACCGAGGGCTGGACCATGATGCCGACGGCCGAGACGCCGTTGCTGCACATCGCGGAGGACCCGGACGAGGCGTGGGCACGTCACGGAGAGCACTTCCTCCATGAGGCCCGGACCTACGCCTCCTGGCAGTCCGGCGACATCCGCTCGGCGGTTCGCTCGGCGGCCACGTCGGTGGACGAACTCCGCGCGGAGGGCGTGTACCGGATCCTCACGCCCGAGGAGTGCGTGGAGCAGGGCCTCGACAACCTGGTCCTGCATCCGCTGGCGGGCGGGATGCCGGTGGAGGAGGGGTGGCGGAGCCTGCGGCTGTTCGCGGAACAGGTGCTTCCGGCGCTGAACGCCTGAGCCGGGCGATATCCGGTTGGTCGACGAGAACGGGCGATGGTCCACGGGGCCCATGAGCTTGTGGGTGGATGTGTTCATCCGGGAGCCGGACGGCAAGCGGCGGATTCTCGACGTGCCGGACGGCGTGTACCGGTCCGGCGGCTTCGAGTCGTGGCGCACGACAGTCTGGGGCTCGGAGTTCGTGCGCTCGCTCGGCGCCCGCTTCCTGCCTGTACTGGCCGAGGGCGACCTCTATGTCGAGGCCGAGGACGTGCCGGAGTTCCGGCGCGAGGTCGCTTCGCTGCGCTCCCGCTTGGACGAGGTCGCCCACGGCACGCAGCGGCCACGCACGGTCGAGGAGCACCGGGACGACATCGGGATCCGGCTCCAGATCATCGAGGAGAGCTCCCGCAGGGCCCTGGAGATCGGCGGAGGCGTCCTCATCTGGTGACCCCCCGCACGACACCGCCGCCCCCGGTCCAGGCGGTTGCCGGACCGGGGGCGGCGGACGGTTCGGGGAGAAGGGCAGCGGGGTGTTGGCCCCTCCCCCCGGGTTCGCGGGGCCGTCAGCCCATCTCCTCCAGGGCCTTGCCCTTCGTCTCCTTGACGTACTTGAGGACGAACGGGATGGAGAGCGCGGCGAAGACCGTGTAGATCACGTAGGTCGCGGAGAGGTTCCAGTCGGCCAGCGACGGGAAGCTCGCGGTGATGGCCCAGTTGGCGATCCACTGCGCGGCGGCGGCCACGCCCAGGGCGGCGGCACGGAGCTTGTTCGGGAACATCTCGCCGAGGAAGACCCACACGACGACACCCCAGGACAGGGCGAAGAAGAGGACGAACACGTGGGCGGCGATCAGGGCGGTCCAGCCCTGCGCGGCCGGCAGCTTGCCGTCGACCAGGTCGAAGGAGAACGCCCAGGCCTCCAACGCGAGACCGATCACCATGCCGACCGAGCCGATCAGGGCGAGCGGGCGGCGGCCGATGCGGTCCACGAAGATCATCGCGATCACGGTGCCGACGATGTTGATGATCGACGTCGTGAAGGAGTAGAAGAACGAGTCCGTCGGGTCGACGCCGACCGACTGCCACAGCGTCGAGGAGTAGTAGAACGCGACGTTGATGCCGACGAACTGCTGGAAGACCGACAGGCCGATGCCGACCCAGACGATCGGCTTGAAGAAGAAGGAGCCGCCGAGCAGGTCCTTGAAGGTCGACTTGTGCTCGCTCTTCATGGCGTGCTCGATCTCCGCCACGCGCGCGTCCAGGTCGATCTTGTCGCCCTCGACCTCCGCGAGGATCTCCCGGGCCCGCTCGCGCTTGCCGACGGAGATCAGGAACCGCGGGGACTCGGGGATGGCGAAGGAGAGCAGCCCGTAGAGAACGGCCGGGATCACCATGACGCCGAGCATGACCTGCCAGGCCTCCAGGCCCATCAGCTTGCCGCGCTGGTCACCGCCGGCGGCGTTCAGCAGACCCCAGTTGACCAGCTGCGAGATGGCGATGCCGATGACGATCGCGGCCTGCTGGAAGGAGCCGAGCCGGCCGCGGTAGGCGGGCGGGGCCACCTCGGCGATGTAGGCGGGGCCGATGACCGAGGCCATGCCGATGGCGAAACCGCCGACGACCCGCCAGAACGCCAGGTCGTACAGCGCGAAGGGCAGCGCCGAACCGACGGCGCTGACCGTGAAGAGCACGGCCGAGATCTGCATGCACCGGATACGGCCGATGCGGTCCGCGATGCGTCCCGCGGTCGCCGCGCCGATCGCACAGCCGATCAGGGCGATGGCGATGACCTGCGCCAGGGCCGCGGAGCCGACGTCGTAGCGGCCTCGGATGGCCTCGACCGCGCCGTTGATCACGGAGCTGTCGTAACCGAAGAGGAATCCGCCCATCGCGGCCGCCGCCGCGATGAAGATGACGTGCCCGAGATGATCGGGATGAGCCGTTCCGGCTCCTGACTTCTGCGCCTGCGCTGTGCTGGTCACGCTCAACTCCTAAGGCCATCGGCAACGCTGCCTGAAGGCAAGAACAACGATAGAAACCCTATGCCTTCAAGTTCCGAAACCAATAGCTGGGGCCGTGTGAGAAAACAGGCACGGAGGAGATGTTCGTGTTCAAAGCATGAAGGAATGGAAACGGGGTACCCGATGGGGCTAGCGCAGCCGCTGGCTGATGACCTTCGAGACGCCGTCGCCTTGCATGGAGACGCCGTACAGCGCGTCGGCGACCTCCATCGTCCGCTTCTGGTGCGTGATCACGATGAGCTGCGAGGCCTCCTGCAGCTCCTGCATGATGCGGATCAGCCGCTGGAGGTTGGTGTCGTCGAGGGCTGCCTCGACCTCGTCCATGACGTAGAACGGGCTGGGCCGCGCCTTGAAGATCGACACCAGCAACGCTACGGCCGTGAGAGAACGCTCGCCGCCGGAGAGCAGGCTGAGCCGCTTGACCTTCTTGCCCGGCGGCCGCGCCTCGACATCCACGCCGGTGGTGAGCATGTTGTCGGGGTCGGTCAGGATCAGCCGCCCCTCGCCGCCCGGGAACAGCCGGCTGAAGACGCCCTCGAACTGACGGGCGGTGTCCCGGTAGGCCTCGGTGAAGACCTGCTCGACGCGCTCGTCGACCTCCTTCACCACCTGCAGCAGGTCGGCGCGGGTCTTCTTCAGGTCCTCCAGCTGCTCACTGAGGAACTTGTGCCGCTCCTCCAGCGCCGCGAACTCCTCGAGCGCGAGCGGATTGACCTTGCCGAGCTGCTGGTACGCCCGCTCGGCCGCCCTGAGCCGCTTCTCCTGCTCGGCCCGGTGGAACTGCTTCGGCTGGTTGCGCGGATGCTCCGGGTCCTCGGGCAGTTCCTCGCCCTCGGCGGGCGGTGAGGGCGGTACGAGCTGGTGGGGGCCGTACTCGTCGATGAGCCCCGCCGGCTCGACACCCAGTTCCTCCAGCGCCTTGGTCTCCAGCTGCTCGATCCGCATCCGCTTCTCGGCGCCCAGCACCTCGCCCCGGTGGACGGAGTCGGTCAGCTTGTCGAGCTCGGCCTTGAGATCACGGCCGGTGTTCCGAGCGGCGGTCAACTCCCGTTCCCTGAGCGCCTTGGCGGCCTCGGCGGCGGTCCGTTCCGCGTCCGCGCGTGCCAGGGACACCTCGACGTGCGCGAGCAGCTGCCGCGCGCCGGAGGCGACGGCCTCGGCCACGGCGGCCTCGTGCCGCAGCCGGGCCCGCCGCTGTTCGGCACGCGCGCGTGCGTCCCGTTCCGCGCGGGCGGCCCGGTCGAGGGAGTCGGCCCGTCCGGCGAGCCCCTTGACCCGCTCCTCGTGGGTACGGACCTGGAGGCGGGCCTCCATCTCGGTCTGGCGGGCGTTGGCGCCGTCGGCGGCGAGACGGTCCCGTACGGAGGTGTCGGGTTCCTCCTCGACCGGCATCTCCTCGGCCACGGCGAGGCGTTCGGCGAGCTCCTCGACCTCTTCGAGCGCCTTCTCCAGCGCGTCCTGCGCCCGGGCGGCCGCCGCGGTGGAGCGTTCCGCCTCACCGGCGGCGCCCCTGGCCTGGCCGGACAGCCGGCCCAGTTGCTGGGCCACGGCCGACTTCTCCCGGTCGGCGGCGCGGCGGCGCTCCCCGAGCCCCTCCACTCGGGCCGTGCACTCCTTGCGCTGCTCCACCGCCGCGTGCTGGGCCTCGGCGAGTTCCTCGCACTGCACGGCCAGCTCTTCGAGTTCGGCGGCGGCCTGGTCGACGGATGCCTGCACTTCGAGGAGGCTGGGGGCGCCTGCGGAGCCGCCGTGCGCGAAGTGGGCACCGAGAAGGTCGCCTTCGGCGGTGACGGCGGTGAGGTGGGGGCTGGCGTAGACGAGGTCCTCGGCGTCTTCGAGGGTGCCGACGACGACGATGCCCTGGAGGAGGCGACGGACCGCCGGCATGAGGTCGGACGGTCCGCGGACGAGATCTGAGGCGAGTTGTCCTGTGGCGTCCGCGTCCCTGGAGGGCACGTCCTCGGGGCCGCCCGCCAAGAGGAGCGACGCTCGGCCGCCGTCCTGCTTGCGCAGCAGGCGGATCGCCTCCGCCGCGGCCGCCGGCGACGTGACCGCCAGCGCGTCCGCCGCCGCGCCGAACGCCGCCGCGAGGGCGACCTCGTGGCCCGGGGTCACCGTCAGCAGTTCCGCCGCCGGGCCCAGCAGGCCCGTGAGCCGGTCCTTCGCGCCCAGCAGCGCGCCGGTGCCGTCCTTGCGGCGCAGGCCCAGGGCCAGCGCGTCATGCCTGGCCTGTGTCGCCGCCCGTCTGCGTTCCGCCGCCGTGACCGCCTCGCGGGCAGCCGTCAGTGCGGCCTCCGCCTCTGCCAGCCGCTGCTTCGCCGCCTCGTGTTGTTCCGCCAGTTCCGCGTCGCCGGCGTCCAGCCCGTCGACCTCGGCCTTCAGCGCCTCGTACTCCTCCTGCGCGACCACGGCCCGCTCCCGGGCCTCGTCCCGGGCGGCGGCGAGGCGGTCGATCTCGGCCTGGGCGGAGGCAGCGCGGGAACGGGCCGCGTTGACCTGGCCACTGAGCCGGGCGAGGCCCTCGCGGCGGTCGGCGATGGCCCGAGCCACGTCCTTCAGACGCCGTTCCTCCTGGGCGAGCTCGCGCTCCAGTTCGGAGCGGTGCGCGACCGTGTCCTCCAGGGCGTGCTCGGCCGCCTCCAGGGCAGCCTCCAGCTCGGCCTCCTGCTCGCGGATACGGGCGGCCTCGCGTTCCATGTCCTCGGGGTCACGGCCCCGCCGTTCCTCGGGCGGCGCCGAGGTCGCGCTCTTCACGCGCGCGTCGGCCAGCGAGATCGTGCCGCGCACCCGCTCGGCGAGCTGGGAGAGCTCGTACCAGGTCTGCTGGGCGCGCTGGAGCCGGGGCGTAAGCTGCCGTACCTCGTCCTCCAGAAGCGCCTCGCGCTGGAGGGCCTTCTTCAGTTCCAGCTCGGCGGCCTCCTTGCGCTCCTTCAGCGCGGCCTCGTCCGCGACCTCGGCCTGGAGCGCCTGCCGCAGTCGTACGAGATCGTCGGCGAGCAGCCGGAGGCGGGCGTCCCGCAGGTCGGCCTGGATGACGGCGGCCCGGCGGGCGACCGCGGCCTGTCTGCCGAGCGGCTTGAGCTGGCGCCGGAGTTCGTCGGTGAGGTCCTGTACGCGCGCGAGGTTGGCCTGCATCGCGTCCAGCTTGCGCAGCGCCTTCTCCTTGCGCTTGCGGTGCTTGAGGACGCCCGCGGCCTCCTCGATGAAGGCGCGGCGGCCCGTGGGATCCGCGTGCAGGACGGAGTCGAGCTGGCCCTGGCCGACGATCACGTGCATCTCGCGGCCGATGCCGGAGTCGGACAGGAGTTCCTGGATGTCCAGCAGACGGCAGGTGTCGCCGTTGATCTGGTACTCGCTGCCGCCGTTGCGGAACATGATCCGCGTGATGGTGACCTCGGCGTACTCGATGGGCAGGGCGCCGTCGGAGTTGTCGATGGTCAGGGACACCTCGGCGCGGCCGAGCGGCGGGCGCCCGGTGGTGCCAGCGAAGATGACGTCCTCCATCTTGCCGCCGCGCAGTGACTTGGCGCCCTGTTCGCCCATGACCCAGCTGAGCGCGTCCACGACATTGGACTTGCCCGAGCCGTTCGGTCCGACGACGCAGGTGATCCCCGGCTCGAACCGGAGCGTGGTCGCCGATGCGAACGACTTGAACCCTCGGAGGGTCAGGGCCTTGAGGTGCACGCCGCTGGACTCTACCTTCCGGGGGTGTCTCACTCCATGAACGCGCTGTTGCCCGCGGTTTCACCGTTGAACGTGGAGGGCACACCAAACGTTAAGAGAGTGAAAGGGTGCACGGGGGCAAGAAAGAAGGGACGCCGAAGCGTCCCTTGCAAATCTGACAACTTAGCGGTTGATACGGGCTGACCGGACCACTGCGTGAGCTGTCGTGTAGCGATGCAGCGATCAGGTGAGCGCAGGCTCCGCCTGGTGTGCGTCGATGCTCTCCATGATCCTGTCGTGAGAAGCGGCAGCCGCGAGCGCGTCATTCTCGGCCTGGATCCGTACGAGCTCGGATTCCAGGTCCTGGACGCGCTGCTGGAGCCGTCGCATCTCGGCGAGGAGTCGAGGGTCCGAGCCGCCGACGTAACCGAGAAGCGCCTTTGCCATGATGGATGGTCCTCCACACTGAGTGACCGACCGAAGCGGTGTGGGTCGTGAGGGATTCGCACCCGCGGTGCTTGACACTTTTGAGTTCGTGTTGCTGTTGTTCCATGCCAAACAGCTAAGGTGCGCGGGGTGCTTTCAGCGTCTCACCAAAAAGTTTGACGGTCAACACGATCACGCCCCGTATTGGTGGCAACCCGCTCCGGCGCGGCCTGGGAACGGCGGCGCTACGGCTCCCTCGGGACCCCGGGGGCGTGACGATCATTCTTGGCTGAGGAGCCTGCCACGGGCCGGCCTTCTTGGCAACCACCAGCGCCTTTCTCCTTCCGGCAGGTGTCAGTGGCATGTCCCTCCACCACCGCCTGGGCCGTTTTACAGAAACCGCTCAACGGATGGCGAAGCCGTCGTAACCCCCGCGGGGTGTGTCCCAGATCTCGGTGACGCCGTCGACGCGGCCGGGCGTGTCGTCACCAAGGAGCCATTCGAGGAGTCCCTGGCAGCCCTTCCGCGGGCCCTCCGCGACCACCTGCACGCGCCCGTCGTCCAGATTGAGAGCAAAACCACTCAGGCCGCCGATCTCCAGGGCCTTGGCCCGCGTGAACCAGCGGAAACCCACACCTTGGACGCGTCCGCGCACCCAGGCGACCAGTCGAACATCCTCGCTCATGAGTGCAACCTAACCGGCCAATGTCTCTCCCGGCACTCCTTCAACTGGCGCCATGCGGTACTGTCCGCTGCCAATGAATCTCATACGAAACTCACTCGATCGTGTGGGTTTTGTGACTTTGGTTGACCGGGGGGACGCGTCGACCTCAAGAACAGACGAGGAAGGCAAGGACATGGGACGCCACCGACGCTCCGCCGCCGGCCGCGCCGCCACGGGCCGCGCCACGGGGGTCATACCGGCACACACCTCCTTCGGGAGCGGCTACGACCCGCAGGACTCGTACAACTTCGCCTCGGTGGGCACCGCCACCCACCCGGGCCACGAGGACCCCGACCCCTACGCGCGCAGTGACGCCTACCTGTTCGCGTCGGAGGAGGAGTACGCGCTGTACCGGGGCGAGGGCTACACGCCCGCCGACGGTCCGCGTCGCAGCGGCTCGCACCGCCGCCGCAAGAAGAACCTCGTGACGCCGGTCAAGACCGGTCTGCTCGGGGTTTCTGCCGCCGTCGCGATCGGCACGGTCGCGGTCGCCGCGGGCGTGGTGCCGGGCCTGGACAACTACAAGATCGGCGGCGGCAGCACCACCGGCGGGGATGTACAGGCGGCGAGCTCGCCGACCAACTCGCCCGCCGAGCAGGGCGGCACCTCCGGCAGCGCCGACAGCCGCGAGGACGGCTCGTCGACGAGCCGGGACGCCGAGCGCGCCTCCTCGCCCTCGCCGGCCCCCTCGACCTCGACCTCGACCTCGACGGCCCCGCCGGCCGAGGAGCCGACGAAGAAGCCGGCGGCCACGCCGAGCAAGGAGCCGGAGACGACTCCTTCACAGAAGGAGCGCGAGCCCGCGAAGCAGGAGACCACCGCGCCGGTGGAGGTCTCCACGGAGGCCGCCACCGAGGCCGAGGTGCTCAGGCTCGTCAACGTCGAGCGGGCGAAGGTCGGGTGCAGCCCGGTCGCCGCGAACAGCGCGCTGACCGAGCTCGCCGAGGCATTCAGCAAGGCCATGGCCGAGCAGGGCTTCTTCGACCACACCGACCCGAGCGGCGCCACCCCGTGGGACCGCGCGGCGAAGGCCGGGATCACCAGCCTCGGCGGCGAGAACATCGCCCGCGGCCAGGCCGACGCGGCCTCGGTCATGGAAGCCTGGATGAACAGCCCCGGCCACAAGGCCAACATCCTGAACTGCGACTTCAAGACGCTGGGCGTGGGCGTGCAGTTCGGCGCGGGCGGCCCCTGGTGGACCCAGGACTTCGGATACTAGAGACCGGCGCGACGATGGTCGCACTAACTTTTCGTTAGTGCGACCTGTCGGTTAGTGCTCTCTTCCAGTACGCTCGTGATATGGACACCACGCAGCAGCCCCCGGAGGCGCGGGACCTCCCGTACGACGTGTTCGCCAAGGCATGCCCCTCGCGCGGCACCCTGGAGCACGTGACGGGCCGCTGGGGCGCCCTCACCCTCGGCGCCCTGTACGAGGGCTCGCTGCGCTTCAACGAGCTGCGCCGCCGGGTCGACGGCGTGAGCGAGAAGATGCTCTCCCAGACGCTCCAGGCACTGGAGCGCGACGGCCTGGTGCACCGCGAGGCCCAGCCCACCAACCCACCCCGCGTCGACTACGAGCTGACCCCGCTGGGCCACGAGCTCGCCGAGCGGCTGCTGGGGCTCATCCACTTCGTCGAGGGCCGCATGGACGACGTCCTGGCCGCCCGTGAGCGCTACGACGTGACGCGCGGCGCCCGCTGACACCTCGGGCAGAAGTAGCTGGACCGGTTCATCCAGGGCCGCCGGCGCATCGGCGTACCGCACCGCTTGCACGGCAGCCCCTCACGGCCGTACGCGTCGAGGGAGCGGTCGAAGTACCCGGACTCGCCGTTGACGTTGACGTACAGGCTGTCGAAGCTGGTGCCGCCCACCGCGAGGGCCGCGTTCATCACGTCCCGGACGTGGCCCAGGAGTTCCGCGGTGCGGGGGCGCGTGAAGGTGCCGGTGGGGCGCTCGTAGTGGATGCGGGAGCGCCACAGCGCCTCGTCCGCATAGATGTTGCCGACTCCGCTGATCAACGACTGGTCCAGCAGGGCCCGTTTGATGGTGCTGCGCTTGCGGCGCAGTGCCTGGTGGAAGGCGTCGTCGTCGAAGAGCGGGTCGAGGGGGTCGCGCGCGATGTGCGCGATGACGTCGGGCAGGCCGTCGGGGGTGTTGTCGTGCAACGACAGTCCGCCGAAGGTGCGTTGGTCGACGAAGCGGAGTTCGGTGTCCACCTCGTCGGCGAACCTCACCCGGATCCTCAGGTGCTTCTCGTCGGGTGCGGCATGCGGCTGGACCAGCAGCTGGCCGCTCATCCCGAGGTGGGCCAGGACCGACTGGCCGGTGTCCTCCAGGGGCAGCCAGAGGTACTTCCCGCGGCGGCTCGGGATGCCGACGCGGTGGCCCTTGAGGCGGTGCGCGAAGTCGTCGGCACCGGCGAGGTGGCGGCGGACCGCGCGCGGGTGCAGCACCTCGGCCTCGGCGACCGTACGGTGGGCGACCCACCGCTCGAGGCCTCGCCGTACGACCTCGACCTCGGGCAACTCGGGCATGGGGCTCCCCCGTCACGGACCGGTGTATGAGCCGAGCGCCCGCCCCGGTGTTCGGGGGCAGGCGCTCGGCTGCGCTGTTCTTCCGGACGCGCTGGTGCTTCCAGGCGTCAGGCGGAGACGGACGACGGACCTTCGTCGTCGTCCTCGGCGGCTTCGACGACCTCGACGACCTCGACGGCCTCGACGATCTCAACGGCCTTCTCGGCCGCCGCCTTGGCGCGCTCGTCCGCTGCGGCCCGAATGGACCTCCAGGCGGACTCCGCGGCCTGCTGCTCCGCCTCCTTCTTGCTGCGGCCGGTGCCGGTGCCGTACGAGACGCCTCCGACGCGGGCGGCAGCAGTGAAGGTCTTCTCGTGGTCGGGGCCGGTCTCCGTGACCAGGTACTCGGGCACGCCGAGCCCTTCGGTCGCGGTGAGCTCCTGGAGACTGGTCTTCCAGTCCAGGCCGGCACCGAGGTTGGAGGACTTCTCGATCAGTGGGTCGAAAAGCCGATGGACGAGCTCGCTCGCCGCATCGAGACCCTGGTCGAGATAGACCGCGCCGATCACCGCTTCCAGGGTGTCGGCGAGGATGGACGCCTTGTCCCGGCCGCCTGTGCCCTCTTCACCACGGCCGAGCCGGATGAAGGAACCCAGGTCGAGCCCGCGGCCGACCTCCGCCAGTGCACGTGAGTTGACCACCGCGGCCCGCAACTTGGCCAGCTGGCCTTCGGGCAGGTCGGGGTGGGTCGTGTACAGCGTGTCCGTGACCACGAGGCCGAGTACGGAGTCCCCGAGGAACTCCAGACGCTCATTGGTCGGCAGACCGCCGTTCTCGTACGCGTACGAACGGTGGGTCAGCGCACGCACCAGAAGGGCGGACTCGAGCTTGTACCCGAGCCGCCCTTCCAACAGCGTGTGGGACGAGGCCTGGTTGTCGCCCGAGTTCTTCTTCGGCGTGGACACAGTGCCTCTCACCAGCCGCTCAGACCTCGAGGACCTGGCGCTTGTTGTAGGTGCCGCAAGCGGGGCACGCGATGTGCTGCAGCTTGGGCTCGTGGCAGCGCTCGCACGCAACCAGGGTGGGGACCGCAGCCTTCCACTGCGACCGGCGGTGGCGCGTGTTGCTGCGCGACATCTTCCGCTTCGGAACAGCCACGGCTACTTCTCCTGCTTCTCGTTGGCGGGCGCCGATCGAGGCGCTTCGCCACTCATCTCGTCCTTCTCGCCGTCTTCGAGTGAACCGGCGAGTCCCTGCAGTGCCGCCCAACGGATGTCGACGGCGTCATGGTGGTGGTCCGGGTCGTCCGTGAGCCGCTCTCCGCATTCGGAGCACAGGCCCAGGCAGTCGTCCTGGCACACCGGCTGCATCGGCAGTGCGAGCACCACCGCATCACGCAGCACGGGTTCGAGGTCGAACAGGCCGTCCTCGATGAAGAGCCTGTCCTCGTCTTCCTCGGCGTCGTCGGCCGGTTCCGCCGCTTTCACGCGGCCCCGGTCGTCGGCGTCAGGGTACGAGAACATCTCCTGGAAGTCCGCTTCGAGCGCCAGCTCGAGCGGCTCCAGACACCTTACGCACTCCCCCTTGGCCTGTGCACGGGCGGTGCCTGTGACAAGCACCCCTTCCATGACCGACTCCAGACGGAGTTCGAGCTCGACCGGGGCGCCTTCCGGCACTCCGATCACTCCCTGGATACCGAGGTCCTTGGGAGCGTCGATCTCACGGGTCAGGCGCTGCAGCGCGCCAGGACGCCGGCCCAGCTCGTGTGTGTCGAACACGAGAGGGTTGCGGTGGTCGAGGCGGGCGTTCAGGGCCATTCCTGCTTTCGATCTTGGAACTTGGGGGATGCCGCCCTTCGGTGCTCCCGGGCAGCGTTGATCGCGGACGTACACGCGACCGAAGAGCCAGGATACTGGACCTTTCGCTCACGGCCCAATCCGGTGGTCCCTTACTGTCCGCGACCCTGTTCGTACGCCCTCAACTGCTCCGGCGTGATCATGCCGGTGTCGAAGAGGCTGGTCTCGTCGAGGGCGTAGTTCTGCTGGGCCTGCTGCGGCTGGTGGGCCTGCTGGGCCTGGTTCTGGTCGTACTGCTGCTGGTCGTACCCCTGGTAGGCGTAGGGGTCGGCCTGCTGGTAGCCGTACTGGTCCTGCTGGGCGTAGGGATCGGGCTGCTGCTGCTGGTAGCCGGCGTAGGCGTCGGTCTGCTGCTGGTAGCCGTACGCCGGCTGTTGGCCGTACTCCGGCTGCTCGGCCTGGGCCGCCTGGGCCGCGGCCCGGTTGTCCTGCTCGGCGAGGGCGGTGAGGTCGGCCAGGTAGTCGGCGTCGCTGGAGTGCTGGACGGTGGAGGTGTTGTCGGCGAGGGCGCCGAGGTCGTCGGTGGCGATACGGCCGTGCAGCTTCTGGCGGCCGCGGCCGACGGCCTCCAGGGTCTTGGCGAGGACCGCCTCGAAGGCGCCGAGCTTGGCGTCGACGTAGGAGTCGGCGTCCTTGCGCAGCGTCTCGGGGTCGTGGCTGCGCTCGGGGGCGTCCTCGTCCTCGTAACCGTGCTCGTCGAGACCCGGGCCGGTGCCGAGGAGCTTCTCGCGGCCGCGGCCGACCGAGCCGAGGGTCTTGGTGAGGACGACCTCGAAGTTGGCGAGCTTGGAGTCGACGTAGTCGTCGGCCTCCGCGCGGACCTCCTCGGCCTCCTGCCGGGCCTCGTTGAGGATGCGGTCGGCCTCGGCCTGGGAGCGGCGGGCGATCTCGGTGTCGGAGATCAGGGAGCCGCGTTCGGCGTGGGCGGTGGAGATGATGCGCTCGGCCTCCTGGCGGGCCTGCTCGACCATCTGGTCACGGTCGCCGATCAGCTCCTGGGCCTGCGCGAGGGAGCCCGGCAGGGCCTGGCGCAGCTCTTCGAGCATCGCGAGCAGTTCGGCGCGGTTGACGATCACCGAGGCCGACATGGGCATCGACCGGGCGCCGGAGACCGTGGACACGATCTCGTCGAGCTTCTTCTGCACGTCCACCTGTGCTCGCCACTCTCTACAGCCGTATTGGAGACGGACGGGACGACTGTAGCCCCATCAGCCCTTGCGGAGGCGTTCGTTCAGGGCTTCCAGGACCCTTGGGGGGACCAGGTGGGAGACGTCTCCGCCCCAGGTCGCGACCTCCTTGACGAGCGAGGAGGACAGGAAGCTGTAGGTGGGGTTGGTCGGCACGAAAAGGGTCTCGACACCGCTCAGGCCGTTGTTCATCTGGGCCATCTGGAGCTCGTAGTCGAAGTCGCTGACCGCGCGCAGGCCCTTGACGATGGCCGGGATGTCGCGCTCCTTGCAGTAGTCGACGAGCAGGCCGTGGAAGGCCTCGACGATCACGTTGCCGTACTCGGCGGTGACCTCGCGGATCAGGTCGATCCGTTCGTCGATCTCGAACAGGCCCTTCTTGGACTTGTTGATCATCACCGCGACGTAGACCTCGTCGTACAGTCTGGAGGCGCGGGAGATGATGTCGAGGTGTCCGTTGGTGATCGGGTCGAACGACCCGGGACAGACGGCGCGGCGCACTTGAGATCCCTCGCTCTCCGGTCCGGTCATCGTGCGTCTTCGCACGTAGAGGCGGCGCGACCGTACCAAAACGTTCCCTCGCCGTAGCGACGGGCCTTGACCGCGTCGAATCCGGGCGGCCACTGGAACTCTCCGCCTCTGGTGCTGCGCTCCACGGTGACGAGGGCCTCCGGTGCGAGCCAGTGTTCCGTGCGGAGTGTGAGCAGGATCTCGCGAAGATCGTGATCCGTGACTCGGTACGGCGGGTCCAGGAAGACGAGGTCGTACGGCTGTGCCGGAGCCCCTTGCTGGATGATCTGTTCGGCCTTGCCCGCGCGAACCTCGGCGCCGGGCAGGCCGAGGTTCCTGACGTTCTCGCGGATGGTGCGGGCGGCCCGCGCGTCGGCCTCGACCAGGAGGGTGTGGCTCGCGCCGCGGGAGAGGGCTTCCAGGCCGACCGCGCCCGATCCGGCGTAGAGGTCCAGGACCCGTTCACCTGCCAGGGGGCCGCCGAGGAGGGACTGCCAGGTGGAGAAGAGACCTTCGCGCGCCCGGTCGGAGGTGGGCCGGGTTCCGTTGCCCGGCGGGACGGCCAGGCGGCGTCCGCCGGCTCTGCCCGCGATCACGCGCGTCATCTTCGGTCCTTGTTCGTGGGTGGTTACGGATCCAGTTTCTCAGCCCTTTTCCAGGTACTGCTCCCTCTCCTCGTCCACAAGCGCCTCCAGGGCCGTGCGCAGGCCGGGAAGGCTCGTCAGCTCCGGGTCCGCCTCCACCACCGCCGTGGCCTCCTGCCTCGCCTCCGCGATGATCTCCTCGTCCTCGATCACGGCGAGGACCCGCAGCGAGGTCCGGGCGCCGGACTGGGCCTGGCCCAGGACATCGCCCTCCCGGCGCTGTTCCAGGTCGATGCGGGACAGCTCGAAGCCGTCCAGCGTCGACGCGACCGCGTTCAGCCGCTGGCGGGCCGGGCTCGCCTCGGGCATCTCCGAGACCAACAGGCACAGCCCGGGCGCCGAACCCCGGCCCACCCGGCCGCGCAGCTGGTGGAGCTGGGAGACGCCGAAGCGGTCGGCGTCCATGATGACCATCGCCGTCGCGTTGGGGACGTTGACGCCGACCTCGATGACCGTGGTGGCGACCAGGACGTGGGTCTCGCCGGCGGCGAAGCGGCGCATGACCGCGTCCTTGTCGTCGGGGTGCATCCGGCCGTGCAGCACCTCCACGCGCAGGCCGCTCAGGGGGCCCTTGGCGAGCTGGTCGGCGATGTCCAGGACGGCGAGCGGCGGGCGCTTGTCGGCCTCGCCCTCGGGGGACTTCTGCTTGGCGGACTTCTTGGGGTCGTCCTCCTCGTCGCCGATGCGGGGGCAGACGACGTAGGCCTGGTGGCCGTTCTCCACCTCCTCGCGGACGCGTTCCCAGGCGCGGGTGAGGAAGTGGGGCTTGTCCGCGGCCGGCACCACATGGCTGGCGATCGGGGAGCGGCCGGCCGGGAGCTGGTCCAGGACGGAGGTCTCCAGGTCGCCGAAGACCGTCATGGCGACCGTGCGCGGAATGGGGGTGGCCGTCATGACGAGGAGGTGGGGCGGCTGCTTTCCCTTGCCGCGCAGGGCGTCGCGCTGCTCGACGCCGAACCGGTGCTGTTCGTCGACCACGACCAGGCCCAGGTCGTGGAACTGCACCTTGTCCTCGATCAGCGCGTGCGTGCCGATCACGATCCCGGCCTCACCGGTGACCAGGTCCAGCATCGCCTGCCTGCGCGCGGCCGTGCCCATCGAACCCGTGAGCAGCACGACCTTGGTGCCCTGCTCGGAGCCGCCCAGCATGCCCCCCTCGGCAAGCTCGCCCATCATCTCCACGACCGAGCGGTGATGCTGCTGGGCGAGCACCTCGGTGGGCGCCAGCATGGCGGCCTGTCCGCCCGCGTCGACGACGGCGAGCATGGCGCGCAGGGCCACCAGGGTCTTTCCCGATCCGACCTCGCCCTGGAGCAGCCGGTGCATCGGATGGTCCGTGGCCAGGTCGTCGAAGATCTCCTTCGAGACCTTCTGCTGGCCTTCCGTGAGCGTGAAGGGGAGGCGGTCGTCGAAGGCCGTGAGGAGGCCGTCCGGAGCCGGTTTCCTCGGCACCGCGGGGAGTTGGGCGTCCGCGTGGCGGCGGCGGGCGAGGGCGACCTGGAGGACGAATGCCTCGTCCCACTTGAGGCGGGCGTGCGCGTCGGCGATGTCGGCCTTGGTGTGCGGGCGGTGGATCTTGAGGAGGGCCTCGGGCAGGGGGATCAGGCCGCGGCCCTCGCGGAGGGACTCCGGGAGGGGGTCGACCGCCTCCTGGGCGCTCGGCAGGACCGTCTGGACCGCCTTGCCGATCTTCCAGGACTCCAGTTTGGCGGTGGCGGGGTAGAGGGGGATCAGGGCGCCCGCCCAGCTCTCCACCGTCTCCGCCGCCTCGTCATCGGCTCCGCGCAGCAACTCGTAGGCGGGATGGGCCAGTTGAAGGCGGCGATTGAACAGGGAGACCTTGCCGGCGAACAGTGCGCGGGTGCCCGGCAGGAGTTCCTTGTGGGGCTTGTGTACGCCGTTGCCGAAGAAGACCAGTTGGAGGCGGCCGCTGCCGTCCGTGATGGTGACCTCCAGCCGCTGCCCCTTGCCGCGCGGCGCCTTGGCCGAGGCGAAGGTGTGCAGCCGGGCGTCGGCGACCTGGGCGACCACGGTGACGTGCTCGTCCATGGGCAGGTCGGCGAGGTGGGTCAGCTGCCCGCGCTCCTCGTAGCGGCGCGGGTAGTGGTGCAGGAGGTCGCCGACGGAGTGCAGGCCGAGATGCTCGGCCATCACCTTCGCGGTGGCGGGGCCGAGCACCTTCTTCAGTGGTTCTTCCAGCGCGGGCACGAGATCCATTGCACACCACACCACTGACATTGCCGTATACATACTGGGAAACCCCTGGTCAGACGGCTGGTTGGGGACTTAGGATGGCGCGCTCCGGCCATCCGCGGACCCCCGCCCCACCCGGGACCGCCCGACCCCGCGCCGCGTGCACGTTCCCCCCGCCGGCGCTGCGACGATGGATTCCCAGACCTCACAGTCATCACAGACACCCCAGGTACCTCAGCAACCTCATACGTTCCAGGTCGACCTGCGCGGTCTGGTGGACCTCCTCTCCCATCACCTCTACTCCAGCCCCAAGGTCTATCTGCGCGAGCTGCTCCAGAACGCGGTGGACGCGATCACGGCCCGGCGGGCCGAACAGCCGGACGCCCCGGCCCGGGTGCGGTTGTACGCCGAGAACGGCGCCCTGCGGGTCGAGGACTCCGGGATCGGGCTCACCGAGGCGGACGTGCACGACCTGCTGGCCACCATCGGACGCAGCTCCAAGCGGGCCGAGGGCCTCCAGGAGGTGCGCTCCGAGTTCCTCGGGCAGTTCGGGATCGGTCTGCTCGCCTGTTTCGTGGTGGCCGAGCGGATCCGGGTGGTCAGCCGCAGCGCCCGGACGCCGGACGCGCCGCCCGTGGAGTGGACGGCGAGCGACGACGGTTCGTACCGGGTGCGGACGCTGCCCCACGACGCCCGTCCGGAGCCGGGGACCACCGTGCACCTGGTGGCGCGGGCGGGTGCCGGCGAGTGGCTCACGCCCGAGCGGGTCCTGCGGCTCGCCCGGGACTTCGGCTCCCTGCTGCCGTACGACGTCCGGGTCGGCGAGGAGGCGGTCACCGATCTGCCCGCGCCCTGGGACCGGCCCTACCCCTCCCCCGCCACCCGCAGGGTGGCCCTGGCCCGGCACTGTCACGAGCTGTTCGGTTTCACCCCACTGGACTCGATCGAGCTGAACGTGCCGCTGGCCGGGATCCGGGGCGTGGCCTACGTCCTTCCCTCGGCCGTCAGTCCCGCCCGGCGGGCGACTCACCGCGTCCATCTCAAGGGCATGCTGCTGACCGAGCGGGCCGAACAACTGCTGCCGGACTGGGCGTTCTTCGTGCGCTGCGTCCTGGACACCGACAGCCTGCGGCCCACGGCCTCGCGCGAGTCGTTGTACGAGGACGAGACGCTGGCCGCCGTACGGGAGGCTCTCGGGGAGCGGATCCGGTCCTGGCTGACCGGCCTCGCCGCCGGGGATCCGCAGCGGCTCGCGGCCTTCCTGTCCGTGCACCACCTGGGCGTGAAGTCGCTCGCGCGGCACGACCCGGACATGCTGCGCACGATGCTGCCGTGGCTGCCGTTCGAGACGACCGACGGGCGGCTGTCGCTGGAGGAGTTCGCGCAGCGGCACGCGGTGGTGCACTTCACGCGGACCGTCGAGGAGTACCGGCAGGTCGCGCCGATCGCCTCCGCACAGGGCGTCGGGGTGGTCAACGGCGGCTACACGTACGACAGCGACCTGGTCGAGGCGCTGCCCTCGGTGCGGCCGGGCACGGTCGTCGCGGAGCTGGACGCGGACACCGTCACCGCCCACATGGACCTGGTCGATCCGGCCGAGGAGCTGGCGCTGTCCGGCTTCCTGGCGGCCGCGCGGGCCAGGCTCGACCCGCTGGGCTGTGACGTGGTCCTGCGTGCCTTCCGGCCGCTGTCCGTGCCCGCGCTGCACCTGGACGACCGGGACGCCCGGCACGAACAGGCACGGGCGGAGGCCGAGGAGGGGGCCGACGATCTGTGGGCGGGCATCCTCGGCTCGCTGCGCGGCAGCGCCCCACGCGCGCGTCTCGTGCTGAACCATCTCAACCCGCTGGTACGGCGGATCGGTTCGCTGGGCGATCCGGAGCTGATCGGCACCGCCACCGAGTCCCTGTACGGGCAGGCGCTGCTGATGGCCCAGCGGCCGCTGCGGCCCGCGGACTCGGCGCTGCTGAACCGGGCCTTCATGGGCCTGCTGGAGTGGGCCACGAACGGCGAGGAGGGCCGCTGATGAGCGGGGTCGACGGGATCGACGGGGTCACAGCCTTCGACGCACTGCGCCGGGCGATGGCGGAGAACGCCGAGGAACCGGAGGGGCCCGCCCGCAACGCGCGCGCGGAACAGCTGCTCGCCGAGGCGGAGAAGCTGAACATCCCGCTCGCGGTCGTCGAGGCGCTCGGACACCAGCTGAAGGTCTACAACTACAGCTCCGAGAAGGCCAAGATGTTCGTCCCCTTCGCGCGGCTGCTGCGCATGTGGGACGAGCACCCCGAGGACTTCGACGAGTACGAGACGCACTCGCTGCACTGGGTCTTCAAGTGGATGACGGCCGGCATGCTCGACCAGCCGCACATCCCGCTCGCCGCCGTCGAGAAGTGGCTCGGCGAGATGGAGCACCGCTACCGGTTGGCCGGGCACTCCGAACGGGCCGTGCGCAGCGCCGAGTACAGCGTGGCCGCGCACATCGGGGACCTGGAGCGGGCCGGGCACGCGTACGCCGCGTGGCTGGCCGCCGACCGGGACAGCATGGCCGACTGCCACGCCTGCGAGCTGCACGAGCAGGGCTGGTGGCAGGCACAGCGCGGGCGGGACGAGGAGGCGCTCGACCTGTGGGCGCCGGTCCTGGAGGGCGAGTTCACCTGCGCGCACGAGCCGCACGCGGCCCTCGCGTCCTCCCTCACGCCGTTGCTGCGCCTGGGCCGCCTCGACGAGGCGCGCGCCAACCACCTGCGGGGCTTCCGGCTCGTGCGGTCCATGGAGAGCATGCGCAGCGCCTACGCCGACCACGTCGAGTTCTGCGCCCTCAGCGGCAACGAGGCACGGGCCCTGGAACTGCTCGCGGAGCGTCCCGCGTACTTCACGGACGACGGCCACCCCCGCAGCAGGCTGGACTTCATGGCCGTGGTGGCGCTGCTCATGGACCGTCTCGTCGAGCTCGGTCCGGCCGACCGGCCGGTGCCGGGGCCGGCGGGCCGGTCCTGGACCGCGGCCGAGCTCGCCGCCCACGCGCGCGCGGAGGCCCTCGCGCTGGCCGCCCGCTTCGACGAGCGCAACGGCACGGCCCACGGCAGCGAGCGGGCACGCGCGCGTATGGCGCAGCGGCCGCTGGTGGAACGGCTGCCGCTGGGCGTGCGGGCGGTCCGGACGGTCGCCGCTCCGGCGGTCGCGCCGCCCGCCCCCGCGACCGCCCGAGAGCCCGATCCGGCCGCGCTGGTCGCCGAGGCCCGGCGGCTGTCGGACACCCTCCAGCCGAACGCCGTGGAGGCGTGGGCGGCGGTCGCGCGGGCCGCCGAGGGCATCGAGCTGGATCCGCGGGACCGGGCGGAGATCGCCGACCACGAGGCGATGGACCTGGGCCCGGCGGGTCTCGAACTGTTCGAGCGGGCCGCCGAGTTGTACGCGGAGGCGGGCGACCCGGGCGAGTCGCTGGCCGCACACGCGCGTGCCGCGTACGTGCGCGCGCTGGCGGGCGAGGTGGACGAGGCCCTCGCCGCGGTCGCCGGGCCGTACGACGAGGTCCTCGCGCTCTACTCCGTGGACGGCACCGGCGTACGGCAGACGGCGTCCGTGCTGATGTCCCGGGCGCGGATCCTGATGCGACGGGTGCACGAGGGCGACGACGAGGCGTTCCTGAGCGACGCCGAGTCGGCCGTACGGGAGGTGCTCGCCCTCGTCGAGGGGCGGACCGGGGACGATGTGCGGCTCGCCGCGCGGGTCGCCGAGGCGCAGGCGATGCTGGCGGAGCTGGCCGCGCGGACCGGGGACGTGCAGGGAGCGGCGGAGCTGTTCACGTGGGCCGCGGCGGGGTTCGTGGAGGCGGGACTGCCGTGGTTCGCGGTGGAGTACGAGGCCAGGCTGGCCGGGCTGATGCACCACCTGGGCGATCCGGCCGGGACGGAACGGGCGCTGCGGGCGGCCCTGGAGCACGGCGGGCCGCACTTGGAGGCGATCGGACGGGCCCAGCTGCATCTCCAGCTCGCCGAGGTCGTCGGCGGCCGGGGCCTGGCCGAGGAGGCCGCCGAGCATGCCCTGGAGGCCGCTCACTGGGCCGACGAGGCCGGGGAGGGACCGACGCTGGGTGCCCTGGCCCGGCACCAGCTGGGTGGCTTCCTGCTGCGTCTCGGCCGGTGGGCCGAGGCCGCCGAGGTGCTGGAGTCGGCGCTGCCCGACCTGAGCGCGGACCGGCACGGCGAGGGAGCTGTCGTCCAGGCTCAGTGGTGGCTCGGCGACTGTCTGAGCGAGCTGGGCGAGCACCGGGAGGCGGCCGAACGGCGCCTGCAGGCCGCCGAGATCGCCCGGCAATGGCCCGAGCAGCACGACCACGCCACCCTCGCCCACCTCGCCGCCGAGTCGCTCGGGGCCGCGGGGCTGCCCGCCGAGGCCGACCGGGCGTACGCGCGCGCGGGCGCTCTGTGGCGTGAGCTCGGCAATGTGCACGGTCTCGTCCGATCCCTGCGGGCCCGCGCCTGGCTCGCGCTGCGCGCGGAGGACGGGGCGGAGACGGCACGGGAGTTGATGGCGGACGCGGTCCGGGCGTGCGAGGCCGCGCTGGGTGACACGGGGGCCGACGAGGAGGCGCGGCAGCGGCTGGTCGGCGAACTCGGGCACACGCACCGGCAGTTCGGGGACCTCATCGCCCGTTCCGTGCCGGAGGACGCCGAGGACGACTCGATCCGGGCGGTGCTGGAGGAGTCGCTGGACCAGGTGGTGGAGGCGGTGGTCGTGTTCGCCTCGCTCGGGGACGACGCCCTGGACGCCCGGACCGGTGCCGAACTCGCGGCCGGGTGGCTGGCGATCGACCTGAGCCGGCCCGCGGAGGCGGCGGCACGCGCGCGTGCGGTGCTCGACGCCTACGGCGACTCCTATGGCGACGCGGACGGGACCGACGGGACGGCACAGGCACGGCGGACCGAGGCGGAACAGATGCTGGAGCTCATGGAGGGGCAGGAGGGGCAGGAGGGGCAGGACAGCTGATCGCCCAGGGGTTCTACTCGACCCCGATGAGCAGCAGGGCCCCCTGCCGTCCGCCCCGGTACACCACGGTGTCCACGGCGAGGTACGACTCCCGTACGCGCGTCTCCAGGTGGTCGGTGACGGCCTCGGGGGCCTCGTCGCCGAGGACGAGGGTGACCAGCTCGCCGCCGGCCGAGAGCATGCGGTCCAGGACGGCCTCGGCGGTGACGGTGACGTCCGAGCCGATCACCGCCACGTCTCCGTCGATGAGCCCCAGGACGTCACCGGCCTGGCAGATACCGGCCATCGTCCAGGACTGGTGTTCGGCGACGGTGACCTCGGCGTAGCGGGTCGCGCCGGCCGCCGAGGTCATCTGGACGACGTCCTCGTCGAACCGGCGCTCCGGCTCGTGCACGGCGAGCGCCGCGATGCCCTGGACCGCGGACCGGGTCGGGATCAGCGCGACCCGGATGCCCTCCGTGCGGGCCTGCTCCGCCGCGGCGGCCGCGGTGTGGCGCAGGTCGGCGTCATTGGGCAGCAGCACGACCTCGCGCGCGTGGGCCCGTCGTACGGCCTCCACGAGCTCCCCGCTCGCGGGCGGCTCCCCGGGGCGGGCGAGCACGGTGGTCGCGCCCGCCTCGGCGTAGAGCCCGGCCAGGCCCTCACCGGGCACCACGGCGACGACGGCCCGCTGGGCGGGCTCGCGGGGCGGTCGCTCGGCGCCGGTGGTGTGCACGTCACCGAGGCCGAAGTGCGTGATGCGGATCCGGTACGGCCGCCCGGCCTCGACGCCCGCCTCCACGGCGGCGCCCGCGTCGTCGACGTGCACATGGACGTTCCACAGTCCGTCGCCGCCGACCACCACGAGGGAGTCCCCGAGCGCGTCGAGCCGCGACCGCAGCCGCGCGACGGCGGTGTCGTCGGCCTCCAGGAGGTAGATCACCTCGAAGGCGGGGCCTGCGGCGGCCTGGGCGTCGGCGCACTTCTCGGGGGAAGCCGGGGAGGCCGGGGAGCCTGCGGGGACTTCCCGGGACGCCCCGCTCGCCACCGGCACCGCTCTGGGCGCCTCCCCCGTGAACGTCTCCACCAGCGCCCCGAGCACCGCCACCAGGCCGCGCCCGCCGGCGTCCACCACTCCCGCCCGCTCCAGGACGGCCAGCTGGCCGGGTGTCGCGGCGAGGGCGGCGCGCGCCCCGTCGTAGGCGGCCCGGGCGACCGTCCCGCAGTCGCCCTCCGCTGCCCCGGCCGCTTCGGCGGCGGCCGAGGCGACGGTGAGGACCGTGCCCTCGACGGGGTGGGCCACGGCCTGGCGGGCGGAGTCGGCGGCGTACCGCAGGGCGAGCCCGAGTCCCGCGCCGTCCGTGTGAGTCGTCCCACCGTCGCCGGCGAGCACCTGGGCCATGCCGCGCAGCAACTGGGCGAGGATCGTGCCCGAGTTGCCGCGGGCGCCTATGAGGGCTCCGTGCGCCATCGCGCGCGCGGCGTCGGCGAGTGCCGGTTTCCCCTGGCCATGGGCGTCGTGGGCCTCGAAGACGGCCTCCACGGCCGCGACCGCCGACTCCGCCGTCAGATACAGGTTGGTGCCGGTGTCCCCGTCGGCGACCGGGTAGACGTTGATCGCGTCGATCTCCTCGCGCGCCCGGCCCAGCGCCCGCAGCGCCAGACCGCACCAGGTGCGCACCGCGAGAGCATCGAAGAATGTCTGCGGCACGTATGCCACCTGCGCCTCCTCGGGCTGCTGGACTGGACGCAGCGTAGACCCCGGGTGGGTGTCCACCGGAAGAGGGCCGGGAGCGAGTGCCTGGTCAGCCATGGTAGTTTCGTTCTGCTGGCGCAGTCGTTGTATGCTGCTCCGGTTGCCCGATGCAGATCGGGCCATCCCCCCGGCAGCGCCACTCAGATCTCTGATCCTGCGATCTCGATCCCGGCATGTCGGGATCCACCGTAAGTGCATCTGAAGTCTTTGGAGTGACCCGTGGCTGCCAACTGCGACGTCTGCGGCAAGGGGCCGGGCTTCGGCAACAGCATCTCGCACTCGCACCGCCGTACGTCCCGTCGCTGGAACCCGAACATCCAGCGCGTGCGTACCGTGGTCGGCGGGACGCCGAAGCGCCTGAACGCTTGCACCTCGTGCATCAAGGCCGGCAAGGTCTCGCGCTGACGCACAGCTAAGCGCGCGGCCACTGCTGGTTCGCTGCACTGAGCCGGTCCACCGAGAGGTGGGCCGGCTTTTTGCCGTGCTCGTGTACCAGGTGTCCGTGTACTACGCGTCCGCCTGCTGACGGAACCGCCATCCATGATCCACGGGACCAATTCCACCGCCGAGTGCGAACCCGGCGGCGATCGCGCCGGTGACGTACTCCTTGGCGGCCGTCACCGCCTCCGGCACCGACTGTCCCTTGGCGAGCTGCGAGGCGATCGCGGAGGCGAGGGTGCAGCCGGTGCCGTGGGTGTGCCGGTTGTCGTGGCGGGGCGCGCGCAGCCAGTACTCCGCGGAACCGTCGGTGAGCAGGTCGACGGCGTCGCCGGTCAGATGGCCGCCCTTGATGAGCACCCACTTCGGTCCGTACGACAGGACGGCGTCGGCGGCGTCCCGCAGGTGGGACTCCGACTCGACCCGGACGCCGGTGAGCTGGGTCACCTCGTCGAGGTTCGGGGTGGCGACGGTGGCCACCGGGAGCAGCCGTCGCCGGACGGATTCCAGGGCGGACGAGGCCAGCAGCGAGTCGCCGTGCTTGGAGACACCGACCGGGTCGACCACCGCCGGGGCGTCGGTGGCGCCGATCAACTCGGCCACCGCCTCGACGAGTTCGGCCGAGGCGAGCATCCCGGTCTTGACGGCCTGGACGCCGATGTCGTCCACGACACTGCGGTACTGGGCCCGCACCGCCTCGACGGGCAGCTCCCAGGCGCCCTGCACGCCGAGGGAGTTCTGCGCGGTGACGGCCGTGACGACACTCATGCCGTGCACGCCGAGCGCGAGCATGGTCTTCAGGTCGGCCTGGATCCCGGCCCCCCCGCCGGAGTCGGAGCCCGCCACCGTGAGCACCAGGGGCTTCACGACTCGATGTCCCCGCCGAAGTGGTCCCAGCCGCCCTTGCTGGTCCAGGGTGCCCCGTCGACCGTCACCTGGGGCAGCGCCGAGGGGTTGAGGACCTCGCCGATGACCTTCCAGCGGGCGGGCAGTTTCACGTCCTGCGGGAAGGTCGCCACGATCGCGTGGTCCTCTCCCCCGGTCAGCACCCACTGGATGGGGTCGACACCGACGGCCTGCCCGATGTCGTGCATCTGGGTCGGGATGTCGATCGCGCCGGAGCGGACGTCGATACGGACCTTGCTGGCCTCGGCGATGTGCCCGAGGTCGGCGATCAGCCCGTCGCTCACGTCGCACATCGCGGTCGCGCCGAGCGCGGCGGCGGCCGGGCCCGCGTGGTACGGCGGCTCGGGGCGCCGGTGCGCCTCGACGAAGGCGCGCGGTGAGCGGAAGCCGCGCGCGAGCACCGCGTACCCGGCGGCCGACCAGCCCAGCCAGCCGGTGACCGCCACGAGGTCGCCGGCCTGGGCGCCGCCCCGGGTCACCGGCTCCTGGCCCCGCAGATCACCGAGGGCGGTGATGGAGACCATGATCGTGTCCCCGCGTACGACGTCCCCGCCGACCACCGACGCGCCCGCGACCTGGCACTCGTCGCGCAGGCCGTCCATGAGCTCCGAGGGCCAGGTGACGGGGAGTTCGGCGGGCACGACCAGGCCCAGCAGCAGGGCGGTCGGCACGGCGCCCATGGCGGCGATGTCCGCGAGGTTCTGCGCGGCCGCCTTGCGCCCCACGTCGTAGGCCGTGGACCAGTCGCGGCGGAAGTGCCGGCCCTCCAGAAGGATGTCGGTGCTCGCCACGACCCTGCGGTCGGGCGCGGCGACCACCGCGGCGTCGTCGCCGGGACCCACCCGGACCGCCGGGGTGGTGGTGAGACGGGAGGTGAGCTCCCTGATGAGCCCGAACTCGCCGAGCTCACCAACAGTGCCCTTCATTGCCCTTACGCCCCTTCTGTGCCGTGCCGTGCCCGGTCGCGCGTCATCAGTGTCCTCGATACGGTCGAGGGGACCGTGAACTTCTGTCGTGTCCGCACCCCGGCACGGGTGTCCGCGTCCCCGCGGGTCTCCCCGCGACGAGCGGCGACGCGATACCGTGGCGTTCCTTTTCCCCACATGATCCTCGTGGCCGCCCTGGAGGTTCCGTGGTACAGGCGTACATCCTGATCCAGACAGAGGTCGGCAAGGCGTCGACCGTCGCCGAGACGATCAGCAAGATTCCTGGAGTCATCCAGGCCGAGGACGTGACAGGACCGTATGACGTGATCGTCCGCGCACAGGCCGACACCGTGGACGACCTGGGCCGGATGGTGGTCGCCAAGGTCCAGCAGGTGGACGGCATCACGCGTACCCTGACCTGCCCGGTCGTCCATCTGTAGCCCCCGTCTACCCTTGGCCGGTGAACTTCTTCCGTCACCGGCCTCTCGGCCTGTCCGCGCTCGCCCTGCTGATCACCGTCGCGGGCTGTTCCTCCGCAGACGACAGCGCGTCGGCGGCGGTTCCCTCGCCGGGAGCGGGTGTCACGAAGCTGTGCCGAGAACTGGACCGGGTACTGCCGTCCAAGGTCGACGACCAGGACCGTCAAGATCCCGAGCCCGCGTCCACGCTGACCGCGGGCTGGGGTGACCCGGCGATCATACTGCGGTGCGGTGTCCGGCGGCCCTCGAAGATGGACGATCCGGAGGCCGACGGGGTCGAGGTCGACAACGTGGGCTGGCTGCTGGAAAAGGAGGACGACGGGTCGTTCCGGTTCACCACCACCCTGCGCAAGGCGTACGTCGAGGTGACGATCCCCGAGGACCGCACCGCGGACGGCATGGCGCCGCTGGTGGACCTGGCGCCCGGCATAAAGAAGGCGATCCCCGAAGGGATCGCCGACTAGCCGCCCGCACCCGCTACCGGAGCCCCGTCCGCCTGCGAAGTGCCGCCTGGATCAGCCGGTCCACCAGCTCGGGGTAGCCGATCCCGCTCTTCTCCCACATCTGCGGGTACATCGAGATCGGTGTGAAGCCGGGGAGCGTGTTGATCTCGTTGATCACGAACTCGCCGTCCTCGGTGAGGAAGAAGTCCGCGCGGACCAGCCCCTCGCAGGAGGCCGCGTCGAAGGCGTCGACCGCGAGCTTCTGCACCTCGGCCGTCTCCTCGGGCGTGAGCGGCGCCGGCACGATCCCCGGGGTCGAGTCGATGTACTTCGCCTCGAAGTCGTAGTACGCGTGCTCCTGCGGCGGGGGGATCTCGGCCGGGACCGACGCTCGCGGGCCGTCCTCGAACTCCAGGACGCCGCACTCGATCTCGCGGCCCCGCAGCGCCGCCTCCACGAGGATCTTCGGGTCGTGGCTCTGCGCCTCGGCGATCGCCTCGTCGAGGCCGGACAGGTCGTCGACCTTGGTGATGCCGATCGACGAACCCGCGCGGGCGGGCTTCACGAACAGCGGCCAGCCGTGCTCGCCCGCGAAGTCGACGATCTTCTTGCGGGCCGCGGACTCGTCCCGCTCCCACTCGCGGGGCCTGATCACCACGTACGGGCCGACCTTGAGCCCGAAGGAGGTGAACACCCGCTTCATGTACTCCTTGTCCTGGCCGACGGCCGAGGCGAGCACACCCGCGCCGACGTACGGGACACCGGAGAGCTCCAGCAGGCCCTGGAGGGTGCCGTCCTCGCCGTAGGGGCCGTGCAGGACGGGAAAGACGACATCGACCTCACCGAGCGCCTTGGGCACCGATCCGGGCTCGCTGTAGACGACTTCGCGGTTCGCGGGGTCCACGGGGAGCACCACACCGCCCTCGCTCGACTCGGCGAGCTCCTCGACGCTCGGCGTACGGCGCTCGGTGATCGCCATGCGTTCCGGTTCGTCGGCGGTGAGCGCCCAGCGGCCGTCCTTGGTGATGCCGATCGGCAGGACGTCGTACCTGGTCCGGTCGATGGCCCGCAGTACGGCGCCGGCGGTGACCACGGAGATCCCGTGTTCGGAGCTGCGCCCGCCGAACACGACGGCCACGCGCGGCTTGCGAGGCGGCTGCTCAGGACTCTGGGGGAGGTTCTCGGTGCTCATATCGCGTTGAGAGTACCCGGTGGTAGTGCCCTGAGACAGCGCCCACCCCTGCGGCGAACGAGGCAAAAACCGACCCCGTGGCTCAGTGTCGCTCAGGCTTCGCGCTGCGCGACATCAGCTCCTTGACGGCGACCACCGGGGACTTGCCCTCGTGCACGATGCCGACGACCGTCTCGGTGATCGGCATGTCGACGCCGTGCCTGCGGGCGAGATCCAGCACGGACTCGCAGGACTTGACGCCCTCCGCGGTCTGCCGGGTGACCGCGATGGTCTCCTGCAGGGTCATGCCCTTGCCGAGGTTGGTGCCGAAGGTGTGGTTGCGCGACAGCGGCGAGGAGCAGGTCGCCACCAGGTCGCCGAGGCCGGCGAGTCCGGAGAACGTCAGCGGGTCGGCACCCATGGCGAGTCCGAGCCGGGTCGTCTCCGCGAGACCGCGCGTGATGAGCGAGCCCTTGGCGTTGTCGCCGAGTCCCATGCCGTCCGCGATGCCCACGGCGAGACCGATGACGTTCTTCACGGCACCGCCCAGTTCACAGCCCACCACGTCCGTGTTGGTGTAGGGGCGGAAGTACGGCGTGTGGCAGACGGCCTGCAGTCGCCGGGCCACCGCCTCGTCGGTGCAGGCGACCACGGCGGCGGCCGGCATCCGGGCGGCGATCTCCCGCGCGAGGTTGGGTCCGGTGACCACGGCGATGCGGTCGGCGCCGACCTTGGCGACGTCCTCGATCACCTCGCTCATCCGCATGGCGGAGCCGAGCTCGACGCCCTTCATGAGGGAGACGAGGACGGTGTCGGGCGCAAGCAGCGGGGTCCACTCGGCGAGGTTGGCGCGCAAGGTCTGCGAGGGGATCGACAGGATCGTGAAGTCGGCGCCGGCGGCGGCCTCGGCCGGGTCGGTGGTCGCCCTGACACCTTGCGGGAGCTCCACCCCGGGAAGGTAGTCGGGGTTGGTCCGGCTGGAGTTGATGGCTTCGGCGACCTCCGGACGGCGTGCCCAGAGAGTGACCTCGCAGCCCGCGTCGGCGAGCACGACACCGAAGGCCGTACCCCATGAACCGGCGCTGAGAACCGCCGCCTTGACGGGTGTGCTCACTTGCTCTTCTCCCCCTCATGACCGTTCTGGGCCCGGGTCCGGCGCCGCTGCTCGATCCGCTCACGGCGCGGGTCGTACGCCGCCTTGGGTGCCTTCTCGCCGCGGATCAACTCCAGCTGGGCGGTGACGGCGGCCATGATGACCTCGGTGGCCTCCTTCAGGAGGTCCGGGGTCATCTCCTTGTCGTAGAACGGCGACAGGTCCACCGGCGGCCCCGCGAGGACGTGCGAGGTCTTGCGCGGCAGGACGTGGAGCTTCTTGGCGTACGGCGGCAGCAGTTCGTTGGCACCCCACTGGGCGACCGGGACCACCGGGCACTTGGTCTGCAGGGCCACGCGCGCGGCGCCGGTCTTGCCGACCATGGGCCACTGGGCGGGGTCCCGGGTGATGGTGCCCTCGGGGTAGAACGCGACGCATTCGCCGCGCTCCACGGCCTCGATGGCGGCCCGGAAGGCGCTGAGCGCGTCCGTGGTCTCGCGGTAGACGGGAATCTGTCCCGTGCCGCGCATCATGACGCCGACGAATCCCTTGTTGAAAAGACCGCTCTTCGCGAGGAATCGCGGAACGCGGCCGGTGTTGTACTGGAAGTGCGCGTACGCGAAGGGATCGATGTGCGAATTGTGGTTGACCGCGGTGATAAATCCGCCATCAGCCGGAATGTGCTCCATTCCACGCCAGTCCCGCTTGAGCAGAACCATGAGCGGCGGTTTGGCGATCACCGCTGCCAAGCGGTACCAGAAGCCGATTCTGCGGCGGGGCACGCGGACACCTTCCTCTAGGGCCTGGGGGGCCGCACAAGTGTCACCCCGGGCCGTCTGTCTGTCGAGAACACCGTACGCCCCGCCACCGACACCGCCAGATGGGGCGCGTGACGACTGAGTGACAATGGCGGCGAGAAGAGAAGGACGGAACGCTGGTGCAGTGGACGTTGGTCATCCCCCTCAAACCCCTGGCGCGGGCCAAGAGCAGGCTCTCGGACACCGCCGGCGACGGGGTGCGCCCGGGTCTGGCCCTCGCCTTCGCCCAGGACACCGTGGCGGCCGCGCTGGCCTGCCCGGCGGTCGGGGATGTGGCGGTCGTCACGGACGACGCCCTCGCCGGCCGGGAACTCGCGGCCCTGGGCGCCCGCATCGTCCCCGACGAGCCCCGAGGGGGCCTGAACACGGCCCTCGCGCACGGGGCGGCCGTCGTCCGGTCGACGCGTCCCGAAAGTCCCCTCGCGGCCCTGAACGCCGACCTTCCGGCGCTACGGCCCCTGGAATTGGCCCGTGTTCTGGACGCCGCCGCACAATTCCCGCGCGCTTTTCTCGCGGACGCCGCGGCAATTGGCACCACTCTGCTGGCGGCGCGGGGGGACGCGGAATTGCGTCCCGCCTTCGGCCCCGATTCACGCGCACGACATCGCGCCTCGGGAGCGGCGGAACTCCCCCTCACCGAGGTCGATTCCGTACGACAGGACGTGGACACCGGCGAGGACCTGCGGGTCGCGCTCGCGCTCGGGGTGGGCCCCCGGACGGCCGCCGCCGCGGCGCGGTTGCTGATTCCCGGGCAGTAGGCTGCGGCCATGCAGGCGACCGCGTACACGTACGACCCCGAAAGCCGCAGCGGGCAGGTGCTTCTCGACGACGGCACCCCGGTGCCCTTCGACGCGCCGGCGTTCGACGCGGGCGGTCTGAGGCTGTTGCGCCCCGGGCAGCGCGTGCGCATCGAGATGACCGGGGACAAGGTCACCCTGGTGACCCTGCAGACCTTCTGAAGCCCCCTTGCACACGCGCGGGCCGGACTCCGATGCGGAGTCCGGCCCGGCGCGTGAGTGCCCCTGTGCCCTTACCTCTTGCGGGCCGTGGCCTTCTTGGCGGTGGTGGTGCGAGCCGCGGACTTCTTGGCGGGCGCCTTCTTGGCGGTCGCCTTCTTCGCCGGGGCGCTCTTGGCCGTCGTCTTCTTGGCGGCGCTCTTGTTCGCGGCGGTGGTCTTCGCGGCGGTCCCGGTCGCCTTCTTGGCGGGGGCCTTCTTCGCCGTCGTCTTCTTGGCCGTGGCCGTGGTCTTCTTGGCCGTCGTCTTCCTGGCGGTGGCCGTGGTCTTCTTGGCCGCGGCACTCCTGGCGGTGGTGGCCTTCTTGGCAGCCGCCTTCTTGACCGTCGCCGAAGCCCCGCCGGTCAGGCTGCCCTTGGGCGCCTTCTTGACCGCGACGTCGTTCTTGGGGAGCTTCTTCGTGCCGCTCACCAGGTCCTTGAAGCCCTGGCCCGCACGGAAGCGCGGAACGGAGGTCTTCTTGACCCGAACCCGCTCACCGGTCTGGGGGTTGCGGGCGTAACGGGCCGGCCGGTCGACCTTCTCGAACGAACCGAAGCCGGTGACCGAGACCCGGTCGCCCGCGACCGTCGCGCGGACGATGGCGTCCAGGACCGCGTCGACCGCGTCGGCGGCCTGCTGGCGGCCGCCCACCTTGTCGGCAATCGCTTCTACGAGCTGCGCCTTGTTCACGTCTTCCCCTTCGGAGACATCGCTCGAACGAAACTGTTCAAGCTTTTTCGCACGTTAGGCAGATATATACCGCAAATCAAACACGAAACGGGCTTATCACCCTTGTGCCGCAACGAACTCGGCTGCTCTGGAGTTGTTCAGCGTTCCTCTTCCGGGATTCGACCCGCGTCGAGGTCGGCCATGAACCCCTCCAGACGCCTTGTCGCTTCGACGACGTCGTGCTTGGCCGCGGCCGTAATGACCAGCAGCTTCCGGGTCAGCGCCATCCGTACGCCCTCCGGGACTTGCAGTGCGCGCACTCTTGCGTGCGCTTCCTTCAGTTGGTCCGCGACTGCCGCATAGAGCTCGAGTTGGCCGTCGTGTTCCATGCACAGATTGTGCCATCTGGGGCGAGTTGTCGCCTGCTAGGGGTGCAACTGCCGCCTCAAACGGCCTTCCGGGCACATCCGGAAGTCACGGCTACAAGGGACGCGTACCCCGACAACACCCGCCGTAACGTGGGAAGTTGAGCGGGCGTGTCGCGCGGCGCGAGGCCGTCCGGAGGCAGACACGGCCGTACCCCCGATCGGGCTGATCGGGGGTACGGCAGGGGTGTTGAGGTGGCCGAAACTCGACCTGTTCAGTTGCTCCGAAGGAGGGGCGCCGTCACGCCTGCAGCGTCCGCGGCTTGTACGAGGGCCGCTTGACCTCGTAGGCGGCGATGTCGGGCTCGTTCTGGAGGGTGATCGAGATGTCGTCCAGGCCGTTCAGCAGCCGCCAACGGGCGTTCTCGTCGAGTTCGAAGGCGGCGGTGATGCCCTCGGCGCGCACCTCGCGGGCCTCGAGGTCGACCGTGATCTCGGCCGTGGGGTCCTTCTCCGTGAGCTCCTGGAGCGCGTCCACGATCTTCTGCTCCAGAACCACCGTGAGCAGGCCGTTCTTGAGCGAGTTGCCGCGGAAGATGTCGGCGAAGCGGGAGGAGATCACGGCCTTGAAGCCGTAGTTCTGCAGCGCCCACACCGCGTGCTCACGGGAGGAGCCGGTGCCGAAGTCGGGGCCGGCGACCAGGACCGTGGCGCCCTTTCGCTCGGGCTGGTTGAGGATGAATTTCTCGTCCTTGCGCCAGGCCTCGAACAGTCCGTCCTCGAAACCGTCCCGGGTCACCTTCTTGAGCCAGTGAGCAGGGATGATCTGGTCGGTGTCGACGTTGGAACGGCGCAGCGGGACGGCCCGGCCGGTGTGCGTGGTGAATGCTTCCATGACTCTCAGACTCCAGCGGCGACAGGGGCGTCGGACAGGTCGGCGGGCGAGGCCAGATGGCCCAGCACGGCGGTCGCGGCCGCGACCTGCGGCGACACCAGGTGCGTACGACCGCCCTTGCCCTGCCGGCCCTCGAAGTTGCGGTTGGAGGTGGACGCTGAGCGCTCACCGGGGGCCAGCTGGTCCGGGTTCATGCCCAGACACATCGAGCAGCCCGCGTGCCGCCATTCGGCGCCGGCCTCCTTGAAGACGACGTCCAGGCCCTCGGAGACGGCCTGCAGACCGACCCGCGCGGAGCCGGGGACGACCAGCATGCGTACGCCGTCGGCGACTTTGCGGCCCTTGACGAGTTCGGCGGCGGCGCGCAGGTCCTCGATGCGGCCGTTGGTGCACGAACCTACGAAGACGGTGTCCACCTTGATGGAGGTGAGCGGCTGACCGGCCTCCAACCCCATGTACTCCAGGGCCTTTTCGGCGGCGTGGCGCTCCGAAGCGTCTTCGTACGAAGCAGGGTCGGGGACGTTCGCCGAAAGCGGCGCTCCCTGGCCGGGGTTGGTGCCCCAGGTGACGAACGGCGCCAGCTCGTCGGCCTTGATGACGACCTCGGCGTCGAACTCGGCGTCCTCGTCCGTCTTCAGGGTCTTCCAGTACGCGACGGCCGCGTCCCAGTCCTCGCCCTTGGGCGCGTGCGGGCGGCCCTCGAGGTAGTCGAAGGTGGTCTGGTCGGGGGCGATCATGCCCGCGCGGGCACCGGCCTCGATCGACATGTTGCAGATGGTCATCCGGGCTTCCATCGAGAGCTTCTCGATGGCGGAGCCGCGGTACTCCAGGACGTAGCCCTGGCCGCCGCCGGTACCGATCCTGGCGATGATCGCCAGGATCAGGTCCTTGGCGGTGACGCCGTCGGGCAGTTCGCCGTCGACCGTGATGGCCATGGTCTTCGGGCGGACCAGCGGCAGCGTCTGGGTGGCCAGCACGTGCTCCACCTGGGAGGTGCCGATGCCGAAGGCCAGGCCGCCGAAGGCGCCGTGCGTGGAGGTGTGGGAGTCACCGCAGACCACCGTCATGCCCGGCTGGGTCAGACCCAGCTGCGGGCCCACGACGTGCACGACACCCTGCTCGACGTCGCCCAGCGGGTGCAGCCGCACCCCGAAGTCGGCGCAGTTCTTGCGCAGCGTCTCCAGCTGGACCCGGGAGACCGGGTCCGCGATGGGCTTGTCGATGTCGAGGGTCGGGGTGTTGTGGTCCTCGGTGGCGATGGTCAGGTCGAGACGCCGCACCTGGCGACCGCTCTTGCGCAGTCCGTCGAAGGCCTGCGGGCTGGTCACCTCGTGCAGCAGGTGCAGATCGATGAAGAGGAGGTCGGGCTCGCCCTCGGCGCGCCGGACGACGTGGTCGTCCCAGACCTTCTCCGCGAGTGTCCTACCCATCGCTTTCCCTCCGGTCGGCCAGAGCTGCGCCGACCCAACTAGAAGCTCCTGTGGAGGCGACGCCCACGGCCCCTGTTCCCGGGCACCCGCCGCCAGGCCCGTTGGTCTGCGGGCCGCTGTGCCTACAAGGGTTGCGCGTCTCACGAAAAAAGGAACTTGCGTTTCACAGAGTGAGACGTGAGTATCGTTTCATGGACAACAGTAGCGGCGTCGGCGTTCTGGACAAGGCAGCCCTTGTTCTGAGCGCTCTGGAGTCCGGACCCGCCACCCTCGCAGGACTGGTCGCGGCCACCGGACTGGCACGACCCACGGCCCACCGGCTGGCCGTGGCTCTGGAACACCACCGCATGGTGGCACGCGACATGCAGGGCCGTTTCATTCTGGGCCCGCGCCTCGCCGAGCTGGCCGCAGCCGCCGGCGAGGACCGCCTCCTCGCGACGGCCGGCCCGGTGCTCACGCATCTGCGGGACATCACCGGCGAGAGCGCGCAGCTCTACCGCCGCCAGGGCGACATGCGCATCTGCGTCGCCGCGGCGGAGCGCCTGTCGGGCCTCAGGGACACGGTCCCGGTCGGCTCGACGCTCACCATGAAGGCGGGCTCCTCGGCGCAGATCCTGATGGCCTGGGAGGAGCCGGAGCGCCTGCACCGGGGCCTGCAGGGCGCCCGCTTCACGGCCACCGCCCTCTCCGGAGTACGGCGCCGCGGCTGGGCCCAGTCCATCGGCGAGCGCGAGCCGGGTGTCGCCTCCGTCTCCGCACCGGTACGCGGCCCCTCCAACCGCGTGGTGGCCGCCGTCTCGGTCTCCGGCCCCATCGAGCGGCTGACCCGCCACCCGGGCCGCATGCACGCCCAGGCGGTCATCGACGCGGCGGCCCGCCTCTCCGAGGCACTGCGCCGCACGGGCTGAGGGCGCCGGGATCGTCGTATCCCCGTCGGAGCAGGACCGGCCTCAACGCCGCGGCAGGTTCTGGACCGACGGGCAGACGACCCACTCAGGGGCGCGGGGAACTGCGCGCCCAACCCCCACCGGCCGTCAGCCGTCCGCCCGCCGTCGTGGCTCGTCGCGCAGTTCCCCGCGCCCCTGGGGAGTCACACTCCCGGACTTGTGGGCGAACCGCTCCTTCGCGGATCGACCCCGGCGCTCGACCGGCACCTGTCCATGCGCGGCCGCCAGCCCGAACGCAGGCATGTCCGCGTAGATCGACTCGTACGACCCCTCCGGCACCACGTACGCCTCGTGCCACAGGCCCACGTGTTGACGCGCCTTCCCCGCCTTCTCCTTGCGGTTGATCATCGCCCACGCCCGGTGGTGGAACATCTCCGGCGAGTGCGCGTACGCGTACAGCTTCTCCTTGGACTCCCAGTACTGGACGACGTAGTACGTCCGCGGTGAGGCCGTCAGCAGGACGTGGGCGAGCAGTCCCCGCTCCGGCGCCCGCTGCAACTCCCGCAGCATCCGCGGCATGGCCAGGAGGACCGGGCCCCAGTGGTGCACGGCCCAGAAGTGGTTGATGCGCATGCCGATCAGCAGGACGACCACGTCTCCCTCCGTGGACGCGGTGGTGCGGCCTGCGGTGACCTTCTTCCCGAGCATGGGACCCCCTCGTTGGCGAGCTGCACTATCCGACTGCGAATGCTTGGATAGTGCCGGTATCCGAGAGGGGCTACAAGAGGTGCGACTGGCCGAACTCAGCGAGCGCAGCGGGGTGTCCACCGCGACGATCAAGTACTACCTGCGCGAAGGGCTGTTGCCGCCGGGCCGCCAGATCAACGCCACGACGGCCGAGTACGGCGAGGACCATCTGCGCCGGCTGCGGCTGGTCCGGGCGATGATCCAGGTCGGCAAGGTGCCGGTGGCCACGGTCAGGGAGGTACTGGGGCACGTCGACGACGACTCCCTGCCCCGCACCATGCGCCTGGGCGCGGCGGTCTGGGCGCTGCCGCAGGTCCCGGAGCCGGACGCCGACGACGAGTTCGTGCGGGGTGCGCGGGTCGCGATGGAGGAGTTGCTCAGGGCACTGGGGTGGTCCCACGCACAGGCCATGACGAGCGTCTCCCCGTCGTTCCGCTCCCTGGTGGTGGCGGCGGCCGCGCTGCGTCGTCTCGGCTACGACTGGAGTCCCGAAATGCTCGTGCCCTACGCGCGGTTGATGCGTCAGGTGGCCGAGCTGGACATGGCGTTCATGGAGTCACATGTCTCGGAGGCCGAGAAGGCCGAGGTCGCGGTGCTGGGCGTGGTGCTCGTCGAGCCGATGCTCCGGGCACTGCATCGGCTGGCCCAGGAGGAGGAGTCGACGCGGAGATACGGTCTCGAATGAACCCGGGACGCAGCGAAGGCCCTCCGCCTGAGCGAAGAGCCTTCGTCCTGTACCCCCGACCGGATTCGAACCGGCGCTACCGCCTTGAGAGGGCGGCGTGCTAGGCCGCTACACAACGGGGGCCCTAGCGATCCTGCAGGCGTTTAATTTACAACGCCGCAGGTCCGAGCTGGTCTACCTGGACTCGAACCAAGAATGACGGTACCAGAAACCGTAGTGTTGCCAATTACACCATAGACCATTGCAATTTAAACTACTGCGTACCCCCGACCGGATTCGAACCGGCGCTACCGCCTTGAGAGGGCGGCGTGCTAGGCCGCTACACAACGGGGGCCCTAGCGATCCTGCATGAGCGTCAGCGGGTGCGACCCTGACTGACCCTCCGGGAAGGATCTGTACCCCCGACCGGATTCGAACCGGCGCTACTGCCTTGAGAGGGCAGCGTGCTAGGCCGCTACACAACGGGGGCTTTGCGGAACTGGATCTCCGCGATGCAGATGAGCTCTGCGAGCTGGCCTACCAGGACTCGAACCTAGACTAACGGAACCAGAAACCGTCGTGCTGCCAATTACACCATAGGCCACTGGAACGCAACCTCCGTTGGAGATCTTGTTCTAGTTTGCGTCCCCGGTTCTCCGGCCTTTCGGCCCGCTCCCCGGCGGCGCAGGAAGAACATTACCCGAAGGTGGACGGGGCTCCAAAACGGGTATCCGAGCCGAGGATCGCGGGGAGTTCGGCGAGCGAGGCGATGCGGCGCGGTCCGGCGGGCGTGGGGACCTGGGCGTGCACCCCGCCCTCGCGGTCGATCCAGACGGACAACAGTCCGGCCTCGGCGGCGCCCCGGCCGTCGATCTCCGGGTGGTCGCCGACGTACGCCACCTGGTGCGGGGCCAGCTCCAGGGCGTCGCAGGCCGCGAGGAAGGCGCCGGCCTCGGGCTTGGAGACACCCAGCTCGGCGGCGCACAGAATGACCTCGAAGCGGTCGTGGACGCCGAGGGCGCGCAGTTTGCGGTCCTGGACGTGGATGCTGGAGTTGGACAGCACCGCGTGCCGGTGACTGGCGGCGAGCGCGTCCAGAACGGGCAGGACGTCCGGGAAGAGGACCCAGGCGGTCTCGTAGTGCGCGATGTACCGCTGGAACCAGGCGTCGGCCTCCGCGTCGGTCAGCTCCTCCCCCAGGAACACCCGCACCCTGTCCCGCCGCTGGCCCTGGAAGTCGACCTCCCCCGCCGAGAACCGCGCCCACTGCGCGTCGGTGACCGCCCGCCACCGCACGATGGCCTCCTCGACGCTCTCGTACGCCTCCAGCAGCCCCTCGGCCGCCAGGTGCAGACGCATTCCGATGCGGTCGGCTCCCGTGTAGTCGAACAAGGTGTCGTCGACGCCCCAGACCACAGCGCGGATGCTCATGGACCCGACGGTACGCCGGATCGGCTGGGGGTTCGGGGGTTACCCCCCGATGAACGCAGCGTCGAACAAGGTGTCGTCGACGCCCCAGACCACAGCGCGGATGCTCATGGACCCGACGGTACGCCGGATCGGCTGGGGGTTCGGGGGTTACCCCCCGATGAACGCAGCGTCGAACAAGGTG
>NZ_JBIWLX010000012.1:119977-182232 GCF_044766405.1 Streptomyces sp. NPDC102270 | reverse complement strand
AGGTGTCGTCGACGCCCCAGACCACAGCGCGGATGCTCATGGACCCGACGGTACCCGGCGTCCCGGGCCGCGTCCGGTGATTGCGGGCCCTCAGGAGGGGTCGGGCGCGACGAAGAAGTCCGTGAGGAAGCAGGTGACCTCGCCGGAGGCGGACCGTCCGATCCAGGTGGGGTAGAAGCCGTCTCCCCAGCCGGAGGTGAAGGCGGCGAGGGTGTGGCCGGTGGAGGGGGACGTGACCAGGTGCGGGCCGCCGGACCAGTCACTGTTCTCGAAGGCGTCCCACAGCGGGCCCTCGTCCTCCTGCGCCTCCGGGAAGGCCTCCTCCGCGGCGGCGTCGTAGAAGCAGCCGGTCCCGGCGTCCACGCCGTAGCCGAAGAACTCGTCGTCCTTGAGCTCCGCGGGATCCTGCTCGGGGCGCAGGGCCAACTCCCAGACGGTGGCAGGCTCGTCGCGGATGACCAGGCGGGCGGCCGCCACCCTCAGGTGGGGCTTGGCAGCCGGGGGCTGGTCGGGCCGGGCGAGGGTCGCGACGGCCGCCTCCACGCGGTAGCGGCCGGGGGGCACGGCGACCGTGAACGGCTCGATGTCCCCGGAGCCGAGGTAGACGAACGGGTCGCAGGCGACGACCCGTCCGGTGGGCAGGTCGAGCTCCCCTCCCCCGGCCACGTGGATCACGCCGGTCGTCCCGGAGTCGTGGGCGAAGGTGCTGCCCGGTGTGAACAGCCAGGTGTAGTCGCGGGGGGACATCGGCATGGACGTGCCTTTCCGGATCTCGTGCGGGTGAGCCGGAACCCTAGTGCGCGGCACTGACAGTGACGCGTGAGGGGCGGCACCCGGAGTCCTGGTGCCGCCCCTCACGCGTGCGTGCCCTAGGCGGCCAGCTTCTCCAGCGCCGCGTCGATGCGGGCCAGTGTCGTCTCCTTGCCCAGGATCTCCAGGGACTCGAAGAGGGGCAGGCCGACCGTGCGGCCGGTGACGGCCACGCGGACCGGGGCCTGGGCCTTGCCGAGCTTGAGGCCGTGGGTCTCGCCGGCGGCCAGGACGGCCTCCTTGAGGGACTCCGGCGAGGTCCAGTCGGCCGACTCCAGCTTCTCGCGGGCCGTGCGCAGGACGGCGTCCGAGCCCTCCTTCATCGCCTTGGTCCAGGAGGGCTCGTCGAAGACCGGCTCCGGGAGGAACAGGAAGTCGACGTTGTCGGTGATCTCGGAGAGGACCTTGAGCCGGGTCTGGGCGTGCGGGGCGATCGCCTGCCACTTCGTCTCGTCGAAGTCCTCCGGGGACCACGGGGCGAAGGGGGCCTTCAGCCACGGGGCGCAGCGCTCCGTGAAGTCCTTCACGTCCAGGAGACGGATGTGGTCGGCGTTGATCGCCTCGCACTTCTTCAGGTCGAAGCGCGCCGGGTTGGGGTTCACGTCCGCGATGTCGAAGGCCGCGATCAGCTCGTCGGTGGTGAAGATGTCCTTGTCCGCCGAGAGCGACCAGCCCAGCAGCGACAGGTAGTTGAGCAGGCCCTCGGGCAGGAAGCCGCGCTCCCGGTAGAGGTTGAGCGAGGCCTGCGGGTCACGCTTGGAGAGCTTCTTGTTGCCCTCGCCCATCACGTACGGCAGGTGCCCGAAGGCGGGCACGGACTTCGCCACGCCCAGCTCGATCAGCGCCTTGTACAGGGCGATCTGGCGCGGGGTGGAGGACAGCAGGTCCTCGCCGCGCAGGACGTGCGTGATCTCCATCAGCGCGTCGTCGACGGGGTTCACGAGCGTGTAGAGGGGCGCCCCGTTGGCCCGCACGATCCCGTAGTCCGGCACGTTCTCCGGGGTGAACGTCAGCTCGCCGCGGACCAGGTCCGTGAAGGTGATCGTCTCGTCGGGCATACGGAAGCGGACGATGGGCGTACGGCCCTCGGCGACGTACGTGGAGACCTGCTCGTCGGTCAGGTCGCGGCAGTGACCGTCGTAGCCGGAGGGCTTGCCGGCGGCGCGGGCGGCCTCGCGACGGGTGTCCAGCTCCTGCTGGGAGCAGTAGCAGTGGTAGGCGTGACCGGCGTCCAGGAGCTTGGCGGCGACGTCCTTGTAGAGGTCCATGCGCTGCGACTGCCGGTACGGCGCGTGCGGGCCGCCGACCTCGGGGCCCTCGTCCCAGTCGAAGCCCAGCCAGCGCATCGAGTCGAGCAGCTGGTTGTAGGACTCCTCGGAGTCGCGGGCCGCGTCGGTGTCCTCGATGCGGAAGACGAGCGTGCCCTGGTGGTGCCGGGCGAACGCCCAGTTGAACAGGGCGGTGCGGACCAGGCCCACATGGGGGTTACCGGTGGGCGAGGGGCAGAAACGTACGCGGACGGGTGCGCTAGCCACGCTTGACAACCTTGTTGGTGAGAGTGCCGATGCCTTCGATGGTGACGGCGACCTCGTCGCCGACGGTGAGCGGCCCGACGCCTGCCGGGGTGCCCGTGAGGATCACGTCGCCGGGGAGCAGCGTCATGGCCTCGGAGATGTTGACGATCAGATCCTCGATTCCGTGGATCATCTCGCTGGTCCGGCCGAGCTGGCGTTGCTCGCCGTTGACGGTGAGCTGGACCGTCAGGTCGGAGGCCGTCTCCAGGTCCAGGCCGGTCTCCACCCAGGGGCCGAGCGGGCAGGAGGTGTCGAAGCCCTTGGCCCGCGCCCACTGCCTCTCGCGCTTCTGGACGTCCCGGGCGGTGATGTCGTTCGCGCAGGTGTAGCCGAAGATGACGTCCTTGACGCGCTCGCGCGGGACCTCGCGGCACATCCGGCCGATGACGACGGCCAGTTCGGCCTCGTGGTGGACGTCCGCGGAGAAGGACGGGTACTGGATGTCGTCGCCGGGGCCGATCACCGAGGTGGAGGGCTTGAAGAAGGCGAACGGGACGTCCGGGACGGCGTTGCCCAGTTCCTTCGCGTGGTCGGCGTAGTTGCGGCCGTACGCCACGACCTTGTTGGGGAGCACCGGCGGCAGCAGCCTGACCTTGCTCAGCGGGACCTTCGTACCGGAGAGCTCGAAGTCCGCGAACGGGATGCCCTTGATGATGTCGAGGACGAACTCGTCCGGCCTGTCGCCCTCGACCGCGCCGAAGGCGACGTTCCCGTCGATGGAGAATCTGGCGATGCGCACGGGATCTGGGCGCCCCTCTACTCGGCCGGCTGGAGTCTGATGCTCCAGGCTAACGCGGGGAGGGGTCCTTGCCTCGCGCAATACGCCCGGGCCACCTGCCCGAAGGGCGGTGATCCGGGCGCGCTACGGTTACTTGGCCGCGGAGACCGGGATCTCCATCAGGACCGTACGCCGGGGGTTGGCGGTCTGGGCGGGGAGGTCGAGCGGGTGCTCCGGCTGCTCCGGGGTCTGCAGTGCGTCGGCGCCCTCGAGGTGCGCCAGCGTCGTGCGCCGCGGGTTGGCAATGTTGCGGAACATCATCGTCGTCTTCACGGTTGTACTCGACCTCGAATGTGGTGGGTTGGACAGATGCGGCCTTCTTGTAAAGCGTCAGGCTAAACATTGTCTTCCCTCCCGAACTTGCGAAGACCCCGTGATCGCCATGTGAGTTTGCTCACTTACGTATGGGTAAACCGGACAATTCCGAGCCACAACTCACCCCAACGAAACGGACATTGCCCCCCTGAAGCCATCATTCCGCTCCTGATCATGGCGACTGGGACACCTCCCCCCGCAGGGAGACTCGCGGGCCTATGTCCGATATCGACATGAACGCATTCCACGCCCCGTGACACCACCCTCACGTGGTGTCACGTAGGTCACGGTCTGACCCATGGACCTTGTTGGAGATCCTGCACTGTGCTGGAATTCCACGGACCGCCGCGGGATCGAACCGGCGCACAGAGGGCGCAGAGAATGCGCCGAGCGGCGGTGAGAAGGGGGAGGCAGCGCCGGTCACTCACGACCACCCGGGGTGCGTATTCAGGGCGCTCCCCACAACGCCGACACCGTGCTCCGCCGTTCTGCGGAGGAGCGCCTGGTCCAGAGGTTGCGACGCTAGTGCAGGGACGTTTCAAGAGGGATGGCAGCGCTTCGGCCGAGCCGGAGCGGCACGGCGGGACTGGCCCCAATGTCGGCAGTTCCTCCCCCCAGCACGCCCAGAACCCGGGCCAGTCGGCCGACGGCGGTTCCGGCACCGGGCGCCTCGGCATGTCGGCGTCCCCGGGCCCCGCGGCCACGCCGACGGTGAAGCCCCCGAAGGGCCCGAGCGGCCCGGGGTCGCGCATGGCCCTGCGCAACTGGCGTATCTCCACGCGCCTGGTGTCGCTGCTCGCGCTCCCCGTCGTGGCGGCCACATCGCTGGGCGCGCTGCGCATCAACGACTCCATGAACGACATCCAGCAGCTCGACAACATGAAGCTGCTGACGGAGATGACCAAGCAGGCCACCGAGCTGGCCGCCGCCCTCCAGGACGAGCGCGACCAGTCGGCCGGGCCGCTGGCGCACAACTCCACGGCGAGCAACATCACGGTCAAGGGTTACCGGGACAAGACGGACCGCGCCGCGACCAACTTCATCAACGCCGCCGAGGACATCGACACCGCCGGCAAGGACGGCAACCTCCAGGGCGTCCGCGACAGCCTCGTCGGCCTGGTCCGCGACCTGGACACGCTGAGCAAGATCCGCAGCGACGCCTACGAGACCAAGGGCAACGCCACCCAGACGGTGGAGTCCTACCACCGCCTGATCACCCACCTGCTGGGCCTCTCCCAGGACATGGCCGAGGCCACCAGCAATCCGGACATGATCCAGCGCACGCGTGCCCTGTCGGCCTTCTCCTCCGCCAAGGAGTACGCCTCCATCCAGCGCGCGGTCCTCGCCGCGGCCCTGCCGGCCAACAACACGAGCCTCGGCGACCTCAGCGAGAACGACCGGCTGTACGCCCAGGGCGCCCTGGAGAGCGAGGAGTCCGACCTCAGCAGCTTCCGGAGCATCTACGGCGACGACAGCGCCGAGACACTCCTCAAGCCCATCGAGAACGGCAGCTCCACCATCGAGGCCGCCGACCAGTACGCCGGCCGTGCTTTCGGCCGGCCGGAGGGCCTGGCCGACCTGGACCGGCGTTCCTACAAGGACTGGGTCGACGACAGCTCGACCAAGATCCAGCAGATGGGCAACATCGAGCACTCGCTGCTCGAGGACATGGAGCAGAAGGCCCGCGAGCTGCGCAACGCCACCGAGCGTGACGCGATCATCGCCGGTGCGCTGATCCTGCTCGTGCTGGGTGTCTCCCTGGTCGGCGCCTTCGTCGTCGCCCGATCCATGATCCGCTCGCTGCGCCGCCTGCAGGAGACCGCCACCAAGGTCGCCCAGGACCGCCTGCCCGAGCTGGTCAAGCAGCTGTCCGAGTCCGACCCGCAGGACGTCGACACGTCCGTGGAGTCGGTCGGTGTGCACTCCCGGGACGAGATCGGCCGGGTGGCCGCGGCCTTCGACGACGTGCACCGCGAGGCGGTCCGCCTCGCCGCCGAACAGGCCCTGCTGCGGGGCAACGTCAACGCGATGTTCACCAACCTCTCGCGCCGCTCCCAGGGCCTCATCCAGCGTCAGCTCTCGCTCATCTCCGAACTGGAGTCCCGCGAGGCCGACCCGGACCAGCTGTCCTCGCTCTTCAAGCTCGACCACCTCGCGACGCGTATGCGCCGTAACGGTGAGAACCTCCTCGTCCTCGCCGGTGAGGAGCCCGGCCGCCGCTGGACCCGCCCGGTCCCGCTGGTCGACGTGCTCCGCGCCGCCGCGTCCGAGGTGGAGCAGTACGAGCGCATCGAGCTGGCCTCCGTGCCGACCACCGAAGTGGCCGGCCGCGTGGTCAACGACCTCGTGCACCTGCTCGCCGAGCTGCTGGAGAACGCGACCTCGTTCTCCTCCCCGCAGACCAAGGTCAAGGTCACCGGTCACGCGCTGCCCGACGGCCGGGTCCTGATCGAGATCCACGACACCGGCATCGGCCTCTCCCCCGAGGACCTCGCCGCGATCAACGAGCGGCTCGCCTCGCCGCCCACCGTGGACGTCTCCGTCTCCCGCCGCATGGGCCTGTTCGTGGTCGGCCGGCTGTCCCAGCGCCACGGCATCCGTATCCAGCTGCGCCCGTCCGACTCCGGTGGTACGACCGCGCTGGTCATGCTGCCCGTCGATGTCGCCCAGGGCGGCAAGAAGCCCCAGCCGCAGCCCAAGTCGGGTCAGGGTGCCCCCGGTGTTCCCGCCGCGGCGCAGGCCGCCGCCGGTGTGGCCGCGGCCCGTCGTGGCGGCGGCCACGGCCAGGGCGGCGGCGCCCTCGGCGGTGCTCCCGGCGGCCCGAGCGGTGGCGCTCTCGGCGCCGGCGCCTCCTCGGGCGGACGCCTCAACGCCGGTCAGGGACCGCGGGCCGCGCTGCCCGGCAGTGGCCAGGGCGGTCGTCCCGGTGCGCCGGGCGGACAGCGCGGACCGCAGGGTCCGGGTATGCCTCCGCAGGGCCGGCCGGCTCCGGCCGGAGCCGGCGCCGGGTTCGGCGGCCAGGCGCCGGGTGCCCCGCAGGGCCTCCAGGCCGCGGGCACGGGCGGTCCGGGCCAGGACGCCTTCAGTGGTCAGGACTCTTTCGGCGGCGGACAGGACGCCTTCGGCGGCCGGGGGTCCGTACCCCCGCAGTCGCAGGCCCCGAACGCCGGCCAGGCTCCCGAGCCGGGCGGCCGGCGCCGGCGGCCGCAGCTTCCGGGCCGCGGTGGTCCGCGGGCCGAGCTGCCCGGCGGCGACCAGCAGCCCCGCACCCCGAGCTGGAGCGACGAGAACGCGCAGCCGCCGGTGCCGCGCGCCTCGCTCGACGTCCCGCGCGGCCACGACGAGCAGGACCCCGCCGCCACCTCGCGCATGCCGCGGATCGAGCAGCACCAGGGTCCGGCGAGCACCTCCGAGTTCCCCCGCCCGGACTTCAACGCCCCGCAGAACACCGGTCAGTTCGCGAGGCCCGGCACCAGCGGCCCGCAGAACACCGGCCAGTACCCGCGCCCGGGATCCGGCGGGCCCCAGGACACGGGCGAGTTCCCCCGCCCGGGCATGAACGACCCGGGCAACACGGGTGGGTTCGTCCGCCCGGACGTCTTCGGCACCGCGTCCGGACAGAACGGCGGCTCGCAGAACAGCGGCTCCCAGACCGGGCAGTTCGCGACTCCGCAGGCCTACGACAACGGCTCGACCGGCCAGTTCGCGATGCCGGGCTACGACGGCGACTCCACCGGTCAGCACTCGCTGCCGGGCCGCCAGGACCCCGCGTCCACGGGTCAGTTCGAGCGGCCCCAGACCAACGGCGCCGACTTCGGTGCCCCGCGGCCGCCCATGCCGCCGCGTCCTCAGCAGCGGCCGGTCCGCCAGGAGCCGGAGGCGTTGCCGCCCGCGGGTCCCGGTGACGGCCGTACGCCGCTGTACGACACGTTGGAGACCAACTGGTTCCACGGCAGCCAGCAGCAGGGACAGGAGCAGCCGGTCAACGGCAACGGCTCCTCCCCGGCCGAGGCTCCGCGGCAGCAGCAGGCTCCGGCGGCCCCCCAGAGTTCTGCCGCCGCTCCGCAACGACCCGCGGCCTCCGCGGGCTGGCGCAGCTCACCCAATGACGACCTCGTCCGGCAGGCGGAGCGTGTGCGCCAGCCGGCCGCGGGCGGTGTCACCACTTCCGGTCTGCCGCGCCGGGTGCCCAGGGCGAACCTCGTCCCGGGTACGGCTCAGCAGCAACAGCACCAAACCGGTCCGCAGGTCTCGCGTTCGCCTGACGACGTTCGCGGCCGGCTGACCAATCTCCGTCGGGGTATCGCACAAGGTCGTCAGGTCGGCGGTAACGGCCAGACGGGCAGCTTCCCGAACCCCACTCACCAGCAGGAGCGTTAGTTGAGCCCGATGAGCCAGGCGGCACAGAACCTCAACTGGTTGATCACCAACTTCGTGGACAACACCCCAGGGGTGTCCCACACCGTCGTCGTGTCCGCCGACGGCCTCCTTCTGGCGATGTCCGAGGGCTTCCCGCGCGACCGTGCCGACCAGCTGGCGGCCGTCGCCTCCGGGCTGACCTCGCTCACGGCGGGCGCCTCGCGGATCTTCGAGGGCGGCAGCGTGGCCCAGACCGTCGTGGAGATGGAGCGGGGATTCCTCTTCCTCATGTCCGTCTCGGACGGTTCGTCGCTCGCGGTGCTCGCGCATCCGGAATGCGACATCGGCCTCGTCGGCTACGAGATGGCACTGCTCGTCGACCGCGCGGGCGCCGTGCTCACACCCGATCTGCGAGCCGAGCTTCAAGGCAGTCTGCTCCACTGACCCGCCCGGATCCACCTGTCTCACCACATCACCGTCCGGCCGCCACAATCCCCCCACCGGCCTCACCAGACGGCTAGCCAGATCGACTTGCTGTCCCGCCCGGAGGATTCATGACCCCGCCCACCGCCTCTCATGATCCGTACGCGGAGCCGTACGAGGATGAGGGCGACCAGCCGCTGGTACGTCCGTACGCGATGACCGGTGGCCGGACCCGGCCGCGCTACCAGCTCGCCATCGAGGCTCTGATCAGCACCACGGCCGACCCGGCGGCGCTGATGGGGCTGCTCCCCGAGCATCAGCGCATCTGCCATCTGTGCCGAGAGGTGAAGTCGGTCGCCGAGGTCTCGGCGCTGCTCGCCATGCCGCTCGGGGTGGCCAGGATCCTCGTCGCGGACCTCGCCGAGGCCGGCCTGGTGGCCATCCACCAGCCGGGCGGCGACGAGAACAACGGCGGCGCTCCTGACGTGACGCTGCTCGAAAGGGTGCTCAGTGGACTTCGCAAGCTCTGACGCGGGGCGGACCACCACCTCCGCGAAGATCGTGGTGGCGGGTGGCTTCGGCGTGGGCAAGACCACGTTCGTCGGCGCGGTCTCCGAGATCAACCCGCTGCGCACCGAGGCCGTCATGACGTCCGCGTCGGCCGGCATCGACGACCTCACCCACACCGGGGACAAGACGACCACCACGGTCGCCATGGACTTCGGCCGCATCACCCTCGACCAGGACCTGATCCTGTACCTCTTCGGTACGCCCGGACAGGACCGCTTCTGGTTCATGTGGGACGACCTGGTCCGCGGCGCCATCGGCGCGGTGGTGCTGGTGGACACCCGGCGTCTCGCCGACTGTTTCCCGGCGGTGGACTACTTCGAGAACAGCGGCCTGCCCTTCGTCGTGGCCCTCAACGGCTTCGACGGGCACCAGCCGTACGCCCCCGAGGAGGTGCGCGAGGCCCTGCAGATCGGGCCGGACGCCCCGATCATCACGACGGACGCCCGGCACCGGTCGGATGCCAAGAGTGCCCTGATCACACTGGTCGAGCACGCCCTCATGGCGCGTCTGCGGTAACGCCCCAAGGACATGTCGAGCGGCTGCCAAATCAAAAGCGTCATACGGCAGTTGTCGTAGATGTCCCGGAGCCGGCTGTGGCCTTGGACACGGTCGGCCCCGGTGTTCATAACGTTTCGGCAGAGGAATCGGATGGTACGGCCACGCGTGGTTGCCAACCGGTCTCGCTGCGCTCACAACAGCCCCGTCATTTGACGGGGCTCGCTCTTTATGACCGTTTTATCTAGGGCTTACATCACGCGGAATCTCCGCGTACCAATGTTTGGTGGTGCGCAGGCCGTCGTGCTGGAATGCCTGAACTGCCCAATAGTCAAAGACGTACTCACTAGTCGATGGCGTACTGGGCTCTGAGAGACTGCGGCACAACGTAGGTGCCGACCCCTCCGAGAGGTTGTTGGTCGAGTGAGGCGAAGCAAGAACGGTCCCGAGCCGTCGGCCCGGGGCAACTTCACCCCGCCGCCGCGCGGAGCGGCGTCCGCCCCTGTGTCCGGTCCGGAGCCGACGGCCGCGCCGCCGTCCAGCGGTGGCCGGTTCTCCCCGCGCAACTGGCGGGTGCCCACCCGGCTGAACGCGATTCTGCTCATACCCGTGATCGTCGGCCTCGTCATGGGCGGCTTCCAGGTCAAGAGCTCGATCGACACCTGGCGTGAGGCCCAGGACGCGGAGAACACCGCGCGTCTGGTGCGAGCCTCCCTCAGCTACGCCGACGCCCTCTACCAGGAGCGCGACAGCTCCGCCGCCCCCTTGCTGAGCGGCGAGGGCCAGGACAACGCCACGGTCGTCGCCGCCCGCAAGAAGACCGACGAGGCCGCGGACGCCTTCGACGAGGCCACCCAGAACATGCCGGACAAGGCGGGCCTCAAGCGCCGCCTCCAGTTGTTCAGGGACGGCGAGGGAGGCCTCCAGACGCTGCGCGCGGGCGCCTACACCTCCTCCAAGCTCACCGGCGTGAAGACCGAAGAGGGCTACACGCAGATCGCGCACCCGCTCACCGAGTTCGCCAACGAGCTCGGCCTGGGCACCGGCAACATCACCAGCTACGGCCGTACCGTCTACGCCATCGAGCTCACCAAGGCGGCCCTGTCGCTGCAGCGCTCCATCGGCATGCACCTGCTGATCAAGCCCGGCCCGGGACTGAGCAGCTTCGCCAGCCAGAAGGTCGCCCTCTCCTCGTACGCGTACCTGGAGGGCATCGCCGTCGAGGAGTACGTCGGCGGTGGCACCGCGGCCGACGCGGCGAAGCTCGACACCGCGAAGAAGCAGATCCAGGCGGAGGGCGCGGCGCTGGCCAAGGAGGCCGCCGCCAAGAACCCCGACTACGTCCCGCCGCCGTCCAACCCGGTGGACATGGTCTCCGCCATCGCCCAGCTGCCGTCGATGAACGACAGCGCCCGTCAGGCCCTCGGCAAGGACGGCATCACCGCCGAGAACTGGTGGGCGGTCAACACCCTCAAGTACAACGCCTACCGCCAGATCGAGACCGACCTGGCCGACACCGCGGTGAACGAGGCCGCGAGCATCGCCGACAACGCCAAGCGGGACGCGTTCATCGTGGGTGCCGCAGTCGTGGTCGCCCTGCTCCTCGCGTTCATCCTGGCCGGCGCCGTGGCCCGGCAGATGTCCCGTTCGATGCGCCAGCTGCGCAACGCCGCCTTCGGCATAGCCGAGCAGCGCCTGCCGATGCTCGTCGACCAGCTCTCGCGCACCGACCCCGGACGGGTGGACACCCGGGTCCAGCCGATCCCCATCAACACCAAGGACGAGATCGGCGAGGTCGCCCGCGCCTTCGACCAGGTCCACCGCGAGGCCGTACGACTCGCCTCCGAGCAGGCCCTGCTGCGGGGCAACATCAACGCGATCTTCACCAACCTGTCCCGGCGCAACCAGTCGCTGATCGAGGGCCAGCTGACCCTGATCACCGAACTGGAGAACAACGAGGCCGACCCGGACCAGCTGGAGAACCTCTTCCGTCTGGACCACCTCGCGACCCGTATGCGCCGCAACGGCGAGAACCTCCTGGTCCTCGCCGGCGAGGAGCCCGGCCGCCGCTGGGACCAGCCGGTCCCGCTGGTCGACGTGCTGCGTGCCGCCTCCTCCGAGGTGGAGCAGTACGAGCGCGTCGAGCTGTCCGGCGTCCCCGAGGCCGAGATCCACGGCCGTGCGGTCACCGACCTCGTGCACCTGCTCGCCGAGCTGCTGGAGAACGCGACGACGTTCTCCTCGCCGCAGACCAAGGTCCGCGTCACCGCGACCCGGCTGCCCGACGGCCGCATCATGATCGAGATCCACGACAAGGGCATCGGCCTGACCGCCGAGGACTTCGCGGACATCAACCACAAGCTGGCCAACCCGCCGACCGTGGACGCCGCGATCTCCCAGCGCATGGGCCTGTTCGTGGTCGGCCGGCTGTCCGACCGGCACGGCATCCGCGTCCAGCTGCGCCCCTCGGGCGAGCAGGCCGGTACCACCTCGCTGGTCATGCTGCCCGACGCGATCACCCACGGCGGTGGCGGCGAGCAGCAGCCGGCCGCGGACGAGTTCACCGTCTCGCAGATCATGCCGGAGCAGCACTACCCGGGTGAGGACTTCAACACCGGTCTGCCGATGCGTACGGCCGCGGAGCTCGGCTTCGACGACAGCCGCTACTCCGAGGTCCCGGACGACATACGCGAGCTGGACCCGGTCGGCCGCTCCCTGATGCGTGAGGAGCGCCGCGCGGCCCTGGAGGCCCAGAGCCAGGACGGGCCGCCCGCCCTGCAGGGCCCGGAGTCGTCGTACACCGACGCGTACGACGCCACCGGCAGCGGCCGGCAGAACGGCTACGACAACAGCCGCAACGGCTACCCCGAGCAGCAGCCCGCCTCGTACGACCAGCAGACGTCGTACGAGGAGGCTCAGCAGGCGCCGTACGAGGAGCAGCGGCAGACGTCGTACGAGGAGCCGAAGCGCCCGGCGTACGACGAGCCGTACTACGCGCAGAACGGCGGCCTGCCGCAGAACGAGACGTTCTCCCCGGGCGGCGGCTACCCGGAGCCCTCCTATGCGGAGCCGGTCCAGGAGGAGCCCGCGGCGGTGCACGCGGCTGCCCCGGAGACCTTCTCGGGCTTCGAGGAGCGTCGCTACCAGGATGACTGGCCGCAGGCGGACGGTTACCGGGGCGGCTACCCGGACCAGTACGCTCCGGAAGCGGAATCCGCGCAGGCCGCTGACGTGAGTGAGCGCGACCGCGTAGGCTTCGACCGACCGGGGCCGGCCCCAGCCGCCGTGGGTCATGAACTGACCGACGCAGGGCTCCCCCGCCGTGGCTCCCCCGGCAGCGGTGCGAACGGCTCGAACGGCACGCGGCAAGCGACCCAGGAGCAGCCGGCCTCCGCGCCGGAGAGCAACGGCGGCGGCGACCTCTGGCGGTCGTCCAACGACGAGCGGTGGCAGCAGGCCTCCCAGCTCCGGAAGCCCAAGGCGGGCGGGGTCACCTCCTCCGGTCTGCCGCGGCGGGTGCCCAAGGCCAACCTGGTCGAGGGAGCCGCCGAAGCCAGCCCCCAGGGAGGCCCGTCGGTCTCCCGCGCTCCCGAGGACGTCCGGGGCAGGCTGAGCAATTTGCGTCGCGGCGTGCAGCGGGGCCGCAGCGCAGGCAGTGAAACGAACGGTCAGGGCTTCGGTCCTGACAGCACCTACAACCAGGAGCGTTAGTGTGAGCCCGATGAGCCAGGCGGCGCAGAACCTGAACTGGTTGATCACCAACTTCGTGGACAACACCCCGGGTGTGTCCCACACGGTGGTGGTCTCCGCCGACGGACTCCTTCTGGCGATGTCCGAAGGCTTTCCCCGCGACCGTGCCGACCAGCTTGCGGCCGTTGCCTCCGGTCTGACCTCGCTGACCGCGGGTGCCTCGCGCATCTTCGAGGGCGGCGCGGTGAACCAGACGGTTGTGGAGATGGAGCGGGGATTCCTGTTCATCATGTCCGTGTCGGACGGTTCCTCGCTAGCGGTCCTCGCGCACCCCGAGGCGGACATCGGCCTCATCGGGTACGAGATGGCCCTTCTGGTGGACCGTGCCGGTTCGGTCCTGACGCCCGATCTGCGTGCAGAGCTCCAGGGCAGCCTGCTCAACTGACAGACAGACGGTGCGTTTTGGCGTCCCGGGGCCGTAAGGTTTCGGGACGCGGCTCCACACAGCGTGATGGGTGCCCGGCACAGTCGGAGGAGGAGAAAAAGTGGCAACACCCCCAGGTGGTTCATCTGGCAATTGGTCGTACGGCCCTGGCCAGGGTCAGAACGACGGTTCCCAGAACCCGAACCGCTACAACTTCCCCTCCGCACCGAGCCAGCGGCGCCAGCAGCCGTACGCGCCGCAGGGCCCCGGCCCGTCGCCGTACGACCAGCCGGCGGCCCCGCGCATCCAGCCCGTGCAGCCGCATCGACGCTCCCCTGAGCCTTCCCCCGCGGGAGGCGCCAGCAACCCCCTGGTGCGCCCGTACGCCATGACAGGCGGCCGCACCAGGCCGCGCTACCAGCTCGCCATCGAGGCGCTGGTGCACACCACCGCGCAGCCGCACCAGATGCAGGGCCAGTTGCCCGAGCATCAGCGGATCTGCAACCTCTGCCGTGAGATCAAGTCGGTGGCCGAGATCTCGGCCCTCCTCACGATCCCTCTCGGCGTGGCCAGGATCCTCGTCGCCGACTTGGCGGAGGCGGGCCTGGTCGCCATCCATCAGCCCGGCGGCGACGAGAGCGCCGGCGGCCAGCCAGACGTGACACTGCTCGAAAGGGTGCTCAGTGGACTTCGCAAGCTCTAGCGGAGGGCCTTCCCGCTCCACCACGTCCGCGAAGATCGTGGTGGCTGGCGGCTTCGGCGTGGGCAAGACCACGTTCGTCGGCGCCGTCTCGGAGATCAACCCGCTGCGCACCGAGGCCGTCATGACGTCCGCGTCGGCCGGCATCGACGACCTCACCCACACCGGGGACAAGACGACCACCACGGTCGCCATGGACTTCGGCCGCATCACCCTCGACCAGGACCTGATCCTGTACCTCTTCGGTACGCCCGGACAGGACCGCTTCTGGTTCATGTGGGACGACCTGGTCCGCGGCGCCATCGGCGCGATCGTCCTCGTGGACACGAGGCGCCTCGCCGACTGTTTCCCGGCGGTGGACTACTTCGAGAACTCGGGGCTTCCTTTTGTGATCGCCCTGAACGGGTTCGACGGGAACCAGCCGTACAACCCGGACGAGGTCCGGGAGGCTCTGCAGATCGGGCCGGACACGCCGATCATCACGACGGACGCGCGGCACCGGGCGGACGCGAAGTCGGCGCTCATCACGCTCGTGGAGCACGCACTCATGGCTCGCTTGCGGTAAGTGGTTCTGTTTGCGGCTACTGGGCTGCCACGGACGGTTGTACGCCGTCTGCGGCAGCCCGGTGGCTTGTCGTGCGGTTCCCCGCGCCCCTTTGGGGCACGTCTAAGGGCCCCTCTCATTGAGAGGGGCCCTTAGACGTGCTTACGGCTCAGTGCCAGCTGTGCGGGGCTCGGAAGCCGCCCTCGCGCTCCAGGCGGCGCCAGCCGGCCTTGGGGCGGCCTCGGTGGGCCGGGGTGGACGACGGGGCGGCCGCCGCGCGGGCCAGGAGGATCGCCGTGATGGCGGCGACCTCCTCGGGCTCGGCGTGGCCCTTCTCGACGCGGATGTCAGGGGTGCTCATAGGTCACAGTCTCCGTGAGAGAGGTTTCCGCGAGGGTGTCGCGGAGGGTCCGCGGGGTTACTGCGGAGGGTTGCCGTGCTTGCGGGAGGGCAGGTCGGCGTGCTTCGACTGGAGCATCGCCAGGGATCGGATCAGGACCTCGCGGGTCTCCGCCGGGTCGATCACGTCGTCCACCAGGCCGCGCTCCGCCGCGTAGTACGGGTGCATCAGCTCGGACTTGTACTCCTTGACCATGCGGGCCCGCATGGCCTCGGGGTCCTCGGCCTCGGCGATCTGACGCCGGAAGATGACGTTGGCGGCACCTTCGGCGCCCATCACCGCGATCTCGTTCGTCGGCCAGGCGTAGGTGAGGTCGGCGCCGATGGACTGGCTGTCCATGACGATGTAAGCGCCTCCGTACGCCTTGCGCAGGATCAGGGAGATCCTCGGCACGGTGGCGTTGCAGTACGCGTACAGCAGCTTGGCGCCGTGGCGGATGATTCCGCCGTGCTCCTGGTCGACGCCCGGGAGGAACCCGGGAACGTCCAGGAAGGTGACGATCGGGATGTTAAAAGCGTCACACATCTGGACAAAGCGCGCAGCTTTTTCCGATGCCTCGATGTCCAGGACACCGGCGAGGGTCGAGGGCTGGTTGGCCACGATGCCGACGACCTGCCCGTCCAGGCGGGCCAGCGCGCAGATGATGTTGCGGGCCCAGCGCTCGTGGACCTCCAGGTAGTCGCCGTCGTCGACGATCTCCTCGATGACCTTGGCCATGTCGTACGGCCGGTTGCCGTCCGCGGGCACCAGGTCGAGCAGCACGTCGCCGCGCCGGTCGGCCGCGTCGGTGGACTCCACCCGCGGCGGGTTCTCCCGGTTGTTCTGCGGGAGCATCGACAGGAGGTAGCGCACCTCGGCGAGGCACGTCTCCTCGTCGTCGTAGGCGAAGTGGCAGACACCGGACGTCTCGGCGTGCACGTCGGCGCCGCCGAGGCCGTTCTGGGTGATCTCCTCGCCCGTCACCGCCTTCACGACGTCCGGCCCTGTGATGAACATCTGGGAGGTCTCGCGGACCATGAAGACGAAGTCGGTGAGGGCGGGGCTGTAGGCCGCGCCGCCCGCGCACGGGCCGAGCATCACCGAGATCTGCGGGATGACGCCCGAGGCCTTGGTGTTGCGCTGGAAGATGCCGCCGTAGCCCGCGAGGGCGCTCACACCCTCCTGGATACGGGCGCCCGCGCCGTCGTTCAGCGACACCAGGGGCGCCCCGGCCGCGATGGCCATGTCCATGATCTTGTGGATCTTCGTGGCGTGGGCCTCGCCCAGCGCGCCGCCGAAGATGCGGAAGTCGTGGGCGTAGACGAAGACCGTACGGCCCTCCACCGTGCCCCAGCCGGTGATGACACCGTCGGTGTACGGCTTCTTGGCCTCCAGGCCGAACCCGGTCGCCCGGTGCCGGCGCAGCTGCTCGACCTCCTGGAAGGACCCCGCGTCGAGGAGCAGCTCGATGCGCTCGCGCGCGGTCAGCTTGCCCTTGGCGTGCTGCGCCTCGGTCGCCTTCTCGCTGGGGCCGGCCAGGGCCGCCGCACGGATCTCGTGCAGCTCGGCCACCCGTCCCCGCGCGTCCGTCGGCTCACCCGTCGTCTCACCCGGCGCCTCATCCAAAACGGTCATGTAGTGACCTTACGAAGACCCGCGAGGAATGCGAGCCGTTGACTCCTCACAGTCTCCGGACCGTTTTCCTGGTGCGACCGAACAGAACCCTGGAAGCATGCAGGCGTTCTGACTGCTCAGAGGGCCCGCCGCTTGTAGGGGTCGTACAAAGTCAGAGTGTGAGAGCCACCTCACATTCGTGGGGGGCGCATGCCATCCCCGGAGTGACACGCAGGTGCAGCAGGCGGCCGGTGGCAAGCACCTCGACCGTGTCGTCGGCCCGCAGGACCGAGCGCACGGGCCGGTTCCAGACGATCTCCAGCGGTTCGCCCGAACGGGGTGGTTCGGCCACGGAGAGAGTAGCGGTACGGCCCTTGCGGCGGACCAGCACGCTCGCCCCGGCCGACGCGGTGAGCGGACCCGCCGTGCCGGCCCGCCAGAAGTTCGCGGCGGTCAGGCCCAGGCTGTCGACGCGGACCGCCTGGCACGCGCTGTCGTTGGCGAGGACGGACAGCCAGTGACGGTCGGCGGCGCGGGCGGCGACGGTACGGCGGGAGGCCCCGGGCATCAGGACGTAGGCGTAGGAGGCGTCCACCGGGTCGGTGCCGTGGTCGAGCCAGAGGGTCTGCCAGCGCCGGGCGCGCCGTTCGGTCGTACTGGAGGTGTTGATGTCGGACCAGGCGCCGGTGCGGTCCTCGCGCAGGGCGCGCAGGCCGTCGGGGACGAGCCAGCCTCCGTGCCCCTCCAGGTGGGCCCAGCCCCGTCCGCGGACGAAGGACTGTGTCCCGCCCTCCCCCAGATTGCGGTTGTCGACGACCGTCTCGACCGGGACGCCGTCGGTGCAGGTGATGCCCGCGCCCAGGCAGATCACCGCGTCCGCGACGCAGAACCACGACTTGCGGGCCTGGAGCGTGGACCCCAGCCCCTTCAGGTGCTGGCCGATCGCCGCGTACTCGCCGTCGGTCGTGCCGCCGACCCAGCGGACGTCCGGCTTGGGCTCGCCCCACTCGCCGCCGGCCCGGTCGGGGAGGCGTTTCGTGGACACGGTCGTGCCGGGGAGGCGGTACCAGTCGACGGTGGGCCAGTACCAGTCGGTGTACTGGCCCGAGTCGGCGGCCCACCAGGAGAGCATTCCGGCGCCGGTGTGCCAGCCGCGCGGGTTCTCGCCGTTGCCGCATTCGTAGGCGGCGATCCGGTCGCTGGCCATGGCGATGTTCGCGACGAATCCGGGGCGGCGGTGGACTGCCCGGTCCATGGCGGCGAAGAGGGTGTGCCCGACGGATTCGGGAGCGGCCGGGACCGGTGAGGCGGCCACCGCGTGCAGCCGGGCGAGGTCGGCCACCCCGAACTGGGGCGCTGTCAGGACGGGGCTGACGGTGTCCCGTTCGATCCAGCCCTTCATCAGGCCGTGCCAGCGCCCGCGCTCCTCCTCGCTCGCCGCGTCCGCGAGCAGCGCGATGGCGGCGATGATCCCCTGGCCGTGGAAGTGGTCGCCGCGCAGGACGTGGCGGTCGTCGCCCTTGAGGTGACCGCGGCTGATGGCGCGGCCGTTGACGCTGTCCATCACCAGCCCGTCGTGGATGAGCGGGGCGTAGGCGCGCTCGACGCCGTCGAGGACGGTCTGCCGGCGCGGGTCGGTCACTTCCCACGCCGAGCCGGCGAGCAGGGCGAAGAGGCGGCCGAGTCCGTCGAGCATGACCTGGCCGTAGGTGCCTGAGTAGGCGACCCAGGTGTGCTGGACGAAGGAGCCGTCGGCGTAGAGGCCGTCTCCCTTCGTGACGTACGGGAAGACCGGCGAGAGGGCGTCACGGGCGAGGGCGATCCGGTCCGGGGCCCTGCCGAGGATGCCGCGCAGGGCGACGGAGCGGCACAGGTCCACGCGGTTGGCGCCGGTGGAGGTGCCGGAGTAGTCGGTGAGCATCGTGTCGGGGAGGAAGTGGTCGACGGCGGCGCAGGCCGCGGTCTTCTGGGCGTCCGTGAGGTGGTCGTACAGGGCGGCCGTGATGTCCATGAGGAGGCGGGGGCTGCCGATCTGCCATTCCCACCAGTTGCCGTAGCGGGTGGTGGAGGGGTTGTAGACGGTGGCGAAGAGGTGGTCGAGGCCGCGCAGGACGTCCGCGAGGAGGCTCTCGTCGCCGGTCGAGCCGGTGCCCCGCTGGACGTAGGCCTGGGTCATGGTCCACAGGCGGCTGTAGCTGCGGGTGACACCGGCCGGGGGGTCGTAGGGAGAGCCCGGCCACAGGGAGGTGGGTGCCGGGGCCATGGTGGCCTGGAAGCCGCGGGCCAGCTCGCCGGTCTCCGCGAGGCGGGAGGCGTAGGGCTCCTGTGCCGGGTCGTAACCGGTGCCGAGGGCGATGTCGAGCCAGCGCCGGCGGAGGGTGTCGTAGGGGTCGGCCGAGAGGGAGCGGGCGCGGGCCGGCGGGGCGGCTGTGGCGGTGACGGTGGCCAGGAGTGCCGCCGCGAGTAAGACGGCTCTGCGGGTGGGACGTACGGAGGCTCTGCGCTGCGGGTTCATACCGGGGCATCTACCACCGCGGGGCGATCAGGCCAACACTCTACGGATGATGTTGAAACCTGTACGGAATAGGTCTACGGTCGTTCGCGTTGAGTGGTTCAACGTTCAACATCCTCACTTCAAGGAGCTCTGTCATGGCGAACACCGACCTGACCGCACTGACCGGCGACTACACGATCGACGCCGCGCACTCCACGATCGGCTTCACTGTCCGGCACGCGATGGTCACCAACGTCAAGGGCAAGTTCAACGACTTCAGCGGCTCGCTGCACCTGGACGGCAGCGACCCGTCCGCGTCGACGGCCTCCATCGACGTCAAGATGGACAGCATCGACACCGGGTCGGCGGACCGGGACGGGCACCTCAAGAGCGCGGACTTCTTCAAGATCGACGAGTTCCCGACGATGACCTTCCGCTCCACCAAGGCGGAGGCGCTCGGCGACGAGGACTACCGCATCACCGGCGACCTGACGGTCCTCGGCACCACCAAGCCGCTCACCATCGACCTCGAGTTCAACGGCGCCGCGAAGGACCCCTTCGGCAACGAGCGCGTGGGCTTCGAGGGCAAGGCCGAGATCAAGCGCTCCGAGTGGGGCCTGACCTGGAACGCGGCCCTGGAGACCGGCGGCGTCCTGATCTCCGACAAGATCAAGCTGACCTTCGACATCTCCGCGATCAAGAACGCGTGACCCGTCGCCGCGGTCAGCAGGTGCGCCGGTACGGGAGATCCGGGAGGTACGTCTTCCCGACGGCCTCGGACAGCCCCGCGCCGGCGCGCTCACAGACCTCGGTGATCAGATGGTGCGGGTCTAGGTCGTACCGCTGTACAGGAAGGTGGGTGCCGGAGGCGTCGAGCGTGCCGTCGGCGCCGAACGCGAGGGCGCGTATCTCGTCGCCCGGAGTGGGCAGGGCGGTCCCCAGCAGCCGTCGCTCGCCGTCGCCGGTTCGGCGGCAGCCTGCAGCTGCGGCCCGACGACGGACGCCACCGGCGCGGTGACGGCGCTTGCCTTCTCCCACGACGGACGTACGTCGGACGTGGTGCCGTCCAGCACGCCGAGACGCGCCCGCGCGGCCCCGCCCCAGAGGGTGCCCCGACCCAGGACGTCTCCCACGGCCAGCCGTGAGCCGTCGGGGGCGAAGCCCGCGGTGGTGATCAGGTCCTCGCCGCCAGGTTGGTGGCATGCCGCCGGGGAGCGGTACGCCCTCACACGTCACGCGTCCTGAGCCACTCCGCTCCCGGACGGTCGCACAAGTCGCCGAGCGGTCCCGGCATCCGGTGTCGCCGTCCGTCGCCTCCGGACCGGGAGCAGCCACCACGCCGATGCCACCGTCAGTGCCGCGCCGACCGCGATCGCCGCGAGGCGGGTGGGCAACAGGCTCGTCGCGTCCTGGCCGAACCAGCCGAGGAGGAGGGCGAGGGCGGTGGTCATCCCGGCTGCCCAGTAGGCGTAGTTGATGGGGCGCAGCCACAGGGCGATCGCAAGGACCGTGAACATCAGGGCCACCGAAGTCGGGCCGGCGACCCCGGCCGTGGCGACACCGGCCGCCAGCAGCGTGCCCGCGCAGGCTCCCCCGAGGCGCTGGATTCCCTTGCGTACGACGTCCGTTCGGTCGCGGTTGCCGCTCGCGGCGACGTACGCCGTCAGGACCGCCCAGGGCCAGTGCTCGTCGAAGAGGAGCCGGCCGGCGACGAAGGCCGCGGCGATCGCGACCGCCAGCTGCAACGCCATGCGGGTGCTGGGACGCGGACGGAGACGGGACGGGCGGCGGGGCACGGGGTTCGGCGGCTCGGGATCGGGGCGCCAGGGGCCGTAGCGGTCCCCCAGCCCCTGGACCAGCCACACGCAGCACACCGCGAGCACCGCGATCACTGCCGCCCAGGTCCAACTCACCAGCCCGGACTGGGCCTTGGGCGGCAGCGCCGGTCCGGGGACGACCAGGAGGGCGATGAACGGGAGGGTCATCAGGGTGCCCGCCTTCGTGGCGGCGTGGCCGTAGCGGCGGATCCACACGGGGGCCGAGATCCCTGCCGTGAAGACCGCCGCGCCGACGACGTAGTGCACGGCGATCAGCCGTCCGACCAGGATCGAGACCGCCGCCGTCGCGGGCAGCAACGCGAGCGCGGTGAGACGGCGGCGAGTGTCCGCGGTCCGCTGGGTTCCGGCCAGGGTCAGGGTCAGGGCGACCGCGAGGACGAGGACGTCGGTGTGCAGTCCGGCGACCGCCTCCAGGCACAGGGCGAGGGCCCAGCAGAGCAGCACGGCCGTCATGGTCAGGGCTGCTTCGTACGCATTGCGTATCAGTTTGACCATCACTTGGGTGAGAATACGGCCATAGTGCTCGCCGGAGTAGTAAGCATCCGCGTACGATTTCGCCATGGATCACCTCTCCTCCGCCGCTCGCATCCGTCACGGAATCGTGCGGCTGAACCGGCGACTTCGGCAGGAGCGCGGTGACGGCAGCCTTCCCCCTGGACAGTTGGAGGCGCTCGGGCATCTGTACCGGCACGGGTCCGCCACCCCCGGCGAGGTCGCGGCGGCGCTGCGGCAGCGGCCGCAGTCGCTCACCCGGGTCTTCGCCGAACTGGAGGCGGACGGGCTGGTGGCGCGCGAGGCCGGGACCGTGGACCGGCGTCGGTCCGTGCTGTCCGTCACGGCGTCGGGGCGGCTCACGCTGGAGCGGGACATGGCCGAGCGGGACGCCTGGCTGGCGGAGGCGTTGGCGTCCTTGAGCGCGACCGAGCGGGGAGTGTTGGAGCTGGCCGCGGAGTTGATGGAGCGGGTCGCCGACACGGAGACGTCTGGCTGAATCGCACCCCTTGTGCGTGGGTTCACAGGATTCCCATAATCCAGCAACAGATTTGACCAGCCCATGTCAGAACTTGGGCGTTTCTTTGATGCCCAGAATTGGCATGCTCTCGTCAAAGCCACCCCCCCACCTGGAAGAGGCATCACCTTGAAGAGACTCCTCACGGCGGTCAAGAGATGTCTGGCGGTCGGAGCCGCCGCGCTCGCGATCGCCAGTCTCCAGCCCGTGTCGGCCGCGCAGGCCGCGCCCTCGCCCGTCGTCGGCGGCAGCCGTGCCGCGCAGGGCGAGTTCCCGTTCATGGTGCGGCTGTCCATGGGGTGCGGCGGGGCGCTGTACACCCAGCAGATCGTGCTCACCGCCGCGCACTGTGTGAACGGGACCGGCGCGAACACCGGCATCACCGCCACCGCGGGTGTCGCGGACCTCCAGTCCAGCAGCGGGCGGGTGCAGGTCAAGTCGACGTACGTGTACCGGGCTCCCGGGTACAACGGTGACGGCAAGGACTGGGCGCTCATCAAGCTCGCCGCGCCGATCAACCTTCCTACGCTGAAGATCGCGACGACCACGCAGTACAACACCGGGACCTTCACGATCGCGGGGTGGGGTGCGGCCACCGAGGGCGGGGCTCAGCAGCGGTATCTGCTGAAGGCCACCGTGCCGTTCGTGAGCGACGCGACCTGCCGGGGATACAGCGGGTACAGCGGGCTCATCGCCAACGAGGAGATCTGCGCGGGGTACGCCGCGGGTGGGGTCGACACCTGCCAGGGGGACTCCGGCGGGCCGATGTTCCGGCGGGACTCGGCGAACGCGTGGGTGCAGGTGGGCATCGTGAGCTGGGGCATAGGGTGCGCCCGGGCGAACGCGCCCGGGGTCTACACCGAGGTGTCCACGTTCGCCTCGGCCATCGCCTCGGCGGCCGCGTCGCTGTGAGGTGAGGCGAGGCAGGTGCGGTGTGCTGCGGGTCCGGTGCGACGGGTGCCGGGCCCGCGGTTCCCCCGGGCCCCCGTTCCCCCCAACGCCGGAGGGGCTGTTCTGCTCAGAACCCCCCGCCCCCGAAGTCCCCTCCCCCGCCGCCGAAATCGCCTCCGCCGCCGAAGTCCCCGCCGCCCCCGAAGTCGCCGAAGTCCCCGGAGCTGAAGTCCGATCCGGACAGGTCGCCGCCCTCGTAACCGCCGCCGAAGTCGCCGTAACCGGAGCCGTAGTCGGCCGCGTAGGCGGGCGTGGCCATCATGCTGCCGAGGAGCGTGCCGACCAGCAGCCCGGGCAGGAGGCCGCCGCCGAAGTAGCCGCCGGCCCAGGGGCCGTACGCCGGGCCCGCGTCCCAGTACGGACGGCGGCCCTGGTCGGTGTCGACCTCGCGCATCACCGGGTCGCGGCCGTCGGCCAGGCGGGTGGCGTCCGCGGCGCAGACCGGGACGTCGCGCTGGGCACCGCCCGGCGGCGTCCAGGTGGCGTCGGTGACGGAGGGGCCGTGGCGAGGGTCGAAGAAGCAGGGGACCCGGCGTTCGGGAAGCGGCCGGTTCTCGCGGCGCGCGGCGAGCTGGGCCAGCGAGAAGCGGCCGTCCTCCAGTGCCTGGGTGACCGCCCGCACGTCCTCGGGCCTGGTGGCCGCCCCCATGAGCGACTTCGCCTGCTCGTACGCGTCCAGTGCCCGCTCGTAGTCCGCGCGCATCGCATCGTCGGCGCCCGCCTCGGCGGGGTGGAAGTCCAGCCGGTCCAGTTCCTCGCCGAACGCCGTGATGTCCTCGTCCACCACCACCCGCAGCTTCTCCAGAGCGGCCCGCTGCTCCTCCGCGTGCCGGCGCCGGTTGCGGCGCACCAGCGTGTACGCGCCCGCGCCGCCGACCACGAGCACCGCGCCGACCGTGATCAGTGCCGTGCTCGACACCCCGCCGCCGTCGTCCCCGGACCGCCAGGTCGACGGGGCCGAGCCGCCCATATTGGTGACCGCGGCGGCGGTGAAGTCGGTGAGCTGGGCCCGGGTGTCCTCGCCCTCGACGGTCGTCACCAGGTTTCGTACGGCCGCCTTCGGCAGGACCGAGGAGTCGGCGCGGGCGTCGAAGGCGTCGCCGAGGCGGACCGCGTAGACGCCGGTGATCCCGGTCGCCGTGCGCAGCTTGGTGAACAGGTCCTGCTTCGGGTAGTCGGCGGGCAGCACCGCGACGAACAGCGGCTTGTCCGCCTTCGCGATCCGGTCCGCCAGGGCGTCGGCGTCCGCGGCGGACAGCTGGGCCGCGGCGGCCGGATCGACGTAGACCGGACTCTTGCGCAGGGCCCGGCCGATCGCCGAGACGCTCGTCGCGGGCTCCGCAGCCGTCGTGGCCGAGACGGGCGGGGCGGCCGCCGCCAGGACGGCCAGGGCCGCGAGCACCAGGGCGAACAGCAGCCCCGGAAGGCTTCGGGTCCGTACTACGGCCTGCGCGATGGCCTTCATACTTCGACGCTACCCGAAGCCCCCCGAAAGAGGCCTGTCCGGCCGCCCCTCAGGCCGCCCGGTACGCCTGCGTCAGCTTCCGCACCGCCTCTCCGTAGCGGCCGGTCAGAAGGAGGTGATCGGCGTCGGCGAAGGGTGCCGCGACGGCGGCCGTCATGCGCCGGTCCGTCTTCCGCTGGACGATCAGCCGGGCCTTCTCGACGAGCGCGCGGCCCCGGTCGTCGGCACCGGCCCGCTCGGCCGCCCGGGCCGCGGTCCCGAGCGCCTTGAGCGTGGCCGCCCCGCCCTCCGGGACCTTGGTGAGTGTGGTCAGGCCCCAGCCGTACGGGAACTGCGGGTCGTACGTCGGGTCGCCGACGTTGATCGGCAGCTGGGTCTGAGACCTGGGCCAGGTGACGGGGAGTCGACCGGTGAAGGGGCGCTTGCCGTAGAGGACGTCGGCGACGCCGTCGCCCTCGGTTCCCGGCAGCCAGGAGGCGACCAGGGCGTCGATGTCGCCGAGCCGGTCGCCGATGAGCTGTGGCCGCCCGGAGACGATCAGCACCGCGCACTTCATGGCCGCGCACACCTTGTCCACGGCGGCCCGGTCGGCGGCGGACAGCTCCAGGTCGTGGCCGTTGCCGACATCCCCGACCCCCTCGGCGTACGGGGTCTCGCCGACGACGACCACACCGACGTCGTAACCGCCGGTCGGGGCGGAGGCGTCCTTCGAGTACGTCAGCGCCGCGGAGTTCTTGCGCATCGCCTCCAGGATCGTCGTGCCGGGGGTGATGTCGCCTGAGGAGCCCTGCCAGGTGACGGTCCAGCCGCCGCTCTGGTTGCCGATGTCGTCGGCGTTGGACCCGGCGACGTACACCTTCTGCGACTTCCTCAGCGGCAGGAGCCCGCCGCTGTTCTTCAGCAGCACCTGCGACTCGGCGGCCGCCTGGCGGGCCACGGCCCGGTGCCCGGCGGAACCGATCTTCGAGGCGCCGCTCGTGTCGGCGTACGGCTTCTCGAAGAGGCCGAGCTTGAACTTCTGCGTGAGGATGCGCGCTACGGCGTCGTCGATCCGCTTCTCGCTGACGCGACCGGCCCGCACCTCCTGGACGAGCGCGGTGCGGAAGTCCTTGTAGGCGTAGGGCGCCATGACCATGTCGACGCCGGCGTCGACGGAGGTGCGGACGTCGCTCGCGTAGTCCCCGGGGATCTGGTCGATGCCGTTCCAGTCGCTGATGACGAAGCCGTCGAAGCCGAGCTTTTTCTTCAGGACCCCGTTGATCATGTCGGCGCGGGCGTGCATCTTGACCGGGCCGAGGCCGTCCCCGACGACGTCGAGCGAGGAGTACGACGGCATGACCGTGCCGACGCCGCGGTCCACCGCGCTCTTGTACGGCGCGAGGTGAATGGCCTCCAGCTGCTTCCGGGTGACCGTGGTGACGCCCTGGTCGATGGTGTAGGTGCCGGTGGTGGAGGAGCCGTACGCGGTGCCGCCGTCGCCGACGAAGTGCTTGGCGGTGGCGAGGACCTTGTCGTTCCTGTCGAGGTCCGTGCCGCTCCTGGCCCCTTGGAGACCCTGGATCACGGTCTCCATGGACTCGACGAGGGCCGGGTCCTCGCCGAAGGACTCGTAGGAGCGGCCCCAGCGTTCGTCACGGGTGACGCAGAGGCAGGGCGCGAAGTCCCAGGGGATGCCGGTGGCACGGACCTCGGCTGCGGTCACGGCACCGGTCCGCTGGGCGAGTGCGGGGTCGCGGCTCGCCCCGATGCCGATGTTGTGCGGCATGACCGTGGCGCCGACCAGGTTGTTGTGGCCGTGGACGGCGTCGACTCCGTAAATGAGCGGAATCTGGAATCTGGTCGCCTGGGCCCGGAGTTGGAAGGAGTCGATCATCTTCGCCCAGGCCTCGGGGGTATTGGGCGTGGGCGTCGAGCCGCCGCCGGAGAGCAGCGAGCCGAGGTCGTCGGCGGTGATGTCGGCCCCGGTCCCGACGGCGCCGCGCTCGGCCTGGGTCATCTGACCGGCCTTCTCCTCCAGGGACATGCGGGAGAGCAGGTCGGCGACGCGCTTGTGCACGGGAAGCTTGCTGTTCAGATACGGCAGCCCGTGCGCGTCGATGACGACCTGCGGGGTCTCGGCGGGGGCCTTGGCGCCGGTGACGGTGAGCTTGAGGGGAATGGTCTCGGCGGTCTCGGAGGCGGTCTTGTCCTTGAGGGTGGCGACCTTGAGGGTGCGGGTGGTCCCGGACGCGGTGCCCGCGGGGAAGGTGAACTCGCCCTTGACCGGGGTGAAGTCGGCGGCCGAGGCCGTGCCGCCCGCCGTCTCGTAGGCGACCGTGACCGGCTCGTCGACGGGGGCGGAGCCGGTGGTGGCGACGGTGACCTTCACCTGGGCGGTGCCGCCTTCCCGCACGGGGTACACCGCGGAGTCGGTGAGCACCGAGGCGCGCAGTGACTGATCGGCCCTGCCGTACAACTCGACGCCGTCCAGGGCGAATCGGCCCGGTGTGCCGACGGGGAGCGTGACGCCGTACCCCCACATCTCCGTCAGCCCCAGGATGTGGTCGATGCCGCCGACGGGCTGGTAGTCGGTCCGGTAGGCGAAGTCGGAGAAGGGGATCTCGATCTGCTTCCAGCCGGTGAAGTCGTCGGTGAAGGACGTCGTCCACAGCTCGGACGCCTCACCGTTGGCGCCGCCGTCCTTGAGCTCGAAGGCGATCTTCTTGCCGTTGTCCTGTCCTTCCCACCAGAAGCGGATGCCCTTGTGGGCGGACCAGTCGTGGGCGGGGTCGGCGAAGGCGAAGTCGTGCGTGAAGCCGCCGTAGCCGCTGATGTCGTAGGTGCCGGAGAGGACCTGGTCTCCTTCCGGCGCGTCAACTCGGCTGCTGAGCTGGAGAGTCGGTGGGTCGTCGGTGTCGCTGCCCCAGGTGAAGAGGCCACCCGCGGGCGGGTTGGCGAAGGGGACTTCGCCCTCGAAGCGGTCGACGGGGACCGGGGGCGGGTCGTCGGCCGCACGGGCGACGGCCAGGGGCAGCAAGGAGGTGAGCAGGGCGGCGGAGACGAGCAGGGCGGTTCTACGCATGGACCTTCCCTCGGCTCTCAGGGGTCACACAGGACTTACCTCACGGCGTGAGTGAACTGAGAGCACGCGCATCCGTCAAGACACCGCGTCGGCCATCGCGTCCCGCGCGGGTGGTACGGCCGCAATGCGATCGGTGCGCAACTGTGGTCGCACGGCGCCGCTTTCGCTGATGTGCTGGGGTGATGAAACGGGGATTCTTCGCGGTGGCCGGTGTCGTCGTCGGTGTGGGGTTGTTGAGCGGGTGCACGGCCGTCGATCTGCCGCTGACCGGGGTCCGGGCCGGAGCGGACGGGACGCTGTACGCGCTGCTCAGGCCGTGCGGGGACGACGGTTACCGCACGCCCGGGCTCGACGGGTCGGCCGGGGACGGACCCTTCAGTACCGGGTGGTCCGTGAAGAACACGAAGCTGAGCGGAGACGCCGACTTCCCGCTGTTCTCACCTCCACCCGCCTGGGGCGCCCGGCACCGGGGCGCCCAGCGACTGCTGCCGAAGGACCACTGCACCCTGAGCTTGGCCATTACGTGACCGGCGACTCCTACAACGGCATCGTCACCTTCACCGCCGCGGACCTGGCCGCGCTCGAGCCCGGCCAGGTCTGGGCCGACGACCGGGCGATGAGCCTCGGCGAGTTCGAGGAGCTCGCCGAGGACTCGTGCTGAGGTCAGTCCACCGATGCCCTGACCGCGAAGTCGCACCACACGATCTTGCCGGGGTCCCGCTCCCGCACACCCCAGTCGTCGGCCAGCGCGTCCACGAGCAGCAGTCCACGGCCGTGTTCCGACTCCGGCGTCGGGTCCGGGACGCGGATCTCGCCCGGGCCGCTGTCGTGGACCTCCACGCGGAGGACTCCGTCGGCGAGCAGGGCGAGGTCGAGGCGGAAGCAGCGGTGGGGCGGGACGCCGTGGAGAAGAGCGTTGGTGGCGAGTTCGCTGACACAGAGGAGGACGTCGTCGCTGCGCTCGGACACGCCCCAGTCGGTGAGGGTGATGCGCGTCAGATCTCTGGCCACGGCCACTGACCTGCGGTCACGGGGGTAGAGGGCGGTGCGGGCGTGGAGGAGCTGGGCTTGGGGATTCACGGGGCGACTGTCACAGGGAGTGACTATTGTGGGGCAGTGAGTGAGGTCGTAGTTCTGATTGCTACGACCTCACTACGAGGACTTGGGGTGCGCGCGGGGGAAGGGGACGGCCATGTCGAAGAAGGTCGGTTCGTGGTACGCGGTCGGCGCGCTCGTCGCGCACTATCGGAAGCAGGCCCGTCTCACTCAGGAGCAGTTGGCCGAGGCGGCCAGCCTTCACGTGGACACGGTGAGGTCGATCGAGCAGGGGCGGCTGGCACTCCAGCCGGACCGGGCGGAACAGTTCGACGAACTGCTGGACACGAAGGGGGCGTTGGCGCTGCTCGTGGAGCGGATGCCGGTGCGGGAGAAGGTGGTGCAGTTCGCGCAGTCGTTGGTGGATCATGAGCAGGAGGCGATGAGCTTCCTGTCGTACGAGACGCAGGTCGTGCCCGGGTTGCTTCAAACCCAGGACTACTGTCGGGCTGTTGTCGGCTATCGGTACCCCGCCCTGGGCAGCGAGACAGCCGAGCAGTGGGTGGCGTCCCGTATGGAACGGCAGTTGGTCTGGCAGCGGGAGCGACCACCCGTGGGTCATTTCATCATCGAGGAGAGCGTGCTGCGCCGTCAGGTCGGCGGCCCTGAGGTGATGCGGGAGCAGTTCCGCCAGATCCTGGAGTACACCGAGCCCGTCCACATGGGATTCCAGATCATGCCCACGAACCGAACCCCACACGCCTGCCTCGACGGCCCCATGGTGCTACTGGAAACGCCCAGTTTCGAGCGTCTGGTCTACCTGGAAGTGCAGCGCGCCAGCTTCCTCCTGGCCGATCCCGACGAGGTCAGCGACTATCACCACAAGTATGGAATGCTGCGGTCACAGGCCCTCTCGCCCGACGAGAGCGTGCGATACCTGCACGGACTGCTAGGAGACCGATGAGCACCGCACTTCACTGGTTCAAGTCGAGCTACAGCGGCAGCGAGGGCGGCAACTGCATCGAGGTCGCCGCCCAGCCGTCCGCCGTCCACATCCGTGACTCCAAGAACATCGGCCCCAACCTCACGGTGGAGCCGGGCACTTGGGCCGCGTTCCTCGGGCTCGCTCGGCGGGACGAGCACATCTGAGGGTTACTCGGCCGGCTCCACGCCCGCGCGGAGGAGGCCGTACGTGTACGCGTCCTCCAGCGCCTGCCACGACGCCGCGATCACGTTCTCCGCGACGCCCACCGTCGACCACTCGCCCGTGCCGTCCGACGTGGAGATCAGGACGCGGGTCGTGGAGGAGGTGCCGTGCACGCCCTCCAGGATGCGGACCTTGTAGTCGACGAGCTCGAGCTTGGCGAGCTGGGGGTAGATCTTCTCCAGGGCCACGCGCAGGGCGCGGTCGAGGGCGTTGACCGGGCCGTTGCCCTCCGCCGTGGCGACGATGCGCTCGCCCTTGGCGAAGAGCTTGACCGTGGCCTCGTTGGCGTGGGTCCCGTCGGGGCGGTCCTCCACGATCGCGCGCCAGGACTCCACCCCGAAGTACTTGAGGGGCTTGCCCTGGACCTCGGCACGGAGCAGGAGTTCGAAGGAGGCGTCGGCGGCCTCGTACGTGTAGCCCCTGAGCTCGCGTTCCTTGACGCGCTCGACGACCCGGCCGACCAGCTCGCGGTCGCCGCCGAGGTCGATGCCGAGTTCCTTGCCCTTGAGCTCGATCGAGGCGCGGCCCGCCATGTCGGAGACCAGCATCCGCATGGTGTTGCCGACCTGCTCGGGGTCGATGTGCTGGTAGAGGTCCGGGTCGACCTTGATCGCGGAGGCGTGCAGGCCGGCCTTGTGGGCGAAGGCGGAGACGCCGACGTAGGGCTGGTGGGTGGAGGGGGTGAGGTTGACGACCTCGGCGATGGCGTGGGAGATCCGCGTCATCTCGCGGAGCTTGCCGTCGGGGAGGACCTTCTTGCCGTACTTGAGCTCCAGGGCCGCGACGACCGGGAAGAGGTTCGCGTTGCCGACGCGCTCGCCGTAGCCGTTCGCCGTGCACTGGACGTGGGTCGCGCCCGCGTCCACGGCGGCGAGGGTGTTGGCGACCGCGCAGCCGGTGTCGTCCTGGGCGTGGATGCCGAGGCGGGCGCCGGTGTCCGCGAGGACGGTCGCGACGACCGCCTGGACCTGCGCCGGGAGCATGCCGCCGTTGGTGTCGCAGAGGATGACGACGGAGGCGCCGGCCTCCGAGGCCGCCCGTACGACGGCCTTCGCGTACTCCGGGTTCGCGCGGTAGCCGTCGAAGAAGTGCTCGCAGTCGACGAAGACCCTGCGGTCCTGCGACACCAGGTACGAGACCGTGTCGCGGACCATCTCCAGGTTCTCGTCGAGCGTGGTGCGCAGCGCGAGTTCGACATGCCGGTCGTGCGACTTGGCGACCAGGGTGATCACGTCCGCGCCGGAGTCCAGGAGGGCCTTGACCTGCGGGTCCTCCGAGGCCTTGGCGCCCGCCCGGCGGGTCGCACCGAAGGCGACGAGCTGGGCGTGCTTGAAGTCGATCTCCTGACGGGCGCGGGCGAAGAACTCGGTGTCGCGCGGGTTGGCGCCGGGCCAGCCGCCCTCGATGAAGCCCACGCCGAAGTCGTCCAGGTGCCGTGCGATGGCCAGCTTGTCCGCGACGGTGAGGTTGATGCCCTCCCGCTGGGCGCCGTCGCGCAGGGTGGTGTCGAAGACGTGGAACTGATCGTCGAGCTCGCTGGTTGCGGTCATGGTCTCAAGGCTCCTGAGGATTTGGTCTCGGTCGTACCGGAATGACCGGCTCCACCGCCCCCACATAGTCCCTCGCGCTCTCGCCTCCGGCTGCGGGTGGGCCAGAAATGCGAAAAACCCCTCGCGGGTGCGAGAGGTCTGCGCGCGGGTCGAGGACGACGGTGTCCGCCCGTACCTGGTCGTACGTGGCGGTCACTGCGGACCGGCGCGCCTGCTGCCAATAATCGTGGCGAACGAGAGCACGGAGGCAGTCTGGCACAGACCGCCCCCGCGCTCACCGTCCGTCTCAGGATGCGAACACTGTGCTGATCAGCGCAGGTGACGTACGAAGACGTCCCGCTCCTCGTTGGTGTCCCCGCCAGGGATCAGCGTCCCGTCCCAGGAGACGAAGACGATCCGCCGGCCCCCGTCCGCGATGCCGCCCGGTCCGGCCTGGGCGGACACCGGGGCGCCGGTGGCGTCGGGGCTGACCAGGGTGGTCGTGCCCTTCCTCAGGTCCCGCAGGTACACGGGGTTGCGGGTGCCGCCGGGCAGTGTGTCGACCCGGCCCGTGAAGGTGACGTACCGGCCGTTCGCGCTGACGGCGGGAGCGCGGGTGTAGACGTGGGAGGGGGCATCCCCGGGGGGGTGGAGGCGCCGGTTGGTGCCCGTGGCGAGGGTGTGCACGAACACGTTCCAGCTGGCGTCCGTGTCGTCCGGCACCAGGTGGGTGTCCGCGGACTCGAAGACGACCGTGCGTCCGTCGCCGCTGATGGACGGCTGCGTCGACTCCCGCTGGGTCTGCGAGCCGTCGTGGGAGCGGTCGATCTGGGTGCGCCGGTGCGTGGTGCGGTTGTACATCCAGACGTCGCCCCAGTCGTCGCCGCGCGGGCCGTTCGCGTAGCTGTACTGGTAGACGACCCGCCTGCCGTCGTCGCTGACCGTCGGCCGGGAGGCGTCGCGCGGCTCCCAGGTGGGCTTCGGGTGGCTGATCCGCTCGGTGGTGCCCGCGATCCGGTCGCGCAGGAAGACCGCGCCGCCCCCGCCGGTCTCCCGGAGCGTGAAGACGGCGTAGCGGGCGTCGGCGCTGACGGAGACCTGGCCGATGGGCCCTTCGAAGCCCTCGGGGACCTCGATGCCGAACTTCTCCTGCTTGCCCGTCCGCGGGTCGTGGAGCACGACGTCGTTCTGGTGGTAGACGTAGCGGCCGTCGTTCAGGACGGCCACGGTGCTTCCGAAGCCCGAGAAGCGGAGCTTGCCGGTGCTCAGGTCGCGGATGTACATGCCGCCGTGCGGGATGTTCGGGTCCAGGTCCTCGGCGGTCGAGTCGAAACCGGCGTAGCGGCCGTTGCGGCTGATGACGGCGTGGTACGAGGCGCCGCCGCGGCGAGGGCGGCCGCGAGCACGAAGACTCGCTTGGTGCTGTGCATGATGGTTCCCCCGTTGTGGTGTTGCCTGTTGTGCGTGGTGCTTGTCGCCTGTTACTGCACTGTCTGTTACTGCACTGTCCGCAGGAAGATGTCCGTCACCCCGTTCGTGTCCCCTTCCACCAGATCGGGTGAGGCCGACTCGAACGCGACGACCGTGCCGTCGGCGTTGACGGAGGGATGCTCAGCCGGAAGGTCGTTGCGGCCGCCCCAGCGGTCCACGCTGACCAACTGCTTCTTCCCCGTGGCGATTCCGAGCAGGTACACGGAACCGCCCGAGGTGTACGCGAACTCCGTGCCGTGCCGGGAGAGCGAGGGCTGGGCGCCTCTGACCCGGGCCGTGGTGGTGCCGGTGTCGAGGTCCCGGACGAGGACGTACCGGCCCTGCTGGAAGGCGATCGTGCGGCCGCTGAGGGAGGGGGCCGAGGCGCCGTCCGCGACCCTCGACAGGTCGCCGGTGTCCAGGTCACGGACGTAGACGTCGCCGCCCTGCTCGAAGGCGATGTACCGGCCGTCGAAGTCGATGGACGGGTTGCCCGCCGGACCGCCCGAGGGCGCGCTGACCACGTCCGTGGTGCCGCCGTCGTAATTGAAGCGGTAGACGCGGGGTTGCGGGTCCGGGTCGGCGTCGGTGGCGGGCAGGGTCGCCGCGTAGGTGATCCACTGGCAGGTGGGGCTGATCCGGGGCCGCCCCATCCAGGTGAAGCGGACGCCCTGGTAGGAGTCCAGGACGGTGACCTTGCCGGTGGCGCGGTAGCGGATGTGGACCTCCGGGGCGCCGTCGGCGGCGGACGGGACCAGGTAGCTCACCAGGCGTCCGTTGGAGCAGGGGGTGCTCTCCGACGACGGCTTCTCCGTGTCGGAGTTGACCGGGACGACGCGGAGGGGCGCGTTGATGAAGACGTCTTCCTCCGAGGTGAAGGTGACGAGCTTGTGCTCATCCATCTCCGGGTCGCGGGACGCCCCGGCCGGTCCGCCGAGCCGTTCGGTGACGGACGGCATCGGGGCCGGGTTCTTCCCGAGGCGGCCCGAGAAGGCGAACACGTCCGACTGCCGGTTGGTGTCGCCCGGCACCAGGTGGGACTCCGTCGAACTGAACGCCACCACCCGCCCCTTGGCGGCCAGCGAGTCGCCCATCACCGTGGCGGTCCACGAGAGGGTGGCCCCTCGCAGCCCCGTCCGCAGGTCACGCACCCGCACGCCGTCCGTGCCCCAGACGACGGCGTACCGGCCGTCCGCCGTGGCCGAGGAGGCGGTTCCGTCGGCCACCCGTCGCGAGGTGCCCGTGCTCAGGTCGTGGACGTACACCCCGGTGTTGGCGTTGAGGAGGACCCGGCGGCCGTCCGCCGTGATCCGGATCAGATGGGCGACACCGAGGTCCGCGCCGACGTGGATGCGCTCGCCCGTCGCCCGGTCCTTGACGAAGACCTCGTTCGGGTCGTTGCCCTCGGCGCCCCCCTGGACCGAGTAGGCGACCCGGTTGCCGTCACCGCTCACCGAGGCCCCGTTCTTGTTGCCCTCCTCGGCGGTCGAGATCAGCTCGTCGGTGCCGGTCTCCGTGTCCCGGGCGTACAGCAGCCGCGCGGTCTGGCCTCCGTTGCGGCCTCCGACGGTGTACGCGACGTGCGTGCCGTCGGGGCTGATCGACTGGGCGCGGCCCACCTCGGCCACGCCGGGCGGGTCTTGGGGCCACAGCCGCTCCGAACGGCCGGTGGCGCTGTCGTACAGGTAAGGAGCCTGGAGGCGGTTGCCGGCGGAGAAGGCGACACGGCTCCCGTCGGCGCTCGACAGCGGCGCGTCGTAGGTGTGACCGCTGCCGAGGTCGATCCTGGTGAGGCCGCCGTCGGTCAGGTCCTTCAGGAACAGGCACGGCGAGAGGCGCTCGCAGCCGAGGCTCGGCGCGGTGGACGTGAACGCGACCTGGCGGCCGTCGGCGCTGATCGAGGCCCCGCTCGACGGTCCGTCGGCCTGACTGCCGTCGGCGGCCGTGCTCACCCGCCGGGTGGGGGACTTGTCGGGATGGGACTGGGCCTGGGCCTGGGCCTGGGCGGTGGTGCCGACACGATCGACGGGTGGTGCGGCGGATGCGGTGGTACCGGTGAGCACGACGCATAAGGCCGCGCCCACAAGACATGCGGCGGCTGTGGACATGTTCCCCCCTGTGTTCCCCGTTGACCCAGGACCCCCCGGCCCCGCGCCGAGGGTCCCACGAGGCAAACGCACCACGGGCCACAGGGTCAATCGTCCTCATTGCGTACAACCCGGGCGGAAGGTCACGCGTCCGCGAGGAGGCTCTCGTCGAGGAACTCCCTCACGTGGCCGAGAATCGTCCCCCGGTCCGTCCCGCGCAGCCCGATCGCCACATGGATGGAGAAGCCGTCCAGGAGGGCCCTCAGCCGGGCCGCGAAGCGGTCCGGGTCGACGGCCCGGAACTCGCCCCGCGACACCCCTTCCGCGAGCAGTGCGACCAGGTCCCGGTGCCAGGCGCCCTCGATCGCGGCCTGGCGTTCGCGGGCCTCGTCGTCGGCGTTCTGCGAGCGGTTCCAGACCTCCAGCCACAGGGTCCAGTGCGGGTCGCGGTGGCCGTCTGGGACGTACAGGTCGACGTACGCGTCGAGTCGTTCGCGGGCGGTCGCCGTACGGGTGAGCAGCCGGGCGCGCTCGGCGCCGAGCCGTCCCTCGCTCCACTCCAGGGTCTGGAGCAGCAGTTCGTCCTTGGAGCGGAAGTAGTAGAGGAGGTGGCCGCTGCTCATACCGACCTCGCGGCCGAGCGCGGCCATGGTCAGCTTCTCCAGGCCGCCCGCGGCGATCATCTCCATGGCCGCGGCGAGGACGCGTTCACGCGGGGGCGCGGGCGTGCGCCGGGCGGCGGTCATACGGCGGCCACCCGTACGGCGTCGGGGAGTCGACCCGGCGGCTCGGGGCGGCGGTGCCCGCGGGCGGCGCGGGCGATGTGGTGCGGTGCGGCGTTCACGCGTCTGTTCTACCCGACCGTCCGGCCGTCGCCCGCGGCTGCTGCTGGGTGACGCAGTGGATGCCGCCCCCGCCCGCGAAGATCGTCCGCGCGTCGACCAGTGTCACCGTGCGCTCGGGGAACAGCCGCCGGAAGACGCCGGCGGCGAGCTCGTCGCGCGGGTCGTCGAAGCCGCAGAGCACGACGCCGCCGTTGCAGAGGTAGTGGTTGACGTACGAGTAGTCGACCCAGTGCCCGTCCGCCTCCAGGACGGTCGGGGCGAGCAGCTCGACGACCTCCAGGCGGCGGCCGCGGGCGTCGGTCGCCGACTTCAGCAGGCCTACGACCTCCTTGGTCACCTCGTGGTCCGGGTGCGCCGGGTCCGGCTGGACGTGCGCCACGACCACCCCCGGGCGGGCGAAGGCGGCGACGATGTCGACGTGGCCCTGGGTGCCGTACCTGCCGTAGTCGCCGGTCAGGCCGCGCGGGAGCCAGATGGCCCTGCGGGTGCCGAGCCTGGCGTGGATCTCCGCCTCGACCTGCTCGCGGGTCCAGCCGGGGTTGCGGCCGGCGCCGAGCTGGACGGTGTCGGTGAGCAGGACGGTGCCCTCGCCGTCGACGTGGATCGCGCCGCCCTCGTTGACCAGCGGGCTGCTCAGCACGGGCACCCCGGCGAGGTCGGCGACCTGGCGGGCGATCTTCGCGTCGTGGTCCCAGCGGGCCCAGTCCTGGCCGCCCCAGCCGTTGAACACCCAGTCCACGGCGGCCAGTCGGCCCTCTTCGTCCTTGACGAACGTCGGGCCGATGTCACGCATCCACGCGTCGTCGAGCTCGCGCTCCACCAGCTCGACGTCCGGGCCGAGCAGGGCGCGCGCGGACGCGGCGTGGCCGGGTCCGTGCACCATCGTCACCGGCTCGAAGCGGCGCACCGCGCGGGCCACGGACGCCCAGGCGGCCCGGGCCCCGGCCAGTTCCCCGTCGTCGGTGAAGGTCGGGTTGGGGCCGGGCCAGGCCATCCAGGTGCGTTCGTGCGGCGCCCACTCGGGCGGCATGCGGTAGGTCATCAGGGGGTCCTACGAGTCCTAGAGGAAGTACAGACGGTTGAGGGAGACCGAGTCGGCCGGTGCGGAGACGACCGGCTCTCCGTCCAGCGTCACCAGGCCGGTGCGCTGGTCCACGTCCACCGCCCCGGTGCGGGAGTTGAGGCGCAGGTCGGCCGGTCCGATGCCGCGGGTGCCGTGGACGGCGACCCTTCTCCTGCGGGTCGGCAGCCGGTCGTTGCCCTGGTCGAGGGCGGCCCGGGCGACGAAGGCGACGGAGATCTCGGCGGGGGTGGCGCCGTGCGCCCCGAACTGCGGTCCCAGGACGAGGGGTTCGCAGGTGTCGGTGGCCGCGCCCGGGTCACCGACCACGCCGTAGGCCGGGAAGCCGGACTTCAGGACGAGTTGCGGCTTGGCGCCGAAGTACTCCGGCCGCCACAGCACGAGGTCGGCGAGCTTGCCGACCTCGATGGAACCGACCTCGTGCGAAAGGCCGTGTGCGATGGCCGGGTTGATGGTCAGCTTGGCGATGTAGCGCAGGACGCGCTCGTTGTCGTGGCCGTCGTCCGGGGCACCGAACTCGGCCTTCATCTTCCCGGCCATCGCGAAGGTACGGCGGACCGTCTCACCGGCCCGTCCCATGCCCTGCGCGTCGGAGGAGGTGATGCCGATCGCGCCCAGGTCGTGCAGGACGTCCTCGGCGCCCATGGTCCCGGCGCGGATGCGGTCACGGGCCATGGCGGCGTCGCCGGGCAGGTCGGTCTTGAGGTCGTGGACGGAGACGATCATGCCGTAGTGCTCGGCGACGGCGTCCCGGCCGAAGGGCAGGGTGGGGTTGGTGGAGGAGCCGATGACGTTCGCAACCCCGGCCATCTTCAGCACGTTCGGTACGTGTCCGCCGCCGCAGCCCTCGATGTGGAAGGCGTGGATCGTACGCCCCTCCAGCACCCTCAGGGTGTCCTCGACGGACAGGCACTCGTTCAACCCGTCGCTGTGCAGGGCGACTTGGACGTCATGCTCCTCGGCGACCCGCAGAGCAGTGTCCAGCGCGCGGGTGTGGGCGCCCATGTCCTCGTGCACCTTGAAGCCGCTCGCCCCTCCCTCGGCCAGCGCCTCGGTCAGGGGGTCCGGCGTGGAGGACGAACCGCGGGCCAGGAAGCCGATGTTGACCGGCCAGGCGTCGAAGGCTCCGAACGCGTGCCTCAGCGCCCAGGGCGAGTTGACCCCGACGCCCCACACGGGCCCGAACTCCTGCCCGATGATCGTGGTCACCCCGGAGGCCAGCGAGGCCTCCATGATCCGCGGCGACAGCAGATGGACGTGGGTGTCGACGGCCCCGGCGGTGGCGATGAGCCCCTCGCCGGACACGATGGAGGTACCGGTGCCGACGACGACGTCGACCCCGTCCAGGGTGTCGGGATTTCCGGCCCGTCCGATGGAGCAGATCCGTCCCTCGCGGATACCGATCGAGACCTTCCGGATGCCCTGCACGGCATCGATCACGACGACGTTGCTGACGACGACGTCACAGGTGTCCCGCACGGCGGCGGCCTTGAGGTGCAGCCCGTCACGGGCGGTCTTGCCGAACCCGGCGAGGAACTCGTCGCCGTAGCGCTGGGAGTCCTCCTCGACCCGGATCACCAGCCCGGAGTCACCGAGGCGCACGCGGTCACCGGCACGGGGTCCGTGGGTGGCGGCGTACTCGTAGGGAGTGAGGCGGCGAGCCTCGGCGGGGTGGCCTCCGGGGCGGCTCATCGAACGACCCCCTCATCACACACTCCCGGACAACCACAGACGGCAGCCCACCCACGGCACGCAAGCCGACGGACCCCGCCCCGGAGCCCTCCAAGACGACTCATCGGACGGGCCCCCTCATCACACACACCCGGACAACCACAGACGGCAACACACCCACGGCACGCAAGCCGACGGACCCCGCCCCGGAGCCCTCCAAGACGGCTCATCGGACGGCCTCCTCGTCGCGCACGCCCAGGTAGCCGCAGGCGGCCGCACGGCGCAGCGCCTCCTCGCGCGCACCCGGCGCGTCCAGCGGCCCGTCGACGAGGCCGGCGAAGCCGACCGCCACCCGGGCCCCGCCGATCGGTACCAGGCCGACCTCGGCCGACTCCCCCGGGCCGAACCGCACCGACGAGCCGGCGGGCACCGCGAGCCGCATGCCGTAGGCCTCCGCGCGGGGGAAGTCCAGGCGCGGGTTGGCCTCGAAGAAGTGGAAGTGGGAGGTGACAGAGACGGGCACGGGGGCGGTGTTGGTGACCGTCAGCCGTACGACCGCCCCGGGTTCGGCGTGTTCGGGCCCCGGCAGCAGCGCGCCGGGCGCCCCCGCGCCGAGCCCCCCGCCGATCGGATCGCTGACGACCGCGAGCCGAGAGCCGTCGTCGAAGACCGCCTCGACGTGCACCTCGGTGACGACGTCCGCGACCCCGGGCAGGACGTCGTCGGGCCCGAGCACCGACCGGGCCCGCTCGACGGCCTCGGCCAGCCGCACTCCGTCCCGGGCGGCCTCGCACACGGTGTCCGCGATGAGCGCGGTCGCCTCCGGGACGTTCAACCGCAGCCCGCGGGCCCTGCGCGCCCGGGCCAGCTCGGCGGCCCCGAACAGCAGCAGCCGGTCACGTTCCGTGGGGGTCAGTCTCACGACACGACACCTCCCTACCTTGACCCGAGTTAGAGCATCACTCTAAAGCAGGTGCAAGGTAAATCACCAGAGTAGGTCGAGTCACATTGAGTGCTGTTCTAACCGTGTGCCGACATGCGACGGGCCCGCCCGGAAACATGTCCGGACGGGCCCGTGGAGCGTCTGCGGGACTCAGCCCAGCTTGTGCATCCAGCCGTGCTTGTCCTCCCTGACACCGCGCTGGATGCCGAGCAGCGCCTCGCGCAGCTTCAGGGTGACCTCGCCGGGCGTGCCGTCGCCGTGGGTCCAGGCGTCCGCCTTCGTCTTGACGTGCCCGATCGGCGTGACGACCGCCGCCGTGCCGCAGGCGAAGACCTCGGTGAGGGCACCGGACGCGGCGTCGGCGCGCCACTGGTCCAGGGTGACGACACCCTCCTCGGCGGTGTAGCCGAGGTCGCGGGCGACCTGGAGGAGGGAGTCCCGGGTGATGCCCTCCAGGATCGAGCCGGTCAGAGAGGGCGTGACGATCCGGTCGCCGTAGACGAAGGCGATGTTCATGGAGCCGGACTCCTCGACCTTGGTGCGGGTCACCGCGTCGAGGTAGACGACCTGGTCGCAGCCGTGCGCGGCGGCCTCGGCCTGCGGGAGGAGGGAGGCCGCGTAGTTGCCGCCGGTCTTGGCGTCACCGGTGCCGCCGGGGACCGCGCGGACGTAGTCCTCGGAGACCCAGATGGTGACCGGCTTGACGCCACCGGCGAAGTACGCGCCGGACGGGGAGGCGATCAGCATGAAGAGGTACTCGTTGGCCGGGTGGACGCCGAGCGCGGCCTCCGTGGCGAACATGAACGGGCGCAGGTAGAGGGACTCCTCGCCACCGTGCGGCGGGACCCAGTCGGCGTCCTGGCCGATCAGCGCGTCGAGGGCCTCGATGAACAGCTCCTCGGGCAGCTCGGCCATCGCCATCCGGCGGGCGGAGTTGCGGAAGCGGCGCGCATTGGCCTCGGGACGGAACACGGCGACCGAGCCGTCGGACTGGCGGTACGCCTTGAGGCCCTCGAAGATCTCCTGGCCGTAGTGCAGGACGTGGGTGGAGGGGTCGAGGGAGATCGGGCCGTACGGGACGAGCTGCGCGTCGTGCCAGCCGCGGCCCTCGGTCCACTTGATCGTCACCATGTGGTCGGTGAAGTGGCGGCCGAACCCGGGACTGGCCAGGATCGCCTCGCGCTCGGTGGCGGAGAGCGGGCTGGCGGAGGGCTTGAGCTCGATCGTGGGCGTCGTCATGAGTGGTTGTCCTTCACCGGTTGTGTAGTGACGGGCCGCGCTCACGCCCCTTTACTGTCAGTGACCAGTGCTAGGACGTCCGAGCATTCCCTCACTCCGCGGCTCCGCGTTCGATTATCGCAAGCGGGGAGCCGGGGAAGAAACGGCGTGAAATGCGACCCGGGGGATGATGGTGACACCCGGCGGGGGACATGCGAAAGCCGCCGGGTGCGAGTGACCCGGCGGCTTCGAAGGGATTTTCGAGTGGTCCGCCCGGTCAGCCGGCTACTCGTACGGCCAGCGCGTCGCCGATCTCCGACGTGGAGCGGGCGGGCTTGCCGGTGCGCTCGGCGAGGTCGGCGGAGACCGCCTCCTCGATGCGGGCGGCCTCGGCCTCGTAGCCGAGGTGGCGCAGCAGCAGGGCGACGGACAGGACCGTTGCGGTGGGGTCGGCCTTGCCCTGGCCGGCGATGTCCGGGGCCGAGCCGTGGACGGGCTCGAACATCGACGGGAACTCGCCGCTCGGGTTGATGTTCCCGGAGGCGGCGACGCCGATGCCGCCGGAGACGGCTGCGGCGAGGTCGGTGATGATGTCGCCGAAGAGGTTGTCGGTGACGATCACGTCGAACCGGGCCGGGTCGGTGACCAGGTAGATCGTGGCCGCGTCGACGTGGATGTAGTCGGTGGTGACCTCGGGGAACTCTGCGGCCACCTTGTTGAAGGTGTTCGTCCACAGGTGGCCGGCGAAGGTCAGCACGTTGTTCTTGTGGACAAGCGTGAGCTTCTTGCGCGGCCGGGCCTGGGCACGGGCGAAGGCGTCGCGGACCACGCGCTCGACACCGAAGGCCGTGTTCACGGAGACCTCGGTGGCGACCTCGTGCTCGGTGCCCTTGCGGATGGTGCCGCCGTTGCCGGTGTACGGGCCCTCGGTGCCCTCGCGGACGACCACGAAGTCGATGGCCGGCTCGCCCTTGAGGGGCGTGTCGACACCGGGGAGCAGCTTCGACGGACGCAGGTTCACATGGTGGTCGAAGGCGAAGCGGAGCTTGAGGAGGAAGCCGCGCTCCAGTACGCCGGAGGGGACCGACGGGTCGCCGATGGCGCCCAGCAGGATCGCGTCGTGCTTCTTCAGCGCGTCGAGGTCCGAGTCGGTGAGGGTCTCACCGGTGGCGTGGTAGCGCCGGGCGCCGAAGTCGAAGTCCTTGGTCTCCAGCTTCACATCCTGCGGAAGGACGGCGGAGAGGACCTTCAGACCTTCGGCCACGACCTCCTGGCCGATGCCGTCACCGGGAATCACTGCGAGATTGATGCTGCGAGACATGCGGGAACCCTACTCCTCGTCCCATGGGATGACACCGCACGTCCGCGATGCGGACACCGCGTCACGGACGTTCGGCGCGTGTTCACCCGTAGGTGTGGCGGTTGTCGGGGTCCGCTGGGAAATTCACTTCCATGGACCTTCCCGACGTCGGCATTCCGCCGCGGCTCGCACAGCGGATGAGCATGGCCGAGCAGCACGAGTACCTGCGCACGAAGCTGTCCCGGCGCCGCACGCTGGTGACGGCGGGCGCGGTCGCGGGCGGTCTGCTGACCGGCTGCGCGCCCGCCGGATCGTCCACCGCCACGCCCTCCCCCACGGCGACGGTGCACGGCTCGGCCGTCTCCCCCTTCGGCCGCCATCTCGCCTTCGGCGCCGATCCGAGGACACAGATGCGGATCTCCTGGCAGGTCCCGCTCGCGGTGAAGAGGCCTTACGTGCGCGTCGGCCTGAAGCCCGACGACCTGGGCCGTGGGATCGAGGCCGAGCTGCGCGACCTGCACACCCCGGGGCAGAGCGGCGTACGCCTCGCCCTCGACCAGTACTACCTGCACGCGGCCCTGGACGGACTGCGCCCCGGCACGACGTACTACTACGGCGTCGGCCACGACGGCTTCGACCCGGCGGACGCGCGCCACCGCTCGACCATCAGCACCTTCCGTACGGCCCCGGCGAGCCCGGAGAAGTTCGTCTTCACCGCCTTCGGCGACCAGGGGGTCGGCACCGCCGCGGCCGCCAACGACAACCTCCTGCTGCGCCAGAAGCCCGCCTTCCACCTGCACGCCGGTGACATCTGCTACGCCGACGGCAACGGCCAGGGGCTGACGTCGGACGGCTACGACCCGGGCTTCTGGGACCTGTTCCTCAAGCAGAACGAGGAGGTCGCGCGGAGCGTGCCCTGGATGGTCACCACCGGCAACCACGACATGGAGGCCTGGTACTCCCCCGACGGCTACGGCGGCCAGCTGGCCCGCTGGTCCCTGCCGGAGAGCGGCTTCGACCCGCGCTCGGCGCCGGGCGCGTACTCCTTCGCCTACGGCAACGTCGGCGTCGTGGCGCTGGACGCGAACGACGTGTCGTACGAGATCCCCGCCAACTTCGGCTACACGGACGGGAAGCAGACGACGTGGCTGGACAAGCGGCTCGGCGAGCTGCGGGCCGCGAAGGGCATCGACTTCGTGGTCGTCTACTTCCACCACTGTGCGTACTCGACGTCCGCGCACGCCTCCGACGGCGGGATACGCGCCGCGTGGCTGCCACTGTTCGAGAAGCACCAGGTGGACCTGGTGATCAACGGGCACAACCACGTGTACGAGCGCACGGACGCGATCCGCGGTGGCGAGGTCGGCCGGGCGGTGCCGGTCGGCGGCGCCACGGATCCGACGCGGGACGGGATCGTGTACGTCACGGCCGGCGGGGGCGGCCGGGACCTGTACGGCTTCCCCGCGGGCGTGAAGGAGAGCTACGAGGGGCGCGTGCACGACCACGAGTCCATCGAGACCTTCCAGTGGACGAAGTCGAAGCAGCCCGACAAGGAGACCGTGGAGTGGTCACGGGTGCGCTACCGCGGGTTCTCGCTGCTCTCGGTGGAGGCGGAGAGCGGGGCCAGGCCGCGGCTGACGGTGTCGGCGCTCGCGCAGAACGGGGAGCGCGTCGACCGTTTCGAGGTGCGGCGCGGGGCCTGACGGGCCTGCGCCGCACCTCGTACGGGGGCGGCTCCCGGCTGTGAGGGACCGGTCAGTGACCGGTCGAGCCGCCGTTGTCACGGCGGTCGAGGGCGCGCTGCAGGGCTGCGGCGGCGTTCTTGCGGTCGGACTCGCTGGTACGGGAGGTGTGACGGACTCGACGGCGGGCGGTCGTCTCGGCCATGAGGAATCGACTCCTTCGAATTTCCGGGAAGGGGACAACGAGACGCCGGAAGGGGCGGGGAGCGACGGGCCGCAGGGGTTGCCTGCACGGGGCCCGGCTCACGACCGCCATTCGCTTGATCGAGCGAGACGTTCGGCTCCTACAAAGCTAAGGGAGGACAGCCGGTCTGTCTCCACAATTACTCGGACTTCCTACTATCTGAGACGGCGAAGTGGATCAACCGTCGCTGACCTGCGATTTCACCGGGAGGAGTGGAGAGCAGCCGCGGCCCGTCCCGGGCGACGCGAGAAGGCGGAGGGCGCGTACGTCATCGGCGCGGACCGGCACGACTTCCTGCGCGGCCCCACGCTGAAGACGCTGCGGCCGGGAGGGCTGTTGCTCGCGGCCGTCGGAGGCGGTCGTGCCGTTCGCGGAGGCGGGGAAGGCGCACGGGCGGGGAGATGCGGGGCGGAGGAAGGGGGCGCTGGTGCGGGTCGTGCCCGGCTGACACCGCGGCGGAAAACCTCGCGCCGTGGGCAGACCCCGGTGATGGACAGCCGACGTGGACCACACTCTTGAGTTCCCCGTACTGCTCGGCCTGATCGACGAGCGGTCGGCCGCGTTCCGGGACGAGTGCCCGCATTGTGCGCACACGAAGGGGCCGGGCAACAGCCCGGCCCCCTCCGGCAGCTGACGATCCGTCAGCCCATGTGCGGGTAGCCGTAGTCGGTCGGCGGGACCAGCGTCTCCTTGATGGCGCGGGTCAGGGTCCAGCGCTGGAGGTTCTGCGGGGCGCCGGCCTTGTCGTTGGTGCCGGAGGCGCGGCCGCCGCCGAAGGGCTGCTGGCCGACGACGGCGCCGGTGGACTTGTCGTTGATGTAGAAGTTGCCGGCCGCGTAGCGCAGCTTCTCCATCGTGTACGCGGCGGCGGCACGGTCTCCGGCGATGACCGAGCCGGTCAGCGCGTAGTCGGAGGCCGACTCCATCTGGGTCAGCATCTCCTCGTACTGGTCGTCCTCGTAGACGTACACCGCGAGGAAGGGGCCGAAGTACTCGGTGGTGAAGACCTCGTTCTCCGGGTCCGTGCACTCGACGACGGTCGGGCGGACGAACCAGCCGACCGAGTCGTCGTAGGAACCGCCCGCGACGATCGTGCAGGTGGGGTCCGACTGCGCGCGGTCGATCGCCGCCTTGCTCTTGGCGAAGGCACGCTCGTCGATGACCGCGCCGATGAAGTGGGAGAGGTCGGTGACGTCGCCCATGGCGATGCCGTCGACCTCGGCGGCGAACTCCTCGCGGAAACCGCTGTTCCAGATCGACGCCGGGATGTAAGCCCGGGAGGTCGCGGAGCACTTCTGGCCCTGGTACTCGAAGGCACCGCGGGTCAGGGCGGTCTTGAGGATCGCGCGGTCGGCGCTCGGATGGGCGACGACGAAGTCCTTGCCGCCGGTCTCGCCGACCAGACGCGGATACGTGCGGTACTTCTCGATGTTGGCGCCGACCGTCTTCCACAGGTGCTGGAAGGTCTTCGTCGAACCGGTGAAGTGGATGCCCGCGAGGTCGCGGTGCTCCAGGGCGACCTTGGAGACCTCGATGCCGTCGCCGGTGACGAGGTTGATGACGCCCTTGGGCAGACCGGCCTCCTCGAGGAGCTGCATGAGCAGCACGGCGGCGTGCGTCTGGGTCGGCGACGGCTTCCAGACCACGACGTTGCCCATCAGCGCGGGCGCGGTCGGCAGATTGCCCGCGATCGCCGTGAAGTTGAACGGCGTGATCGCGTAGACGAAGCCTTCGAGGGGGCGGTGGTCGAGACGGTTCCAGACGCCCGGGGCGTTGGCCGGGGGCTGCTCGGCGAGCAGGTCACGGGCGTACTTGACGTTGAAGCGCCAGAAGTCGACAAGTTCGCAGGGCGTGTCGATCTCGGCCTGCTGGGCGGTCTTGGACTGGCCGAGCATGGTGGAGGCGGCCAGCGTCTCGCGCCAGGGGCCGGAGAGCAGTTCGGCGGCGCGCAGGATGATCGCGGCACGGTCGTCGAAGGACATCGCGCGCCAGGCGGGGGCGGCGGCGAGGGCCGCGTCGATGGCGTCCCGGGCGTCCTGCTGGGTGGCGTTGCGAAGGGTGCCGAGGACGGCCTTGTGGTTGTGCGGCTGCACGACCTGGAAGGGCTCGCCGCCACCGAGCCGCTTCTCGCCGCCGATGGTCATCGGCAGATCGACCGGGTTCTCGGCCAGCTCCTTGAGCTTCACCTCCAGCCGGGCCCGCTCGGGCGAGCCGGGGGCATAGCCGTGCACCGGCTCGTTGACGGGGGTGGGGACCTGGGTCACAGCGTCCATGAGATCCGTAACTCCTTGAACTTGAGCGGGTGTTCGGGCTCAGCCCTTGCTGATCATGCTGCGGACGAAGAAACGCAGATTGGCCGGCTTCTCCGCGAGCCGCCGCATGCTGCGCCTTCCCGGGGGACAACCCCCGGACCCCCGGCAGAAAGAGCTCTGTGCGTGCCTCATCCGTCAGCCCTTGCTGATCATGCTGCGGACGAAGAAACGCAGATTGGCCGGCTTCTCCGCGAGCCGCCGCATGAAGTAGCCGTACCAGTCGGTGCCGTAGGCGGTGTAGACGCGCATGCGGTGGCCCTCGGCGGCCAGGCGCAGGTGTTCGTCGCCGCGGATGCCGTAGAGCATCTGGAACTCGTACTCGTCGGGCTTGCGGCCCGCCTGCCGGGCGAGTTCCTGGGCGATGGCGATCAGGCGCGGGTCGTGGGAGCCGACCATCGGGTATCCCTCGCCCTCCATGAGGACGCGCAGGACCCGGACGTACGCCTTGTCGATCTCGTGCTTCTGCTGGTAGGCGACCTCGGCGGGCTCCTTGTAGGCGCCCTTCACCAGCCGCACCCGGGCGCCCGCCGCGGCGAGCCGGCGGGCGTCGGCCTCGGTGCGGAAGAGGTAGGCCTGGATCACACAGCCGGTCTGCGGGAAGTCCTTCCGCAGTTCCTCGTGGATGGCGAACATCGAGTCGAGGGTGGTGTGGTCCTCCGCGTCGAGCGTGACGGTCGTGCCGATGGCGGCGGCGGCCTCGACGACGGGCCGCACGTTGGCGAGTGCGAGCTCGTGGCCGCCGTCCAGCGCCTGGCCGAACATCGACAGCTTCACGGACATCTCTGCCCCGGTGCCCAGGTCGAGCGGCCCGAGCCGGTCGACGAGCGCGAGGTAGGCGTCCCGGGCGGCCTCGGCCTGCTCGGGCGTGGTGATGTCCTCGCCGACCACGTCCATGGTCAGCTGGAGGCCCTGCGAGGTGAGCTCCCGGACGATCGGCACGATCTCGTCGACCGTCTCGCCGGGGATGAAGCGGTCGACGACCTGCTTGGTCACCGGGGCCGCCGAGATCAGGCGTCGCATCCGGTCGCTCCGCGACGCGGCAAGAATCACGGGACCCAGCACGGGGCACCTCCACAGACCAGCAGACAGAACCACCGTGAAACCTAAGGATCCCTCCGATCGTGGGCCATCGACAGCTGTCACGCATCCGTGCCGCAGATCTCAGACAGATGTATGAAGCGGGGGGTTTTTGCGCGAGAATGCCCGGGTGGCAGGCGACTACAAAGGTGACTACCAGGAGCTGGTCGACGAGATCTCGGAGCTCCTGGGCGTACCGGCGACCCTGGAGAACCGCGACTTCGAGCTGATCGCCTTCGGCGCGTACGACAGCGAGGGGGACCTCGATCCGTCGGCGCTGGATCCCGTCCGCACCCGCTCGATCCTGACCCGGCGCTCCACGGCCGCGGTCCGGACGTGGTTCGAGGGCTTCGGCATCACGCGGGCGAGCGGCCCGGTGCGGATTCCGCCCACTCCGGAGGCGGGGGTGTACCGGGGGCGGATCTGTCTGCCCGTACGCCATCGCGGGGTCGTCCTCGGCTACGTCTGGCTCCTGGAATCCGAGCCCGGCCCGACCGACCGGCAGCTGGACGCGGCGATGCGGGTGACGGCCCGGATCGGCGCGCTGCTCGCGGACGAGGCGCAGCACGGGGCCGACCTGAGCCGGGAGCTGCGGGCGGTACTGACCGCCGAGCGCGGCTGGCAGTCCGACATGGCGGTGGCGGCCCTGCGCACGGCACTGGGCTCCCGCGGCGACGGCCCCTACACCGTGGTGTGCGTCGCCCCGTGGCCGTCCGCCGGCCCGGACGACGCCCCTTCCGCCCGTACGATCCCGCACGCGACGGCCTCGTGCACGGTGCCGTGGGGCGTCTCGGCCCAGTCGCTGGCCGTGCTGGTGCGCCTTCGGGCGACGGACACACTGACCCCGGCGAACTCGGCGGCGGCCCGGTTGCTGGAGCGGGCGCGGGGCGTGGGAGTGAGCGGCGACGGCGAGACGGGCACGGCCGGGAACCAGGGCGGCGGACCGGAGGGCGGCAGCGGCGCACGGGCCGGCGGCGACCGGCCGGCCCAGGGCGCGCCGGGCGCGGCTCGGGACACGGCGGCGGCCCCGGTCGCGGCCGGGATCGCCGCCGCCCGCGTGGGCCTCGCCGAGCTGGCCCCCGCCTGGCAGGAGGCGTCGGCCGCGGCCCGGGCCGCGCTCGCGGAACCCCGGCTCGGCCCGGTCGCGGAGTGGTCCCGCATCGGCCCGTACCGTCTGCTGACCGCACTGCCCCCGGAGACGGCCCTCGACCCCGCCGTACGCCCGCTCCTCTCCGCCGCCCACCGCGAACTGGCCCGCACCGCCGAGGTCTACCTCGACTGCGCGGGCCAGGCGGGGCGCACCGCCGCGGAGTTGGGCATCCACCGCCAGACCCTCTACTACCGCCTCTCCCGCGTCGAACAGCTCACCGGCCTCGACCTGGACGACGGCGAGGACCGGCTGTTGCTGCACATGGCGCTCAAGGGGGCGCGGCTGTAAGGGCGTCAGCCTCGGGTGGCGGCCTCGACCAGCTGGCGCAGCCCCTCGGTGAGCTGTTCGGCGGTGGGTGCCGTTTTCGGATCGAAGGTCCACTGCGCGATGAGCCCGGTCATCAGCGTCAGGTAGAGCTTGCCGAGCGTGTCCGTCGTCTCGTCGGACACGTCCTCCTCGCGACCGCCCATGAGCAGCGGAATGATCCCGCGCCCGGCCTCCCGCTGGGCCCGCGCCAGATGGTCGCGCACCTCGGGCATCCGGTCGCCCATGACCAGGATCTCCATGCTCAGATGCCACAGCGAACCGGGCTCCCGCATGGTGCCGATGATGTTCGACCAGACCTCCTGGAACCGTTCGACCGAGCCCGGCTCGGTGGCGGCGCCGACGGTTCCGCCGCCGTCGAAGGCCTCGCCGAGCCCCTCGACCAGCGCGATGTACGCCTGCGCCAGCAGGGCGTCCTTCGAACCGTAGTGGTAGCCGATGGACGCCAGGTTGGTGCCCGACTCCTTCACGATGTCGCGCGCCGTCGTCCGCGCGAACCCCTTCTGCAACAGGCAGCGCTTGGCGCCTTCGAGCAGATCCTCACGGTGTCCCATGCGAGCCAGCCTATCCCGATCCATACAGACGTCCTAGACGGCTGATTTACACAAGCGTTCTAGACAACCGTTTAATACGCCCGTACAGTCTCCGGCATGACGAACCCGACGAGCTCGACCGCCTCCCCCGGTGCCCGCGCCGGACGCCGCGAATGGACCGCCCTCGCCGTCCTGATGCTTCCGCTGCTCCTGGTCTCGATGGACGTCTCCGTCCTCTACTTCGCCATCCCGGCGATCAGCGCGGACCTGGAGCCGAGCGGCACCCAGCAGCTGTGGATCTTCGACATCTACGCCTTCGTCCTGGCCGGGTTGCTGATGACGATGGGCTCCCTGGGCGACCGCATCGGCCGCCGCAGGCTCCTGCTGGTCGGCGCCGCCGCCTTCGGCACCGCCTCGCTGATCGCCGCCTACGCGAACAGCGCGGAGACCCTCATCGCGGCCCGCGCGGTCCTCGGCATCGGCGGCGCGACCCTGATGCCGTCGACGATGGCGCTGATCCGCACGATGTTCACCGACCCCGGACAGCGCGCGAAGGCGATCGGCATGTGGTCGGGCGTGATGACGGCCGGGATCGCGCTCGGTTCGGTGATGAGCGGTGTGCTGGTCGAGTACTTCTGGTGGGGCTCGGTCTTCCTGGTCAACCTGCCCGCGATGGTGCTGCTCCTGGTCCTCGGCCCGATCCTGCTGCCCGAGTCGAAGGCCTCCTCGCCCGGCCGGTTCGACTGGCTGAGCGTCCCCCTGTCGATGGCCGCGGTACTGCCCGTCGTCTACGGCCTGAAGGAGATCCCGTCCGAGGGCTGGAACGTCCGGTACGTCGTCTCGATCACCGTCGGTCTGCTCTTCGCGGCCCTCTTCGTGCACCGCCAGCGCACCGCGGCCTCGCCGATGATCGACCCCACCCTGTTCCGCGGCCGCGGCTTCGCACCGTCCGTCGCCCTGAACCTCGTCTCGGCGTTCGGGATCATGGGGTCGGCCTACTTCACCACGCAGTACCTGCAGTCCGTGCTCGACAAGAGCGCGCTGGAGGCGGCCCTGTGGGCGCTGCTGCCGTCGGTGCCGATCGGGGCCGCGGCGCCGGTCGCGACCGCGCTGGTCCAGAAGGGCGTCAACCGCGCCTCCGTCGTCACCGCGGGCTTCGCGATCGCCGCGGCCGGCTTCGCGCTGCTGGCTTTCGCCGGTACGGACTCGATGTGGCTGGTGCTGGCCTCCTGCGGTGTCCTCGCGGTAGGCGGCGTCATCGTGATGTCCCAGATCATGGACCTCGCGATGGGCACCGCCCCGGTGGAGCGGGCCGGTACCGCGTCCTCCCTGATGGAGACCGGCGCGGAGTTCGGCGGTGCGCTGGGCATGGCGGTCCTCGGCTCCATCGGTACGGCGGTCTACCGCCACGACATGCCGGCCTCGGCACCCGACGTGGCCCGCGAGACGCTGGGCGGGGCACTGGCCGTCGCCGATCGGGTACCGGGGCTGACGACCGTGGCCCGGGAGGCGTTCACCAACGGGATGCAGGGGGCGGCGATCGCGGGCGCAGTGTTGCTCGCGGGGGCGGCGGTGCTGGCTGCGGTGACACTGCGCCGGGTCGAGCTGCACACACCGCAGGAGGCATCGGAGCCGGAGAAGGTGCCCGCGTAACAGAGAAGCGCCGGGCGGGCCGAGGAAACCCTCGGCCCGCCCGGCGTTCGTGGTGAAGCGTCAGACCAGGTTCACCGCACGGGCCGACGTCGCCCCGATCTCCTCGGCGACCTCGGTCAGCACCCCGGCCGGAACCGTGTCGTCCACGGTCAGGACCGCGAGCGCCTCGCCACCGGCGATCGCCCGCGAGACCTGCATACCGGCGATGTTGATCCCGGCCTCACCGAAGATCCGGCCCACCGTGCCGACGACACCGGGACGGTCCTCGTACTTGAGGACGACCATGTGGTCGGCGAGGGCCAGGTCGACGTCGTACTCGCCGACCGCGACGATCTTCTGGAGGTGCTTCGGCCCGGCCAGCGTGCCGGAGACCGACACCTCCTCGCCACTGCCGAGGGTGCCGCGCACGGTGACGACATTGCGGTGGTCGGCCGACTCCGAGCTGGTCGTCAGCCGCACCTCGACGCCGCGCTCCTGGGCGAACAGCGGAGCGTTGACGTACGACACGGTCTCGGCGACGACGTCCTCGAAGACACCCTTGAGGGCGGACAGCTCCAGCACCTTCACGTCGTGCTGGGTGATCTCGCCGTACACCTCGACGTCGAGGCGGACCGCGACCTCACCGGCGAGCGCGGTGAAGATGCGGCCGAGGCGCTCGGCGAGCGGGAGGCCCGGCTTGACGTCCTCGGCGATGACCCCGCCCTGGACGTTGACCGCGTCGGGCACCAGCTCACCGGCGAGCGCGAGGCGCACCGAGCGGGCGACGGCGATACCGGCCTTCTCCTGGGCCTCGTCGGTGGAGGCACCGAGGTGCGGGGTGGCGACGACCTGGTCGAACTCGAAGAGCGGGGAGTCCGTGCAGGGCTCCTTCGCGTACACGTCGAGACCGGCACCGGCGACCCGGCCCTCCTTGAGGGCGGAGTACAGCGCCTCCTCGTCGACGATCCCGCCGCGCGCGGCGTTGACGATGCGCACGCTCGGCTTGACCTTGCGCAGCGCCTCGTCGCCGATGAGGCCGACGGTCTCGGGGGTCTTGGGCAGGTGGACGGTGATGAAGTCGGAGACCTCGAGCAGCTCGTCCAGGGACAGCACCTTGACGCCCATCTGGGCGGCGCGGGCGGGCTGGATGTAGGGGTCGTACGCGACGACCTTCATGCCGAAGCCGGACATGCGCTGGGCGACCAGCGCGCCGATCCGGCCCAGACCCACGACACCGAGGGTCTTCTCGGCCAGCTCCACACCCGTGTACTTGCTGCGCTTCCACTCGCCGTTCTTCAGCGCCGCGTTGGCCTGCGGGATGTGGCGGGCGGTGGCGACGAGGAGACCGCAGGCGAGTTCGGCGGCGGTCACGATGTTCGAGGTGGGGGCGTTGACGACCATCACGCCGGCCTTGGTGGCGGCGGAGACGTCGACGTTGTCCAGGCCGACGCCGGCTCGTGCGACGACCTTCAGCTTGTGCGCGGCGGCGATGGCCTCGGCGTCCACCTTGGTGGCGGAGCGGATCAGGATCGCGTCGACGTCGGCGATGGCCGGGAGCAGTTCGGCTCGGTCCGCTCCGTTGCAGTGCCGGATCTCGAAGTCCGGGCCAAGCGCGTCCACCGTCGCGGGCGACAGCTCTTCAGCGATGAGTACGACAGGTTTCGAGCTCACGTGAGTCCTCACAAGTCCATTGCGTGCGGACGGCCGTCCCGACGGCCGCAGGCGGTGGAGGGTACTGGCCGCGTTGAAGACGCACGACGCTGTGGGCCTGACGCGTATGTATGACGGCAGTGTAGTGGCGCTACCAAGGTCGTCCTGCGCCTCTGCGGAAGGATCACCCGTCCGTGACGGCACGGGTGGGACAACGGGGCCGAAGCGCGGTGCTCCGGCCCCGTCACGCGAGGCTTACGCCTCCTCGTCGACCCAGCTCATCAGCTTGCGGAGCTGCTTGCCGGTGGTCTCCAGCAGGTGCTCGGAGTCCTGCTGCTTGTACTCGTTGTACTTCTTCAGACCGCCGTGGTACTCGGCCATCCACTCACGGGCGAAGGTGCCGTCCTGGATCTCGGCGAGGACCTTCTTCATCTCGGCCTTGGTGGCGTCCGTGATGATCCGCGGGCCGGTGACGTAGTCGCCCCACTCGGCGGTCTCGGAGATCGACCAGCGCATCTTCTCCAGGCCGCCCTCGTACATGAGGTCGACGATGAGCTTCAGCTCGTGCAGGCACTCGAAGTACGCGATCTCCGGCTGGTAGCCGGCCTCGGTCAGCGTCTCGAAGCCGGCCTTGACCAGCGCGGCCGTACCACCGCAGAGAACGGCCTGCTCACCGAACAGGTCGGTCTCGGTCTCCTCGGTGAAGGTCGTCTTGATGACGCCGGCGCGGGTGCCGCCGATGCCCTTGGCGTACGACAGCGCGAGCGCGAAGGCGTTGCCGGTCGCGTCCTGCTCGACGGCCGCGATACACGGAACGCCGCGGCCCTCCTCGTACTGGCGACGCACCAGGTGGCCCGGGCCCTTGGGGGCGACCATGCAGACGTCGACGCCGGCCGGGGGCTTGATGAAGTCGAAGCGGATGTTCAGGCCGTGGCCGAAGAACAGCGCGTCGCCGTCGTTCAGGTTGTCCTTGATGGACTCCTCGTAGACCTGGGCCTGGATCGGGTCCGGAACGAGGATCATGATGACGTCGGCCTCGGCGGCGGCCTCGGAGGGCGTCACCACGCGCAGACCCTGCTCCTCGGCCTTGGCCTTGGACTTGGAGCCCTCGTGCAGACCGACACGCACGTCGACACCCGAGTCACGGAGCGACAGCGCGTGGGCGTGGCCCTGGCTGCCGTAACCGATGACCGCGACCTTGCGGCCCTGGATGATGGACAGGTCGGCGTCGGCGTCGTAGAACAGCTCGGCCACTTTGGGTTCTCTCCTTGGAGTGCAGATGTTGCGTCCCACCGTATGACGGCGGGCTGACATGAAGATTCGGGGTCTCGGTATACGGGCGGCCGAAGCCGCCCGTGGCCGGCCCTACGCGCTGCGGTCGAGGGCGCGCAGCGAGCGGTCCGTGATCGAACGGGCGCCGCGGCCGATGGCGATGGTGCCGGACTGGACGAGCTCCTTGATGCCGTACGGCTCCAGCATCTTCAGCATCGCGGACAGCTTGTCGCTGCTGCCGGTGGCCTCGATCGTGACGGCCTCCGGGGAGACGTCGACGGTCTTGGCGCGGAACAGCTGGACGATCTCGACGATCTGGGAGCGCGTCTCGTTGTCGGCGCGCACCTTCACCAGAACGAGTTCGCGCTGAACGGCCGAGCCGGGTTCCAGTTCGACGATCTTCAGCACGTTGACGAGCTTGTTGAGCTGCTTGGTCACCTGCTCCAGCGGCAGTTCCTCGACCACGGTGACCACGATGGTGATCCGGGAGATCTCCGGGTGCTCGGTGACACCGACCGCGAGCGAGTCGATGTTGAAGCCGCGGCGGGAGAACAGGGCGGCGATCCGGGCGAGGATGCCGGGGGTGTTCTCCACCAGGACGGAGAGCGTGTGCTTGGACATGATCTTTTACGTCTCTCTCGCTCAGTCGTCTTCGTTGTCGCCGAAGTCGGGGCGGACGTCCCGGGCGGCCATGATCTCGTCGTTGGAGGTGCCGGCGGCGACCATCGGCCACACCATCGCGTCCTCGTGGACGATGAAGTCGACGACGACGGGACGGTCGTTGATGGAGTTCGCCTCCGCGATGACCTTGTCCAGGTCCTCCGGGCGCTCACAGCGCAGACCCACGCAGCCCATCGCCTCGGACAGCTTCACGAAGTCCGGCACGCGGGTGCCCTTGGCGTCCGGGTTGACGTCCTGCGGGCCGCTGTGGAGCACGGTGTTGGAGTAGCGCTGGTTGTAGAAGAGGGTCTGCCACTGGCGGACCATCCCGAGGGCGCCGTTGTTGATGATGGCGACCTTGATCGGGATGTTGTTCAGGGCGCAGGTGGTCAGTTCCTGGTTGGTCATCTGGAAGCAGCCGTCGCCGTCGATCGCCCAGACCGTGTTGCCCGGCATGCCGGCCTTGGCACCCATCGCGGCCGGGACCGCGTAGCCCATGGTTCCGGCGCCGCCGGAGTTCAGCCAGGTGGCCGGCTTCTCGTACTGGATGAAGTGCGCGGACCACATCTGGTGCTGGCCGACGCCCGCCGCGAAGATCGTGCCCTCCGGGGCGAGTTGTCCGACCCGCTCGATGACCTGCTGCGGGGAGAGCGAGCCGTCGTCGGGCAGGTCGTAGCCGAGCGGGTAGGTCTCGCGCCAGCGGTTCAGATCCTTCCACCAGGCGCTGTAGTCGCCCTGGTGGCCCTCGCTGTGCTCTTTCTGGACGGCCTGGACCAGGTCGGCGATGACCTCGCGGGCATCCCCGACGATCGGCACGTCGGCGGCACGGTTCTTGCCGATCTCGGCCGGGTCGATGTCGGCGTGGACGATCTTGGCGTGCGGGGCGAAGCTGTCCAGCTTGCCGGTGACGCGGTCGTCGAAGCGGGTACCGAGGGCGACGATCAGGTCGGCCTTCTGCAGCGCGGTGACGGCGGTGACCGCACCGTGCATGCCCGGCATTCCCACGTGCAGCGGGTGGCTGTCGGGGAATGCGCCGAGCCCCATCAGGGTGGTGGTGACGGGAGCTCCGGTGAGTTCTGCGAGGACCTTCAGCTCGGCGGTGGCGCCGGCCTTGATGACACCGCCGCCGACGTAGAGGACGGGCCGCTTGGCCTGGGTGATCAGCTTGGCGCCCTCGCGGATCTGCTTGGCGTGCGGCTTGGTCACCGGGCGGTAGCCGGGCAGGTCCATGACGGGCGGCCAGGAGAACGTCGTCTTCGCCTGGAGCGCGTCCTTGGCGATGTCGACCAGGACCGGGCCGGGGCGGCCGGTGGAGGCGATGTGGAAGGCCTGCGCGATGACCCGCGGGATGTCCTCGGCCTTGGTGACGAGGAAGTTGTGCTTGGTGATCGGCATGGTGATGCCGACGATGTCCGCCTCCTGGAAGGCGTCCGTGCCGATCGCCTTGGAGGCCACCTGCCCGGTGATCGCCACGAGCGGCACCGAGTCCATGTGGGCGTCCGCGATCGGGGTGACCAGGTTGGTGGCACCGGGGCCCGAGGTGGCCATGCAGACGCCGACCTTGCCGGTGGCCTGCGCGTAACCGGTGGCCGCGTGGCCCGCGCCCTGCTCGTGACGGACCAGGACGTGGCGCACCCGGGTGGAGTCCATCAGCGGGTCGTACGCGGGAAGGATGGCACCGCCGGGAATGCCGAATACCGTCTCGGCGCCGACCTCCTCGAGAGAGCGGATGAGGGACTGCGCGCCCGTGACGTGCTCGGGGGCGGACTGCTGTCCTCCGGATCGGGGCCGCGGCTGCGGATGGGCCCCGGTGGCCTGCTCGGTCATCGTCATTCTCTTCTCGATGCTGAGGGTGTGAAGCTGAGGTGGGGAGGCTGGGCAACAAAAAACCCCTCGTGCCATAAGGCAAGCGAGGGGAGCGCGCCGGGTGGGGATCGCTGAGCGGTCTGTGGCTCAGCGTCAGCCGACGCGCTTTCCAAGTACGAGAATTCGGGTGCGCATGAGACTGACCCTCCCCCCGGCACGCACTGACTGTCAAGTGGGTGGGACGGGAGTCTCATTATGTGAGCGCAGGGTGGTCCCACCACCGAGTACGGCAGACATGCTTCCGGTGTACACCCCCGCGCCCCTTTCCAAGGTTCCCGCGAACGCGGGCTCCGCGGGGCCGTGCGGCACCGGATAGTGGCCCGAGGCCATCGCCCTGCGCAGCCGGTACTCGTCCAGCGGCCCGGAGAAGGCCATGCCCTGCCCGTGGGTGCAGCCCATCGCCCGCAGGGCGACGACCTGTTCCGGGAGGTCCACGCCGTCGGCCACGGACTGCAGGCCGAGATCTCCGGCGATCCTCAGCAGCCCGCTGGTGATCTTGTGCAGTCTGGCGGACTCCACGACGCCCTCGACCAGGCTGCGGTCGAGCTTCAGTATGTCGACGGGGAGTTTGCGCAGGGCGGTGATCGCCGCGTAGCCGCTGCCGAAGCCGTCCAGCGCGATCCGGACCCCGACGCGCCGGATCGCGGTCAGCCGGCGCTCCAGCTCGTCCAGCGAGACCCGGGGGTCGGCGTCGGAGAGCTCGATGACCAGGGAGCCGGACGGCAGCCCGTGCCGGGTCAGCAGCGCCTCGACGGACCCCAGGGGCAGCGAGCGGTCCAGCAGCCGCTGGGCGCTCATCCGGACCGCCACGGGCACGGTGATCCCGGTCGCGGCCCGCTCGGCGGCCTTTTCGACGGCCTCCTCCAGGATCCAGCGGCTCAGCTCCTGCGTCCTGTCGCTGTCCTCGGCCACCCGCAGGAACTCGGCCGGCGTGAACAGCACTCCCTGGGAGGAGCGCCAGCGCGCCTGGGCGCAGACCGACGTGATCCGGCCGTCCCCCAGACAGACGACGGGCTGGTGCAGCAGGGCGAACTCGCCGTCGTGCAGTGCGGCACGCAGGCGCGTGGCCAGCTCCGCCTTCCGTACGACGTCCTGCTGCATCTGGGGCGCGTACAGCTCGACCCGGCCCTTGCCGCCCGCCTTGGCGCGGTACATCGCGAGGTCCGCGTTGCGCAGGAGCTCGCCCGCGCCGAGGCCGTGCTCGGCGAAGGCGACACCGATGGAGGCGGCGACCCGGACATCGTTGCCGTCGATGAGGTAGGGCTGCGAGAGCGTGACCCTGAGGCGGTCGGCGAGCTCCAGGATGTTGGCCTCGCGGGCGGTGCGGTCGCGGGTGCCGTCCCCGACGATCAGCGCGGCGAACTCGTCCCCGCCGAGCCGGGAGGCGGTGTCCCCGTAGCGGACCGCGTCCTGCAGTCTGCGGGCGGCCTGGACGAGCAGTTCGTCCCCGGCCTGGTGCCCGATCGTGTCGTTGACGGCCTTGAAGCCGTCCAGGTCGATGAAGAGGACGGCCGTGCCGCGGTCGGAGGAGCGGCGGCCGGACAGGGCCTGCTGGACGCGCCGGGTGAACAGGGCGCGGTTGGGCAGGTCGGTCAGCGGGTCGTGCTCGGCGTTGTGCTGGAGCTGCGCCTGCAGGCGCACTCTTTCGGTCACGTCCCTGCTGTTGAAGATGAGACCGCCGTGGTGACGGTTGACGGTGGACTCGACGTTGAGCCAGCCGCCTTCGCCGGAGCGGAAACGGCACTCGATGCGGGTGGTGGGTTCTTCGAGGGGGTTGGCGGCGAGGAAGCGTCGCACCTCGTGCACCACGCAGCCCAGATCCTCCGGGTGGATGAGACCGGCCAGTTCCGTGCCCACGAGGTCCTCGGCGGGGCGTCCGTAGACACCGGCGGCGGCCGGGGAGACGTACCGCAGGATGCCGTTGGGCGCGGCGATCATGATGACGTCGCTGGAGCCCTGCACCAGGGAGCGGAAGTGGTTCTCCTTCTGCGCGAGTTCCTGGGTGAGGGTGATGTTGTCGAGCAGCATGATTCCCTGGCGCATCACGAGGGCGAGCACGACGGTGCCGCCGGTGAGCAGCACCACCCGGTCCACGCTGCGGCCGTTGAGGACGTTGTAGAGGATCCCCAGCGTGCAGACCGCGGCGGCGAGATACGGGGTGAGGGCGGCCAGCGACCCGGTGATGGGCCGGGTGGCCGGATACCGGCCGTGGTCACCGCCCTGCGCGCCCTGCGGTCCCTGCGGTCCCTGCGCGGACGGGTGGTGCTGGATCCCGAACCGCTGTCTGGGCAGGTGCTCGCGCACCACGCGCGTGTGCCCGGCCGGCCGCTGCCGGTCACCGTCCGGGTGCCGGGGCGCGGCCCAGGGGGCGTAGGCGAGGAGCAGGGAGCCGGCGAACCAGCCGGCGTCCAGCAACTGGCCGGAGCGGTAGCTGTTGTGCAGCAGCGGCGACGTGAACAGGGCGTCGCACATCACGGTCAGGGCGAGCGCGCCGATCGCGGTGTTCACCGCGGTGCGGTTGACCGCCGAGCGCCGGAAGTGCAGGGCGAGGACCATGCTGACGAGGGCGATGTCCAGCAGCGGGTACGCCAGGGACAGCGCGGTGTGCGCGACGCTCGGCCCCTCGGACTTCGCCGCCTGGGCGAGGGCGAGGCTCCACGAGAGCGTGAGCAGCGAGCCGCCGATCAGCCAGGCGTCGAGGCCGAGGCAGACCCAGCCCGCCTTCGTCACCGGCCGCTTGGCGAGGACCAGCAGACCCACGATGGCGGGCGGCGCGAAGCAGAGGAAGAACAGGTCGGCGTAGCTGGGGTTGGGCACCTCCTGGCCCAGGACGACCTCGTACCACCCCCAGATCAGGTTGCCGAGGGACGCCATGGTCGAGGAGAGCCCGAAGAGCAGCCAGGCGGGCCGAAAGCGGACCCATCGGTTACGGGCGTAGACGAAGCACGACACGGCTGCCGTGCCCGCCGCGGCGCTCAGCCCGAAATCACCCATGATCAGGGCCACTTCGGGCGAACCCCAGCCGAGCGCGGAACCGATGGCGTATGCCGCGCACACCAGGGCGAGAAGGAGTTGATGGACCAGGGTCGACCCGCCACGGGAGGCCGGCGGCAGGGAGGGCAGCGCCCCCCGTGCGGGCCGGGCCCGCAGCGCTCCGTCGAGGGTGGTCGTGGGAGACGGGGGCGAGCTCACCGGGCCCTCCCGGTCCGCGCCGCTCCGGGGTCCCGGGGCTCCGGGTGCGCCGGGTGCGCATGCCTCCTGCGGCTGTTGTGCCTGCGGTGATGGCTGTGGTGACCGCCGTGACCGGCGTGGTGGCCGCGTCCGCGCGCGGCTGTGTGCCAGGGTCGGAGCCGGCGGCCCCGCCGCGTCGGATCGTTGGTCCATAGGCCGTGCATCGCCCGTCGCCCCCCTCACAGTCTGCAATGTCCATCCCCGGCGCCGAACGATGCACGGCGCAGCCCCTGTCGGGACGATACACCAGTCTCGTCACTCAGGGACATAGTTCCTCTACGCTCCGTGACGACCAGCGGCGATGCGGGCACGCACCGCGTCCGAAAGGTTGCGGAGGGTACCGGAAGCGGATTACGCGCCTGTTGCGCGCCCGCGCCCGACAGCGCGTTCCGTACGCGTCACGCGCCGCCTGATCCCGTCGTAAGGATCACGTTGCGCAGCGGCTCCTGGTTCACATAACGGTTCAACTGATCCACCAACAGGCGCTTGGCGCGCGGCAGGAACGCGGACGTGGGTCCTCCGACATGGGGACTGACCAGTACGCCCGGCGCCTGCCACAAGGGGTGTCCCTGGGGCAGCGGCTCGGGATCGGTGACATCGAGGGCGGCGGTGATGCGACCGGTCTCCAACTCGGCGAGCAGCGCCTTGGTGTCGACCACGGGGCCGCGGGCGACGTTCACCAGGAGCGCGCCGTCCTTCATACGGGCAAGGAAATCGGCGTCGGCCAGGTGACGCGTGGTCTCGTCGAGGGGCGTGGACAGGATGACGACGTCCGCCTCGGGGAGCAGGGCGGGCAGTTCGGCGAGCGGGTGCACGGGGCCGCGCTCCGTGGTGCGCTCGGAGCGCGCGACGCGCGCCACCCGCGCGACCTCGAACGGTACGAGCCGGTCCTCGATGGCGGAGCCGATCGAGCCGTAGCCGACGATGAGGACGGACTTGTCGGCAAGGGCGGGCCGGAATCCGCCCTGCCACTCCCCCTTGTCCTGGGCCCGCACGAAGTCGGGGATCCCGCGCAGCGAGGCGAGGATCAGGGTGAGCGTGAGTTCGGCGGTGCTCGCCTCGTGGACACCGCGCGCGTTGCACAGCCGTACGCCGGGACGCAGGTGCTTCAGACCGGGAGTCACGTTGTCGACGCCCGCGGACAGCGTCTGTACGACATCGACGGAGCTCAGCCGGGGCAGGGGCCGCAGGACCACGTCCAGGGGCTTCATGTAGGGGACGACGTAGTACGCGCAGTCGGCCGGGTCCGCCGGGAAGTCCTCCTCGCCGTTCCAGAAGCGGTAGTCGAGGCCCTCGGGGAGCCCCTCGATGTCGTCGGGCGGGATGGGAAGCCATACGTCAGCACTCATGCTCTGGAGGCTATGTCAGGCGCCCGGGAGCCCAGAGGTTAGGTTGGGGGCCGGAAGAGGGAGGGTCACGAGCAGGTGGAGCGCAGGACGATCGGCGCGGCGGCGCTCGCGGTGGGAGCCGTCGGACTCGGGTGCATGCCGATGAGCTGGGCCTACAACGGGTCGCGGCAGCGGGGCGACGAGTCGGTCAGGGCCGTGCACCGGGCGCTCGATCTGGGCTCGACGCTGCTGGACACGGCGGACATGTACGGCCCGTTCACCAACGAGCTGTTGCTGGGGCGGGTGTTGAAGGAGCGGCGCGAGGAGGCGTTCGTGTCGACCAAGGTCGGTCTGCTGGTGGGCGAGCAGCACATCGTGGCCAACGGCCGCCCCGGCTATGTGAAGAGAGCCTGCGACGCGTCCCTCCGCCGGCTTCAGACCGACGTGATCGACCTCTACCAACTGCACCGTGAGGACCCCGAGGTCCCGGTCGAGGAGACCTGGGGCGCGATGGCGGAGCTCGTACAGGCCGGAAAAGTACGGTCGTTGGGGCTGTGCGCGATGGGGGCGCGGGGCGGGCGCCGTTCCGGAACCCGGCTGTACGACGCGACGATCCGGCAATTGCGGCGCATCCAGCAGGTGTTCCCGGTGAGCGCGGTGGAGGCGGAGCTGTCGGTGTGGTCGCCGGAGGCTCTGGAGACGCTGGTGCCGTGGTGCGCGGAGCGCGGCGTCGGCTTCCTCGCGGCGATGCCCCTCGGCAACGGTTTCCTGACCGGCACTCTGACCCCGGGCGAGGGCTTCGAACCGGACGACGTCCGCGCCCGGCATCCCCGCTTCACCGCCGAGATGATGGCCGCGAACCAGCCGATCGTCGTCGGCCTGCGCCGCATCGCGGCCCGGCACGGGGAGGGGGTGACCCCTGCCCAGGTGGCCCTGGCATGGGTACTGGCGCAGGGCGGCCACGTGATCCCGGTACCGGGCACCAAGCAGGAGCGCTGGGTGACGGAGAACGCGACGGCGGCCGAACTGCGTCTGACCCCGCAGGACCTCACGGAGGCGGGGGAACTGCCGCCGGCACAGGGGTCGTGGGACTAGCGGCTGCGTCGGCGGGGCGGGGCCTGCCGGGGGCGCATGGATCGTGGATCGGCGAGGCTGCCGATGTGCGAAGGCCGCGGACCAGTGAGCTCTGCGCCTGCACAGGCCCGTGGAGGCAGCGGGCCCGGCCAGGCCACACACGCCGCGGACCAGCAAGCCTGCCGACAGCGCACGGCCGCGGACCAGTGAGCTCTGCGCCTGCACAGGCCCGTGGAGGCAGCGGGGCCGGCCAGGCCACACACGCCGCGGACCAGCAAGCCTGCCGACAGCGCACGGCCGCGGACCAGTGAGCTCTGCGCCTGCACAGGCCCGTGGAGGCA
>NZ_JBIWLX010000012.1:97019-119877 GCF_044766405.1 Streptomyces sp. NPDC102270 | reverse complement strand
GCGGGGCCGGCCAGGCCACACACGCCGCGGACCAGCAAGCCTGCCGACAGCGCACGGCCGCGGACCAGTGAGCTCTGCGCCTGCACAGGCCCGTGGAGGCAGCGGGCCCGGCCAGGCCACACACGCCACGGACCAGCAAGCCTGCCGACAGCGCACGGCCGCGGACCAGTGAGCTCTGCGCCTGCACAGGCCCGTGGAGGCAGCGGGCCCGGCCAGGCCACACGCGCCACGGACCAGCAAGCCTGCCGACTGCGCACGGCCGCGGACCAGTGAGCTCTGCGCCTGCACAGGCCCGTGGAGGCAGCGGGCCCGGCCAGGCCACACGCGCCACGGACCAGCGAGCCTGCCGACAGCACGCCGGTCACGAAGACCGGCAGACCCCATCCCGGCACGCCCACCACCCCTCACGGGAGCGGGTCCGCGTATCGGGTCCGGGAGATCGGGAACCTGGGAGGGGTGAGCGGTGTATGACAAGGAGAACCCGCCGCTTCGAAGGGACCACCATCGTGCATCGTCGAGCTGTGACGGCCGTGCTGGCCGCGACCACGCTCCTGCTGACGGCCGGCTGCTCCTCCGACAGCTCAGGAGGCGGCGGCTCGCCGGGGGACGGGGACAGCGCCACCTCGAGCGGTACGGCCTCCGGGGTCGGGCCCACGCGGCAGGCCGCGGAGGCGACCCCGCCGGCGAAGGGCTCGGTGAAGGTGGTGCGTACGCTCGCCCAGGGTCTCAAGACCCCCTGGGGCCTGGTCCCGCTCCCGGACGGTGACCTGCTCGTCTCCTCACGGGACGACGGCACGATCACCCGGGTCGACGGAGAGTCGGGCAAGAAGACGGAGCTGGGTCAGGTCTCCGGGGTCTCCGCGGCCGGCGAGGGCGGTCTCCTGGGCATCGCCCTGTCCCCGGACTACGCCTCGGACCACATGATCTACGCCTACTTCACCTCGGACTCGGACAACCGCGTCGTCAGGATGGTCTACGACGAGCAGAAGGCGTTCGGTGAGCAGCTGGGCGCCCCCGACACCGTCTTCAAGGGCATCCCGAAGGGCTTCATCCACAACGGCGGCCGGATCGCGTTCGGCCCGGACGGCATGCTGTACGCGGGCACCGGTGAGAGCGGCAACAAGGGCCTGGCCCAGGACCGCGAGTCCCTGGGCGGCAAGATCCTGCGGATGACCCCCGAGGGCGACCCTGCCCCGGGCAACCCGTTCCCGGACTCCCCCGTGTATTCGTACGGCCACCGCAATGTGCAGGGCCTCGCATGGGACTCCGAACAGCGGCTGTTCGCCGCAGAGTTCGGCCAGGACACCTGGGACGAGCTGAACGCGATCAAGCCGGGTGACAACTACGGCTGGCCCACCGCCGAAGGCAAGTCCGACGACAAGAGGTTCCACAACCCGATAGCCCAGTGGCACACCGACGACGCCTCCCCCAGCGGTGTCGCCTACGCCGAGGGCTCCCTCTGGATGGCCGGTCTGAAGGGCCAGCGTCTGTGGCGCGTCCCGTTGAAGGGCACGGCGGCCTCGGCCGACCCGCAGGCGTTCCTGAAGGGTGAGTACGGCCGGCTGCGCACAGTCGTCTCCGCGGGCGGGAACAAGCTGTGGCTCGTCACCAGCAACACCGACGGCCGCGGCAGCCCCAAGGCGGGGGACGACAGGATCCTGGAGATACAGGTCAGCTAGCCGGACGCTCGTCCGAGGCCGGGTCAGAGTCCGAGGTCTCGTCCTCGTCCGGCTTGGGCCGGCGGACGACGACCTTCCCGGACGTGAGATCTATCGGTCCGCGTCCGGGGTCGCCGTCGCCGACGTCCTCGCGGGTCAGCTCCAGCCGCTTCTGTTCGTCATGGGTGTGCTTGCGGCCGGGTGCGAACAGTTCCTCGAACATGTTGAACATGCAGCCTCCCCTGCCGGTCCCTACACCGTACGCCTCAGTCGGTGATCGGCGCGTGGAGAGCCTCCGCCGGGAACAGCCCAAGCCGGTGCGCCACAGCCGCCGCTTCCCCCCGTCCGGAGACGCCGAGCTTGGCGAGGATGTTGGACACGTGGACGCTGGCCGTCTTCGGGGAGATGAAGAGCTCCTCCGCGATCTGGCGGTTGGTGCGGCCGAGGGCGACCAGGCGCAGGACGTCGCGTTCGCGGCCGGTGAGTCCGAGGGAGCGGACCGGGTCGCCCCGGTCGGGCGCCGAGGCCGCGGTCAGGGTGAGGCGGGCGCGCTGGGCGAGGAGCGAGACCGCGTCGGCGAGGGGCCGGGCGCCGAGATGGTCGGCGGCGGCGTGGGCGAGGCGCAGGAGTTCGGTGGCCCGGTCGCGTTCGGGCTGCTCGGCGCCGCCGGGTGCCGACAAAAGGACCTGGGCGAGCCGGTGGCGGACGCGGGCGAGGTCGTAGGGGCGGTCCAGGGGCTCGATGGCGGTGAGGGCTTCCCACCAGTGGTCCGGGGTGTCGGCGCTCTCGGCACGCAGCAGTTCGGCGCGGAGCCAGCGTTCGTGGGCCAGCCAGACGGGCGCGTTGGTGGCGAGGGGCCTGGCGGCCTCCCGGATGCGGTCGAGGATCTTCGTGCGGCCCTGGTCGGCGACGGGCAGTCCGAGGCTGTCGGCCTCCATGGTGGCGGCCGTGAGCAGCAGGGGCCAGGCGTAGCGCTGGGTTCCGGGCGGGAAGCCGGAGTCCAGGACGTGTTCGAGTTCGGCGCGGGCGTCCAGGAGGCGGCCTTCGCCGGCGGCGACGCCGATGGCCAGTCCGATGAGGGGGATCTCGTGTTGGGGAGCCCGGTCATGAGTGCCGAAGTAGCCGCGGGCGGCCGACAGTTGGCGGGCGGCCTCGGACAACTCGCCGCGGGAGAGGGCGACTCTGGAGCGGGTGGCGGCGTGGAAGCCGCGGGGTTTGGCGCTCTGGCCGGCGAGTTCGGCCTTGGTGGCGGCTTCCGCGGCCCGGTCCCAGTGGCCCAGGGAGTAGAGGGATTCGGCGAGGTTTCCCCAGATCCACGCCTCCTTGTCGGACAGGCCGAACCTCTGGGCGTAGCCGATCCCTTCCTCCAGGACCGGCACGGCTTCCCGGGAACGGCCGATGGCTTCGAGGGCGCTCGGCAGATTGACGTAGACACGGCTGGCGACGGCGGAGCTGCCGTTGGCGAGGGTCTGCCGCAGGATCTCGAACATCTCGGCCAGGCCGGCCTCGACGCCACCGGACTCGACGATCAGGCCCGCGTGGGTGAGGCGGGCGTTCATCTCGATCTCGCGGGCGCCCACCATGCGGGCGTACTCCACGGCACGCTCGGCGGCCGAGATCGCGTCCGGGCCCGGGATGTGGACCATGGACCAGTGGGCGACGTTGGCCAGCACCTCGGCGTGCACCTCGGACGGCGGAAGACCGCGGACCAGGTCCTCGGCGGTGGCCAGTTCGGCCCAGCCGTCGCCGCGGGTCAGCCCCTGGACGAGATGGGAGCGCTGGACCCAGAACCAGGCCGCGCGCAGGGGGTCGCCGTCGTCCTCCAGCAGGTGCAGCGCCCGCTTGGTGATCTTCAGGGCGCGTTCGCGTTCGCCGCCCAGGCGGCCGGCGACGGCGGCCTCGGCCATCAGGTCGAGGTAGCGCAGCGGGGCGGTGGCCGGGTCGCAGCCGCAGGGAGGGTAGACCTCGGTGTAGTCGACTGGGCGCAGGGCTGCCCTGACGTCCTCGGGGGCGGTGTCCCACAGCTCCATCGCGCGTTCCAGGAGCCGGAGTTGTTCGGAGTAGGCGTGCCTGCGGCGGGCGGTGACGGAGGCGTCCAGGACGGCGGGCAGCGCCTTGGCGGCGTCGTGGGCGTGGTACCAGTAGCTGGCCAGGCGCATGACCCGTTCGTCGGCGGGGGCGAGCGTGGGGTCGGCCTCCAGGGCTTCGGCGTAGCGGCGGTTGAGGCGGGAGCGTTCGCCGGGCAGCAGGTCGTCGGCGACGGCCTCGCGGACCAGGGAGTGGCGGAAGCGGTAGCCGTCGCCGTCGGGTGCCGGGATGAGGATGTTGGCGTTCACGGCGACCCGCAGCGCCTCGATGAGGTCGTCCTCGGCGAGCCGGGTGACGGCGGCGAGCAGCCGGTACTCCACGGTGGATCCGCCCTCGGCGGCGACCCGGGCGACCCGCTGGGTGCTCTCGGGCAGCCCTTCGACGCGGACCAGGAGCAGGTCACGGAGCGAGTCGGTGAGGCCGGGACCGCAGCCCTCGGTGGCGCAGACGGCGAGTTCCTCGACGAAGAAGGCGTTGCCGTCGGAGCGTTCGAAGATCTCGTCGACCTGGGCGGGGTTCGGTTCGGTGGCGAGGATCCCGGCTATCTGGCGGCTGACCTCGTCCCGGTTGAAGCGGCCGAGTTCGATGCGGCGGACCGTGCGCAGCCGGTCGAGTTCGGCGAGCAGGGGGCGCAGCGGGTGGCGGCGGTGGATGTCGTCGGCGCGGTAGGTGGCGAGGACGACCAGGCGGCCGGTGCGCAGGGTGCGGAAGAGGTAGGCCAGGAGGTGGCGGGTGGAGGCGTCGGCCCAGTGCAGGTCCTCCAGGGCGACGACGACGGTGCGTTCGGCGGCGACGCGCTCCAGGAGGCGGGCGGTGAGTTCGAAGAGGCGGGCGAGGCTCTCCTCGTCGTGCCGGCCGGTGCCCCGGGCGGGGTGTGCCTCGCCGATCTCGGGGAGCAGCCTGGCCAGTTCCTCCTCCTGGCCCGCGGCCGCGGCGGCCAGTTCGTCGGGCAGGGCGCGGCGCAGGGCGCGCAGGGCGGTGGAGAAGGGTGCGAAGGGCAGTCCGTCGGCGCCGATCTCCACACAGCCGCCGAGGGCGACGACCGCGCCCTGCCGGCAGGCGGCGGTGGCGAACTCCTCGACGAGCCGGGTCTTGCCGACGCCGGCCTCGCCGCCGAGCAGCAACGCCTGCGGCTCGCCCGCGGCGGCGCGGGCGAGCGCTTCGTTCAGGCTGTTCAGCTCTTCGGTGCGGCCGACGAACACGGGACTGACGGACCTGGTCTCCACAGGCCCGAGCATCGCACGCGGGTCCGACAGGACGGCACCGGTTTTCGGGGCGGGCCCGGTTGTCCAACTGCCTTTGGTTGCAGGGAGGACGGCCGCGGCGGTGGCCGTGGGGACGGGCAGAGCCGTACGGCCGTCCTCCCTCCCCCCGGCTCTCACGCCGTGCGCAGGAACCGGTGCCGCCGGGGGCGGCCGGTATGCGAATTGCTCTCTGCGGTGCGTTCGGCGGCTTCGCGGCGGGCGGCGCGGCGGCCGCGCAGGGTCTCGCGGACGAGCCGCTCGTGCTCGGCCTGGCGGAGGAGTTCGGCGGAGCGGTACTGGGAGATCTCGTACTCGGGATACATGGCGTCGTCCTTGTCGGAGTCGGTTTCGGGCTTCGCTTTCTGCGATGCCTCTACCTTCGTCTCCGAGGGGGGTCCGCCACATCGGGAGAGTTCCGCATCTTCCGGGGCCGCGGGGGCCTTAGACGCGCGCGAGGGGCCTCAGGCGCTCCGTAAGGTACCTACGGATGTCCTGAGACCCCTCGCGACCTGCGGTTGTTCAGCTCGCGGAGGGCAGGCTGACCAGCACGTCGGTGTACTTGAGTACGGCGATCAGCAGTCCGATGACAGCGAGCGTGACGCCTGCCCAGGAGACCGACTTGATCCAGGCGGCCTGCGGCTTGCCGGGCGCCCCGAAAGCAGGCCGGACCAGGACGACGACGCCGATGATCAGGGCGACCAGGGCGAAGATCCCGTCGTACAGTGCCTGGACGTTCCAGACGTCGCCGTAGCCCTCCTTCAGCAGCGTGGAGACACTCGAAGTCTGGGAGTTCTTCATCTGGCTCAGAAGGCTTTCCTTCTGCGCGGCGAGGGTGCCGATCCAGCTGCCGGTGAGCGAGACGAAGGCGAGCGCGGCGGAGACGACGGCGCCCGCGCCCTGGCCGACGCCGGTGGGGCCCTCCTCCCGGGCAACCTCGGACAGGTCGTCCTCGTCGTCGATGTCGTCGACGGCGTTCTTGTCGGCGGCGGTGTCCTCGGCCGAGTCCTGGGACTCGGGCGCGGCCTCCGTCACCGCCTCGGTCCTGGCGACGCTCACCTTCTGCTCGTCGGTCGTGGCCTCGGCGCCCGTCTCGGCGCCGGTTTCGTCAGCTGTCTTCGTTCCCATGTCGGGCACGGTACGGATCCTGTCTGAGAGGGTTCTTAATGATCGTTCCGGCCTGCACGCGCGCGTGCCTCACGCCACTCGGGGGCGAGAATCGACCACACCTCGAGGTCGTGCCGTACGCCACGATAGGGGTGGGCCTCGCGGCGGACTCCGTCGCGGGTCATTCCCAGGCGCCGGGCGACGTTGATGCTGGCCGTGTTCCCGGAGGCGGCGACCCATTCGATCCGGTGGATTCCGCGTGCTTCGACCACCCAGTCGATCAGCACTCTCATGGCCCGGGTGATCAGCCCGCGGCCGGTCGCGGCGGGCTCCAGCCAGCAGCCGACCTCGCAGTTGCCCTGCGCGGCGTCGAAGTTCAGGGTGAGCACTCCGCCGACGAGCTTTCCGTCCAGCCAGATGCCATGGTAGCCGCCGGTGTCGTCGGCGCGCATCCGGGCGTAGCGCTCGAGCGTCTCGCGCGCGGAGGCCACGTCGACGGCCTGGGAGCCGAAGGGGATGAACTGTCCGATGAACTCGCGGCCCCGCTCCAGGTGGGCGAGGAACTCCTCCGCGTGCCACGGCTCCAGGGGTCGCAGTTCCGCCCCGTCGTCACCCAGCGATATCGCGTACATCCCCGTCCCGCTCCTTCTCCAGCTCCTCCACGACCTCGTCCAGCCTTTCATGCGCGGCACGGCACTCGGGCGGCTCGATGCTGATGCGGGGCATCCGGCGGTCCAGCCAGCCGGGCAGCCACCAGTTGGCGCCGCCGAGCAGGTGCATGAGGGCCGGCACCAGCAAGGTGCGCAGGACGAACGCGTCGAGGGCCACCGCCGCGGCGAGCGCGATGCCGAACATGGCGATCACGCGGTCGCCGCTGAGGACGAAGGCGAGGAAGACGGAGATCATGATGACCGCGGCGGAGTTGATCACCCGGCTGGTCTCGGCGAGGCCGACCCGGACGGCCCGCCGGTTGTCGCCGGTCTCCAGCCACTCCTCGTACATCCGGCTGACCAGGAAGACCTGGTAGTCCATGGAGAGCCCGAAGAGGACCGAGACCATGATCACGGGCAGGAAGGGTTCGATGGGCCCGGCGCGGCCCAGCCCCAGCAGCTCGCTCCCCCAGCCCCACTGGAAGATCGCCACGACCACTCCGAAGGCGGCGGCGACGGCGGCGACGTTCATCGCGGCGGCCTTCAGTGGTATGCCGACGGAGCGGAAGGCGAGCAGGAGCAGCAGACAGCCCAGGCCGATGACGACGCCGATGAACAGGGGCAGTTTGCCGACGATGACGTCCGCGAAGTCGTCGTACGAGGCGGTCATCCCGCCGACGTGGAGGTCGAGGGAGGTGCCGGTCTCGGCGCGCGGCAGCACCTCGGTGCGCAGCCGGTCCACGAGCTCGCTGGTCTGCCGGGACTGCGGGGCGGACTCGGGGACGATCGTGAAGTAGGCGAGGTCGCCGCCGGAGTCGTAGGTCACCGGCGTGGTGGAGGCGATGCCCTCGGTGGTGCGGATCGTGGCGTCGAGGTTGTCGAGGAGGAGTTTGTCCTCGGCGCTCTCGACCGGGGTCACCAGCGTCAGCGGGCCGTTGACGCCGGGCCCGAAGCTGTCCGCGAGGAGGTCGTAGGCCTGCCGGGTGGTCGCGGACCGTGGGTCGTTGCCCTGGTCGGAGGTGCCGAGCCGCAGGCCCAGCGTGGGCAGGGCGAGGACGGTGATGACCACCAGGGCGATCGCGCCGAGCAGCTTGGGGTGCCGTTCGACGAACGCGGACCAGCGGTGGGCGAACCCGGTCGGCAGTTCCGGTTCGGGCCCGTGCTCGGCGAGGCGGCGCCGCTCGCGCCGGCTCAGGGCGCGCATGCCGATGAGGGAGAGCAGGGCGGGCAGCAGGGTCACGGACGCGGCGACCGTGAGGACCACGGTGAGCGAGGCGGCGATCGCGACGCCGTTGAGGAAGCCGAGCCGCAGGATCAGCATCCCCAGCAGGGCGATGCACACGGTGGCACCCGCGAAGACGACCGCGCGCCCGGTGGTGGTGACGGCGTTCTCGACGGACTCGGTGACACTGAGCCCGCGTTTCAGGCCGCGCCGGTGTCTGGTGACGATGAAGAGCGCGTAGTCGATGCCGACGCCGAGCCCGATCAGCATGCCGAGCATGGGCGCGAAGTCGGCGACGGTCATGGTGTGCCCGAGCAGCACGATGCCCGCGTAGGCGGTGCCCACGCCGACCAGGGCCGTGGCGATGGGCAGCAGCGAAGCGGCGAGCGAGCCGAAGGCGAGGAACAGCACGAGGGCGGCGACGAGTACGCCGACGATCTCGGCGACATGCCCGCCCGAGGACTCGGTGAGGGCGACGGCGCTGCCGCCCAGTTCCACCTGGAGCCCGTCGGCCTCGGCGTCCTTGGCGGTGTTCACGACGGCCCTCGCCTCGGAGGCGTCGATGTCCTCGGCCGAGTCGGCGAAGGTGACGGTGGCGTAGGCGGTGTGCCCGTCGGCGCTGACCCGGCCGGTGCCCGCGTCGTCGTACGGGCTGACGACGGCGGCCACCCCGGGCAGGTCAGCGATCTTGTCCAGGGTGGCGGTCATCGTCTGCTCGACGTCGGCGTCCCGGACCGAGCCCGAGGTGACGTGCCAGACGACGGTGTCGCTGTCCCCTCCGAGGTCCGGGAAGCCGTCCTGGAGCAGCTGGGTGGCGCGGCCCGACTCGGTGCCGGGGACCTCGTAGTCGTTCGAGTAGGCGGATCCGGCGACGGCGGCGCCCGCGCTCACCCCGCCGAGGGCGAGGAGCCACAGGAGAACGACGACCAGACGTCGTCGGACACACCAGCGTGCGAGGGCTGCCACGAACGTGCTCCCAGGATGGCGAATTATGGATCTTTGACCGGGAACAGTCGTTCATGACACTTCATGAGGTGAACGGCCCGCAAAGAACGCATGAGCAATGTGTGGACCACTCTTGCAGGCAAAAGTGATCGTTCATGTCCATCGTGCGGTTATTCACAGGAGTGGGAGGCAGATCACAGGACAGTAACGGCCACTCTGTCACGTCAGTCGAACTGGTCGCCCAACGCCATCACCATCACGCCGGCGATCAGCAGCCACAGCGCTCGTCGCGTGCGCCCCCGGGAGCCCAGGACCGCCGCGAACGCGCACACCGCGGCGCCGAAGGCGTAGGCGGCCGGTACGAGCGTGGGGGCGGAGCCGGCCGCGCGGAGCGCCGCCGCGGCCAGACCGGCGAGGGCCAGCAGGGCGCCGGTGCCGAGGGCCGTCCAGCGGGCCCGCCGGGCGTCCAGCACCTGGCCGTCGTACTCCTCCTGTATGTCGGATGGCTCGGAATTCGCAGGACCGTTCATGGCGGGCGAGCGTAGCGTGTTCCGCTGAGAAACCCGGGCCTCCCGGCCCCCGACCGAAGCAGGTGCGTTGTTTGAGCGTCCGGCCGAGCTCCGCCGTATCCCTTTCCGTCTCTCAGGACTCAAGGAGCCCGTTCACCGATGCCAGACGACATCACCCCGTCCCTGACGGGGCCCTCGAGTGAGGACCTCACCCGGCGGCTGACCCAGGCCCGCTACCCCCGCAGCAACAGCTACGACGTCCGCTGGGTCATCGAGAACCAGATGGGCCCGAACGCGCTGTGGCTGCTGGAGTGGCTCGCGCCGGCCCTGGGCCTGGACACCCTGCGCCCCTGCGCCCGCGTGCTCGACCTGGGCTGCGGCCGGGCGATGACCTCGGTCTTCCTGGCCAGGGAGTACGACGTCCAGGTCACCGCCGCCGACCTGTGGGTCAAGCCGGACGAGAACGCGCGGCGCATCGCCGAGGCCGGTTTCGCCGACCGGGTGCTGCCCGTGCACGCCGAGGCGCACGACCTGCCGTTCGCCGAGGGCAGCTTCGATGCGATCGTGAGCATCGACGCGTACCAGTACTTCGGCACCGCCGACCTCTATCTGCCCACGCTGACCCGGCTGTTGAAGCCGGGCGGGCGGATCGGGATCGTCGTGCCCGCGGTGCGGGAGGAGATCGAGGGCGACGAGCCCCCGGAGCACCTCAAGCCGTTCTGGGACCCCGGTTTCTGGGCGTTCCACTGCGCCGACTGGTGGCGGCGGCACTGGACCCGCGGCGGGGCCGTCGAGGTCGAGACCGCCGATTGGCAGCCCGACGGCTGGAAGGACTGGCTGCTGTGGTGCGACGTGATCGCCGAGGAGAGCCCGGAGGAGTTCCATCGCACGATGGCCCGTGAGGTCGGCGAGATGGTACGGGCCGACCAGGGGCGGACGTTGGGCTTCGTACGGCTCGTAGGACGCCGTAAGTAGGTAGCGCTACGGCCCCGGAGGGCATCCCTCCGGGGCCGTGGCGTGGATCGGCTCAGCCCTCGCCGACGCCCAGCTTCTCCAGGATCAGTTCCTTGACGCGGGCCGCGTCGGCCTGACCACGGGTCGCCTTCATGACCGCGCCGACCAGGGCGCCGGCCGCGGCGACCTTGCCTGAGCGGATCTTGTCGGCGATGCCCGGGTTGCCGGCGATGGCCTCGTCGACGGCGGCACCCAGGGCGCCCTCGTCGGAGACGACCTTCAGACCGCGCTTGTCGACGACCTCGTCCGGGGTGCCTTCGCCGGCGAGGACGCCTTCGATGACCTGGCGGGCCAGCTTGTCGTTCAGGTCACCCTTGGCGACCAGCTCGGTGACCCGGGCGACCTGCTCCGGCGTGATGGCCAGCTCGTCCAGCGCCGTGCCGGACTCGTTGGCGCTGCGGGCGAGTTCGCCCATCCACCACTTGCGGGCGGAGGCCGCGTCGGCACCGGCGTCGATCGTGGCGACGATCAGGTCCAGGGCACCGGCGTTGAGGATCGCCTGCATGTCGAGGGCCGTGATGCCCCACTCCGCGACGAGGCGGTTGCGGCGCACCAGCGGCAGCTCGGGCAGAGCGGCCCGGATCTCCTCGACCCACTCGCGCGAGGGGGCCACCGGAACGAGGTCCGGCTCGGGGAAGTACCGGTAGTCCTCGGCCTCCTCCTTCACGCGGCCCGAGGTCGTCGACCCGGTGTCCTCGTGGAAGTGCCGGGTCTCCTGGATGATCGTCCCGCCACTGCTCAGGACGGCCGCGTGCCGCTGGATCTCGAAACGGGCCGCGCGCTCCACGGACCGCAGCGAGTTGACGTTCTTCGTCTCGGAACGCGTGCCGAACTTCTCGGTGCCGTTCGGGCGCAGCGACAGGTTCACGTCGCAGCGCATCTGCCCCATCTCCATGCGGGCTTCCGACACGCCGAGCGCCTTGATGACCTCGCGCAGCTCACGGACGTACGCCTTCGCCACCTCGGGAGCGCGCTCACCCGCACCCTCGATCGGCTTGGTGACGATCTCGATGAGCGGGATGCCGGCGCGGTTGTAGTCGAGGAGCGAGTGCGAGGCGCCGTGGATACGGCCCGTCGCGCCGCCCACGTGGGTCGACTTGCCGGTGTCCTCCTCCATGTGGGCGCGCTCGATCTCCACACGGAAGGTCTCGCCGTCCTCCAGCTGGACGTCGAGGTAGCCGTTGAAGGCGATCGGCTCGTCGTACTGGGAGGTCTGGAAGTTCTTCGGCATGTCCGGATAGAAGTAGTTCTTCCGGGCGAAGCGGCACCACTCGGCGATCTCGCAGTTCAGCGCGAGACCGATCTTGATCGCCGACTCGATGCCGATCGCGTTGACGACCGGGAGCGCGCCGGGCAGGCCGAGGCAGGTGGGGCAGGTCTGCGTGTTGGCGTCCTGACCGAGCTCGGTCGAACAGCCGCAGAACATCTTCGTCTTGGTGCCGAGTTCGACATGGACCTCGAGGCCCATGACGGGGTCGTACGACGCGAGAGCGTCCTCGTACGACACCAGGTCGGTCGTGGTGGTCACGGTGAAACTTCCCTCTCAGCCCAGCAGGACGTCGTCGTCGCCCAGCCGCTTCAGCTCGCGGTACAGGATCGCGAGACCGGTGACGATCGCGACGGCGGACACGGTGGCGTCGATCAGGACGAGCGTGTCCTTCTCGGCGCGGGCCTTCTTGAGCCGCTTGGCGACGCCGATCGCGCCGAACGCGGTCCCGGCGATGGACAGGTACGTGCCGGACTTGGACTTCTTGAAGTCCTTCGCCTTGGTCAGCTTGCTCACAGCGACGGTGCCTCCTCCAGGAGCGGGTGCCCCCACCTTTCCACGAAGGCGGCCTCGACGGCGGCGCCGACCTTGTAAAGGCGGTCGTCCTTCAGGGCGGGGGCGATGATCTGGAGGCCGACGGGCAGGTTGTCCTCGGGCGCCAGACCGCACGGCAGCGACATGGCCGCGTTGCCCGCGAGGTTGGTGGGGATGGTGCACAGGTCGGCCAGGTACATCGCCATCGGGTCGTCGGCGCGCTCGCCGATCGGGAAGGCGGTGGTCGGGGTCGTCGGGGAGACGATCACGTCGACCTGCTCGAAGGCCTTCTCGAAGTCGCGCGTGATGAGCGTGCGGACCTTCTGCGCGGAGCCGTAGTAGGCGTCGTAGTACCCGCTCGACAGGGCGTACGTGCCGAGCATGATCCGGCGCTTGACCTCGGGGCCGAAGCCCGCCTCACGGGTGAGGGAGGTGACCTCCTCCGCCGAGTGGGTGCCGTCGTCGCCGGTCCGCAGGCCGTAGCGCAGGCCGTCGAAGCGGGCGAGGTTGGACGAGCACTCCGAGGGCGCGATCAGGTAGTACGCCGACAGGGCCAGGTCGAAGGACGGACAGTCCAGTTCGACGATCTCGGCGCCCAGCTCCTTGAGCAGAGCCACGGACTCGTCGAAGCGCTGGATGACACCGGCCTGGTAGCCCTCGCCGCGGAACTGCTTGACGACACCGACGCGCAGGCCGGCGACGCTGCCGCTTCGGGCGGCCTCGACGACCGGCGGAACGGGCGCGTCGATGGAGGTGGAGTCGAGCGGGTCGTGCCCGGCGATGACCTCGTGCAGCAGGGCCGCGTCCAGGACCGTACGGGCGCAGGGGCCGCCCTGGTCGAGGGAGGAGGAGAAGGCGACCATGCCGTAGCGGGAGACCGCGCCGTACGTCGGCTTCACGCCGACCGTGCCGGTGACGGCGGCCGGCTGGCGGATGGAGCCGCCGGTGTCGGTGCCGATGGCGAGGGGCGCCATGTGCGCGGCCAGCGCGGCGGAGGAGCCGCCGCCGGAGCCGCCGGGGATCCGGGTGAGGTCCCAGGGGTTGCCGGTGGGGCCGTAGGCGCTGTTCTCGGTGGAGGACCCCATGGCGAACTCGTCCATGTTGGTCTTGCCGAGGATGACGACGTCGGCGGCCTTCAGCCGCTGGGTGACGGTCGCGTCGTACGGCGGGATCCAGCCCTCGAGCATCTTCGAACCGACGGTCGTCGGGATGCCCTCGGTGGTGAAGATGTCCTTCAGCGCGAGCGGGACGCCGGCCAGCGGGCCGAGCTTCTCGCCCCGCGCCCGCTTGTCGTCGACGGCGCGGGCCTGCGCGAGGGCGCCCTCGCGGTCGACGTGCAGGAAGGCGTGCACCTTCTCGTCGACGGCCTCGATCCGGGCCAGGTGGGCCTCGGTGACCTGCACGGCCGTGAGCTCACCGGAAGCGATCTTCTCGGCGGTCTCGGCGGCGGTGAGCTTGATGATGGTGACGTTGTCCGTCATGGCGGTTAGTCCTCCCCCAGGATCTGCGGCACCTTGAAACGCTGCTGCTCCTGGGCCGGGGCGCCGGAGAGCGCCTGCTCGGGGGTGAGCGACGGACGGACCTCGTCCGCGCGCATGACGTTCGTCAGCGGGAGCGGGTGCGAGGTCGGCGGTACGTCTTGGTCGGCGACCTCACTGACGCGTGCGACCGCGCCGATGATGTCGTCCAGCTGTCCCGCGAAGTGCTCTAGCTCTTCGGGCTTCAGCTCCAGACGCGCCAGCCGTGCGAGGTGGGCGACCTCCTCGCGCGTGATGCCAGGCATGCAGCGATCCTCTGGGGTGAGTGCGTGTGGTTTGGGGCGGGGCTGGCCGTCACATTCCCGTCGTCCGTCCGAAGGGCGGGTCACGCGGCGTCTGGTGCGTGCGATCGCAAGGCGCCGGAGCGGCTTCGTGGCGGAGCCACGTGGCCGGTTCGGCAACGCGGCGAGCGTGCGTGCCAGGCGTCGCGCGACAGACGGGAATGTGACGGCTAGCCCCAATCCTATGGGTCACGGCCGGATGGCCGTTAAACGGTTTCCCGTGGCCGATGTAAATGGGCACACCCGTACCGCGCCAAAGGATGCCGGGACGGGTCACTCCGCCGCCGGCAGCGCCGCCCTGGGCCGCTGCCAGCCCCTCGATCCCCGTGCCAGCAGCCACGCCGTCGTCTCCTCGGGCGGCATCGCCGCCGCCACCAGCCAGCCCTGTACGGCGTCGCAGCCCATGTCGCGCAGCCGCTCCCAGGTCTCGTCGTCCTCGACGCCCTCCGCCACGACCAGGAGGCCCAGGGAGTGGGCGAGGTCCACCGTGCAGCGGACGATCTCCGCGTCCTCGGTGTCGACGGCCAGCTTGGCCACGAACGAGCGGTCGATCTTCAGTTCGCTGACGGGCAGGCGGCGTAGATGGACCAGGGAGGAGTAGCCGGTGCCGAAGTCGTCCAGGGACATCTTCACGCCGTGCCCGGTCAGGGCGGCGAGGGTGTCCGCGGCCCGCGAGGGGTCCTCCAGCAGGACGTGCTCGGTGATCTCCAGTTGGAGCGCTCCCGCCGGGACACCGTGCCGGGCGAGGCGCGCGGCGACCGAGCCGGCGAAGCCCGGGGTGTGGACGTCACGCGGGGAGACGTTGACCGCCACCGGGACGTAGAGGCCCTGCGCCCGCCACTCGGCGACCTGGGCGAGGGCCGTGTCCAGCACGTACTCGGTGAGGTAGGGCATCAGCCCGGACGACTCGGCGATCGCGATGAACTCGTCCGGCGGCACCTTCCCGCGTTCCGGGTGCACCCAGCGCACCAGGGCCTCAAGACCGGCGACCTGCCCGTCGAAGCGGACCTTGGGCTGGTAGTGCAGCTGTACGTCGTGCGCGTCCAGGGCCCGGCGCAGATCGCCGAGCAGCCCGAGCCGGTCGGGGGTGTTGGAGTCCCGCTTGGACTCGTAGACCTCTACGCCCGTACGGTCCCGCTTGGCCTGGTACATCGCCACGTCCGCCCGCCGCAGCAGCCCCTCGGCGTCCAGGGCGTGGTCGGGGAAGACGGCGACCCCGGCGCTGGCCTCCAGGACGAGGGTGAGCCCGTCGAGGTCGAGCGGGGAGCTGAGGGCCGCGACCAGGTTGCGGGCGACCCGGGTCGCGGAGGTCGTGGAGTCGGCGACCGGCAGTAAGACGGCGAACTCGTCGCCGCCGAGCCGCGCCGCCTCCGCCCCGCGCGGCAGCGCGATCCGCAGCCGGTCGGCGATCTGGAGGAGCAGCCGGTCACCGGCGAGGTGGCCCAGGGTGTCGTTGACCGAGCGGAAGCGGTCGAGGTCGATGAGCATCAGCGCGGACCGGGCGCCGATGCGCTCGGCGTCGTCCAGGGCGGTCCAGATGCGCTCCAGGAGCCACTGCCGGTTGGGCAGTCCGGTCAGCGGGTCGCGCAACTGCTCCTCGGCGCGGGCCCGGGCCATCCACAGGGTGGAGTCGAGGGCGATGAGGGGGATCGCGAACAGCGGGAGCAGTACGGGCTTGGCGGCGGCGACCACGCAGACCAGCGGGGCGATGCCGAGCAGGGCGACCGCGACCAGGCCCTGTCTGACCAGGGCGGTGCGGGCCACGGTGGGCAGACCGGCGTGCCGGGAGGAGTGCAGATACCAGCTCAGGGTCCGGGTGACCGCGAGGTAGGCCACGGCGACCAGGACCACCTCGGGGCCGGTGTAGAAGGACCAGGTGTCGGGGTTCCAGGGGGTCTCGACGGAGGGCGACTGGCCGAACGCGGCGAGGACCAGGGCGCCGGCGGCTATGCCGAGGAGGTCCACCGCGCCGTGCAGGATGCCCTGCCGCCAGCGGTGGCGCCTGGCTATGCCGACCAGCAGCACCACGGTGAGGCTGACCAGGCCGGCGGCCACCCAGCCGTACAGCAGGAGGACGGCGAGGGTCAGGGCGGCGCCGGAGCCGGTGCCGCCCCACCAGCGGGCCCGGCCGAGGGCGACCAGATGGCCGACGACGACTCCGGTCAGCACGGCCAGCGACCAGCCGACGGTGCCGGACGGGAAGAGGGCGTGGCCCCCGGTGAAGGCCCGGTAGAAGCCCGCGCCCAGCACGAATCCGGCGGCCGAGACGATCGCCGTGGGCAGCGCGGGCCACGGCAACTGCCGGTCGGACTCGGAGTCCGGCATACCGGGGGTGCGTTCGGCGGTGAGCTGCGCGGCCCGGGGGCCGCCGACCGGGGAGTAGGGTCCGGCGGCGCGGGTCTCCGCGCCCGGGTGCTCCGAAGTCCGCCCGGCCCACCGGCTCGCCCGCCACGTGCCGGTGAGCCGGCGCAGCCGTGAGTCCGGGGCGGCGCTCTCGGTCGGTTCCATTCCCGTCCCTCTCACAGCCGGCGGTGCCCACGCCACGCGACTCGTTCGCCCGACAAAACCCTCGACGGCGCCGCGTTGGAAAACCCTTCCCCTTGCTCATCAGGAGCAAGGGAATGCCCCGACCGCAGCTGGGCACGGCAGGCGCACATCTCAACAGTAGGCCGCAGAAGGCTTCCACGGGCAGCGGTCGTCGACGGTTGCCCGAATGCGCCCCGGCCACCCGTATGCCTCTGGTATGCGCCGATCGGGTGGCCTTCAACCGCCGCTTCTCGTTACTCCTCCGTGGGAAGCGCCACATCGGCGGCCGCTTCGGGGCCCTGTTCCAGCAGGACGTCGAAGCCGTCCTCGTTCAGAACAGGCACCTTGAGTTGCATCGCCTTGTCGTACTTGGACCCCGGATTGTCACCTACGACGACGAAAGACGTCTTCTTCGAAACCGAACCGGTCACTTTCGCCCCTCTGGATTGCAGCGCCTCCTTGGCCCCGTCACGGGTGAAGCGCTCCAGGGTGCCGGTGACCACGACGATGAGCCCTTCGAGGGGACGCGGACCCTCGTCCTCCCCCGACCCCTCCTCCTCCATCCGCACGCCCGCGGCCTTCCACTTGCGCAGGATCTCCTGGTGCCAGTCCTCCGCGAACCACTCCTTGAGGGACTTCGCGATGATCGAGCCGACGCCGTCGGTGTTCGCCAGCTCCTCCTCGCTCGCCTGCTCGATGCGGTCGATCGAGCGGAAGTTGCGCGCCAGCGCCTCGGCGGCGACCGGGCCGACATGGCGGATCGACAGACCGGTCAGGACGCGGGCGAGCGGGCGCTCCTTGGCGGCGGCGATGTTCTCCAGCATGGCGACGGCGTTCTTCTTGGGCTCGCCCTGCTGGTTGGCGAAGACGGTGGCGATCTTCTCCTCGCCGGTCTTCGGGTCCCGCTTGGGCAGACCGCTGTCCTGGTCGAGGACGTACGCCTTGATGGGCAGCAGTTGCTCGATCGTGAGGTCGAACAGGTCGCCCTCGTCGGTCAGCGGCGGGTCCGAGGGCTCCAGCGGCTTGGTCAGGGCCGTGGCCGCGACATACCCGAAGTGCTCGATGTCCAGCGACTTGCGGCCCGCGAGGTAGAACAGGCGCTCGCGCAGCTGGGCGGGGCAGGTACGGGCGTTGGGGCAGCGCAGGTCGACGTCGCCCTCCTTCATGGGCCGCAGCGCGGTGCCGCACTCGGGGCACTCGGCCGGCATCACGAACTCGCGCTCGCTGCCGTCCCGCAGGTCCACGACGGGGCCGAGGATCTCCGGGATGACGTCACCGGCCTTGCGCAGCACCACGGTGTCGCCGATGAGGACGCCCTTCGCCTTGACGACGTCCTGGTTGTGCAGGGTGGCGAACTCGACCTCCGAGCCGGCCACCGTCACCGGCTCCACTTGGGCGTACGGCGTGATCCGGCCCGTACGGCCCACGCCCACGCGGATGTTGATGAGCTTGGTGTTGACCTCCTCGGGCGCGTACTTGTACGCGATCGCCCAGCGCGGCGCCCTGGAGGTGGAGCCGAGACGGCCCTGGAGGGGGATCTCGTCGAGCTTGACGACGACCCCGTCGATCTCGTGCTCCACGGAGTGGCGGTTCTCGCCGAAGTAGGCGATGAACTCCCGTACGCCGTCGAGTCCTTCGACCACCTTGTTGTGCTTGGCGGTGGGCAGGCCCCAGGACTTGAGGAGGTCGTAGCCCTGGGAGAGGCGGGTCATGCCGGTGAAGCCCTCCAGGACGCCGATGCCGTGGACGACCATGTGGAGGGGGCGGGTGGCGGTGACGCGCGGGTCCTTCTGGCGCAGTGAACCGGCCGCCGCGTTGCGCGGGTTGGCGAAGGGCTTGTCGCCGGCCTCGACCAGGCGGGCGTTGAGCTCCTCGAACTTCTCCATCGGGAAGTAGACCTCGCCGCGGATCTCCACGAGGTCGGGGACCTTGTCGCCGGTGAGACGGTCCGGGATCTCGGCGATCGTGCGGACGTTGGGTGTGATGTCCTCGCCGGTGCGGCCGTCGCCGCGGGTCGCCGCGCGGGTGAGGCGGCCGTGCTCGTAGGTGAGGTTGACCGCGAGGCCGTCGACCTTGAGCTCGCACAGCAGGTGGTAGTCGGTTGTGCCGACGTCCTTGGCCACCCGCTCCGCCCAGGCCGCCAGCTCCTCGTCACTGAACGCGTTGTCCAGGGAGAGCATGCGGGAGCGGTGCTGGACGGACGTGAACTCGGTCTCGTAGGCCCCCGCGACCTTCTGGGTCGGCGAGTCGGGGGTGCGCAGCTCCGGGTACTCCTCCTCGAGGGATTCGAGGGAGCGCAGGAGCTTGTCGAAGTCGGCGTCGCTGATGACCGGCGCGTCGTTCACGTAGTACCGGAAGCGGTGCTCCTCGATCTGCTCAGCGAGCTGCGCGTGCTTCTCCCGTGCCTCGGCGGGCACCGTCGTCTCCGCTTGCTTGTCGCCGGCCACCGTGTTGTCCTCCCGTTACTCTGGGTTGTCCGCGAGGGACCTCGCCGCCTGGGCGCAGTGGGCGAGAGCCCGGCGCGCGTACTCGGGGGACGCGCCCGCGAGTCCGCACGACGGAGTGACCGTGACCGCTTCCGCGAGAAGTCCCGGATGCAGCCCCAGCCTGCGCCACAGCGTCCTGACACCCATGACGCTACCGGCAGGGTCTGACAATGCCGTGTCCGTGCCGGGCACGACACCGGCGAAGAGCCTCGTCCCCCCTTCCACCGCCTCGCCGATCACGTCGTCGTCACGCTCGGTGAGGAGCGAGAAGTCGAAGGAGACCGCCGCCGCACCCGCCCTCCGCAGCAGGGCGAAGGGGACGTCCGGTGCGCACGAGTGGACCACGACGGGGCCGCCCGCGTGAACCCCGACGACGTCGCGCAGGGTCGCCTCGACGACCTGCCGGTCCACGGCCCGGTGGGTCCGGTAGCCGCTGGCCGACCTCACGTGCCCCCTCAGTACGGCGATCAGGGAGGGCTCGTCGAGCTGGAGCACGATCTGGGCGCCGGGGACCCTGTTGCGGACCTCCGCCAGATGCAGCCTCAGCCCCTCGGCGAGCGAGGCGGCGAGGTCCCGGCAGGCGCCGGGGTCGGAGAGGACGACCTCGCCGCTCCGCAGTTCCAGCGCGGCGGCGAGCGTCCAGGGCCCGACGGCCTGCACCTTCAGCTGCCCCTCGTACCCCTGGGTGAACTCCTCCAGAGCGTCGAGGTCCTGCCCGAGCCAGGACCGCGCCCGCTTGGTGTCCCGGCCCGGCCGGTCCCCGAGCCGCCACCCGCTGGGCTCCACACGCGCGTACAGCTCGACGAGCATTCCGGCGGTGCGGCCGATCATGTCGGCGCCGGGGCCGCGGGCGGGCAGTTCTGGCAGGAAGGGGAAGTCCTCGAAGGAGCCGGTGGCGGTCCTGGCGGCCTCCCGGGCGTCGCCGCCGGGGAGGGAGCCGATGCCGGTGGCGGGGGCGAAGCGGATGTCTGCGGTCACGTGTGAAGCCTACGTAGGTGACCGGCGTGGTTCTCGCACGGTTCTTGCCTCCACGGAACCGTCAGCGACCGGGGCGGACCGTGAGGTCGTTGATCTCCGCGTCCCGCGGCAGGTCGATCGCCGTCACGATCGTCGTGGCGACCGACTCGGGGTCGATCCATCGTGCGGGGTCGTAGTCCTTGCCCTCCTGCTGGTGGACCTTGGCCTGCATGGGGCTGGCGGTGCGGCCGGGGTAGACCGAGGTGACGCGGACGCCGTTCGCGTGCTCCTCGTGGCGCAGGGAGTCCGCGAGGGCCTTCAGGCCGTGCTTGGAGGCGGCGTACGCGGACCAGCCGGCGTGCGCTGTCAGCCCCGCGCCCGAGTTCACGAACACCACATGGCCCCGGGCCGCCCGGAGTTGGGGCAGGAAGTGGCGGGTCAGCTCGGCCGGAGCGATCAGGTTGACGTTCAGCTGGTGACGCCAGGACTTCGGGGTCAGGTCGCCGACCGCGCCCAGGTCGACCGCGCCCGCGATGTGCAGCAGGGAGTCCACCCGGTCCGGCAGCGTCTGGTGCGAGAAGGCCCAGCTCAGCTTGTCGGGGTCGGCGAGATCCCCGACCAGGGTCCGCGCTCCGGGGAACTGGGCCGCCAGCTCCTTGGCACGGCCCGCGTCACGCGCGTGCAGCACGAGTTCGTCCCCGCGCGCGTGCAGACGCCGGGCCACCGCCGCGCCGATGCCGGAGCCCGCTCCGGTGATCACATGTGTAGCCATGCCGCCATGCTCGCATCACGGCGTCAGCGCGTACCGAGCGACTCCTCCAGGTACGCCAGCGCCCCCACCGGCTCCTCCGCGAAGAACACCAGGTCGGTGAGCGGGCGGGGCAGGAAGCCCTCGTCCTCCATGCGCCGGAACTGCTCCTTCAACCCGTCGTAGAAGCCCGCCGTGTTCAGCAGGACGACCGGCTTCTCGGTGTGCCCGTGCTTCTTCAGTTCCAGGATCTCGGTCGCCTCGTCGAGCGTGCCCGTGCCGCCCACCATGATCACCACGGCGTCGGCCTTCTCCAGGAGCAGCTTTTTACGTTCGGCCAGGTCCTTCGCGATCACCATCTCGTCGACGCCCGGACGCACCTTGGCGGCCAGGAACTGAACGGAGACCCCGACGAGTCGTCCGCCCGCCTCCTGCACCCCGTCGGCGACCACCTTCATGAGGCCCACGTCCGAGCCGCCCCACACGAGGGTGTGCCCGCCCTTGCCCAGCAGCTTCGCGAACTCCCGCGCGGGGCGCGTGTAGCGGTCGTCGAGGTCGGCGGCGGAGAGGAAGACGCAGATTCGCATGAGGTCACCGTACGCGGGAAGAACCGGGGGCCCGCGAGCGCTTTCCCGGTATGGCCGAAGGACACACGATCACCATCGAGCAAGCAGACCAGCACGTGCGCGTGGTGCACGGCGACCAGGTCCTGGCGGAGAGCGAACGCCCCCTCGTGCTGCGCGAGACGGGCTGTCCCCCCCGGTACTACCTCCCCGCCGAGGACGTACGACTCGACCTGCTGACCCCCTCCGACACCCACACCTACTGCCCCTTCAAGGGCACCGCGTCCTACTGGTCGCTGCCGGACGCCCCCGACCTGGTGTGGTCCTATCCCGAGCCGAAGCCCGCCGTCGCCGAGATCAAGGACCACCTCTGTTTCTACGAGGTCGACGTGTCCTGACCGATGATTTCCGTGCCGTGCGGCAGTCTCCTCAGGCATGGAAAAGAAGACCCTCTCGCGCGACGGCACACCGATCGCGTACGAACGCACCGGACACGGCCCTGCAGTCGTCCTCGTCAGCGGCGCGATGTCCACCGGCGGCACGGTCGCGCCCCTGGCCGTGCCGCTGTCCGAGCGGTTCGACGTCCTCGTGTACGACCGCCGGGGGCGCGGTCAGAGCGGTGACACGCTCCCCTACGCGGTGGCCCGTGAGGTCGAGGACCTCGCCGCGCTCATCGAGGCGGCGGGCGGCGAGGCCTGCCTGTGCGGTATCTCCTCCGGCGGTGCGCTGGTCCTGGAGGCCGCGGCGAGCGGCCTGCCGGTCCGCCGGGTCGCCGTGTACGAGACGCCGTTCGCCGACTTCCTCGCCGGGGGCGCCGAGTCGAACGCCGAGTACACCCGGAGTCTCGACGCGGCGCTCGCCGAGGGGCGGCGCGGGGACGCGGTGGAACTGTTCCTGCGGCTCACCGGCATGGGCGAGGAGATGATCCAGGGCGCCCGCCAGTCCCCCATGTGGCCCGGCATGGAGACGGTCGCCCCGACGCTCGCCTACGACAACGCGGTCATGGCCGGCGGCCTGGTCCCCCGGGACCGCCTGGCCTCGGTCACGGTCCCGGTACTGGCCGTCGCGGGCGGCGCGAGCCCCGAGTGGATGCGCGAGGGCACCAGGGCGGTCGCGGAGGCGGCCCCCAAGGGCTCGTACCGCGTCCTGGAGGGCCAGACCCACATGGTCGACCCGAGCACCCTGGCCCCGGTCCTGACGGAGTTCTTCACGGACTGACGATGCCCCGGGCCTGTCCGGGCGTGCGGGCGCGGGACGGTCGGCGTGCGCGCCGATACCGCGCGGACGCACAAGGGGCGTACGCGTACGCACGGGTGGTGACGTCGGGCAGCGCACACCCGCGGGCCTCGCCAGCCCACGGAGGCGCTCCCCGGCCACCCGCCCGTTGCCGACGCGCCTCCTACAACCCCCGGCACGCGCGCGTGCCGGGGCCTGTCCGGGCGTGCGGGCGCGGGACGGTCGGCGTGCGCGCCGATACCGCGCGGACGCACAAGGGGCGTACGCGTACGCACGGGTGGTGACGTG
>NZ_JBIWLX010000012.1:0-96922 GCF_044766405.1 Streptomyces sp. NPDC102270 | reverse complement strand
CCCGCGGGCCTCGCCAGCCCACGGAGGCGCTCCCCGGCCACCCGCCCGTTGCCGACGCGCCTCCTACAACCCCCGGCACGCGCGCGTGCCGGGGCCCGTCCGGGCGTGCGGCGCGGGACGGTCGACGTGCGCGCCGATACCGCGCGGACGCACAAGGGCCGGCGGCATCCACCGGCACGCGCGCGTGCGCGCCCGCTACGTCAGGGGTCGGACGCAGGCCCGGCATCCATCGCGGGTCGTCAGGCCACGCCTGCCGTCACCCGCACCGTGGACGCGATCGTCGCCGAGCCCACCACGCGCGTGTCGTCGTACAGCACGATCGCCTGGCCGGGGGCCACCCCGCGGACCGGCTCCACGAAGGACACCTGCAACTCCCCGTCCACCAGCTCCGCCGTGACCTCGGTCTCGCCGCCGTGGGCGCGGAGCTGGGCGGTGTAGGTGCCGGGGCCGGTCGGGGCAGCCCCGCACCAGCGCGGCTTGACGGCCCGCAGACCGGTGACGTCCAGCGCGGCGGCCGGGCCGACCGTCACCGTGTTGTCGACCGGCGAGATGTCGAGGACGTAGCGCGGCTTGCCGTCGGCGGCCGGGGTGCCGATGCGCAGCCCCTTGCGCTGGCCGATGGTGAAGCCGTACGCGCCCTCGTGGGTGCCGACCTTCGTGCCCGACTCGTCGACGATGTCGCCCTCGGCCCTGCCCAGGCGCGAGGCGAGGAAGCCCTGGGTGTCGCCGTCGGCGATGAAGCAGATGTCGTGCGAGTCGGGCTTCTTGGCGACCGCGAGGCCCCGGCGCTCGGCCTCGGCGCGGATCTCGTCCTTGGTGGTGAGGGTGTCGCCGAGTGGGAACAGGGCGTGCGCCAGCTGCCTCTCGTCCAGGACGCCGAGGACGTACGACTGGTCCTTCGCCATGTCGGAGGCGCGGTGCAGCTCCCGGGAGCCGTCCTCGCGGACCAGCACCTTCGCGTAGTGGCCGGTGCACACCGCGTCGAAGCCCAGCGCGAGCGCCTTGTCGAGCAGGGCCGCGAACTTGATCTTCTCGTTGCAGCGCAGGCAGGGGTTGGGGGTGCGGCCGGCCTCGTACTCGGCTACGAAGTCCTCGACGACGTCCTCGCGGAAGCGGTCGGCGAGGTCCCAGACGTAGAACGGGATGCCGATGACGTCGGCGGCACGGCGGGCGTCGCGCGAGTCCTCGATGGTGCAACACCCGCGCGCGCCCGTGCGGAACGATTGCGGGTTCGCGGAGAGCGCGAGGTGGACGCCGGTCACGTCGTGGCCGGCTTCGGCGGCGCGGGCGGCGGCGACGGCGGAGTCCACTCCTCCGGACATGGCGGCGAGAACGCGAAGGGGGCGCTGCGTGGTGTCAGTCATAACCCTTCAAGAGTACGGGGAAGCGGGAACCGGGGCCGCCGGGTATCCGTTGTCGACCACATGGGGGCGACAGAGGGTTCCAAGGACACCGACCGGCGCATCGGCCGACGGACCCTGCTCATCGGCGGGACGGCGGCCGCCCTGGGCTCGGCGGTGCTGGCCCGTGACGAGCTGGCGCGGCTGTGGTGGCGGACGCCGGGGGTGGAGAAGCCGCGGGTCGAGGGCGCGGTCGACTTCAGCGGGGCGCAGTGGGTGGCGGCCTCCGAAGCGAACTGGCGCCGCGCGGATCGGCCCGACGACTACGGCATAGACATGGTGATCATCCATGTCACCCAGGGCAGCTTCGACAGCGCGGTGAAGGTGTTCCAGGACCCGGGGCACAAAGCGGCCGCGCACTACATCGTCCGCAAGGACGGGCACATCACGCAGATGATCCGCGAGCTGGACGTGGCGTACCACGCGGGCAACCGCGCCTACAACGAACGCAGTGTGGGCATCGAGCACGAGGGTTTCGTCGACCGGCCCGAGGACTTCACGGACGCGATGTACGCGGCCTCGGCGCGGCTCACGGCCCGGATATGCGCGCGGTACGCCATCCCCGTCGACCGCGAACACGTCATCGGCCATGCGGAGGTGCCGGGGACGGACCACACCGACCCGGGCGAACACTGGGACTGGGACCGGTACATGAAGCTGGTGCGGAGTGCCCGGACGGCCTCCGCCTGGCTATGAACTTTCGGCGCGGACCACGCGCCCGACATGTCCCGCGCGTCGATCATGACCTGCGGTCCGTCAACTTCCGATCCCCCAAGGGGAGTTGATCCGAGCCCCGCCTTCACAGCTTCCCGGGCCCAGGCCCAGGTTCGCCCCAGTGTTCACATAGCCCTTACGTCGAGGCTCCCCGACCATGACACACACCACAGAGCCGGACAGAGGCGCGCACGCACGAGACGCCCAGGGAGCCAAGGGCGAGCACACCAAGGAGAGGGGGGGCCGCAAGAAGGGCCTGCACCGGCGGAGGTTCCTCGGCGGGATGGCCGGGATCGGTCTGGGGGCCGTGGGGGCGGCCGGCGCGACCTTCTCCCTTCTCACCGAGGGCACCCGCAGCAAGGCGGCCGCCGCGACGGACGGCACCCTCACCATCCCCGAGCTGCTGGAGGGCACCACCTCCGACGGCACCACCACCTTCACCCTGGCGGCGCAGACCGGCACCGCCGAGGTCCTCAGCGGCGTCACCAGCAGCACGGCGGGCTACAACCAGTCCTTCCTCGGCCCCACGCTGAAGTGGACCAACGGCGACACCGTGCTGCTGAACATCACCAACGGCCTCTCCGAGGACACCACGGTCCACTTCCACGGCGCCCACGTCCCGGCCAGGATGGACGGCGGCCCGCAGAACGCCTTCGCCGCCGGCACGACCTGGTCCCCCACCTTCACCGTCCTGGACGAGGCCAAGACCCTCTGGTACCACCCGCACGCCCTGGGCACCACGGCCAAGCAGGCCACCCACGGCCTGGCCGGGATGATCATCGTGGAGGACGACTCCGACGTCTCCGCCGCCCTGCCCGGTGACTACGGCGTGGACGACATCCCGCTGATCTTCCAGTGCCTGGCCGTGGACAGCGCCGGCGACATCAAGTACGACCAGAGCGGCTATCTCAGCTCCGGCCTCAGCTTCCCGGTGCTGGTCAACGGCGAGAACGTCGACGACACCACCCTCGCCTTCGCCGCCACCAGGACCCGCAACCGTTTCCGGGCGCTCAACGCCTCCCCCTCCGACATCATCACCATCCAGCGCAGCGACGGCGGCACGCTGACCCAGATCGCCACCGACCAGGGCTTTCTGGCGGAGGCGGCCGAGGTGACCACGATCCGGCTGGTGGCCGGGGCGCGCGCCGAGTTCGTCATGGACGTCACCGCCGACGTCACGCTTCAGGTGGTCATCACGACCGGCTGGATCCGTGGCGGCTCCGGCACCTACGACTTCCTCACCGTCACGGCGGGCGGCACCGACACCCCGGACGACCTGCCGAGCACCCTCAACACGATCGACCGGTACGACACCTCCGACTTCACCGCGCGCACCATCACGCTCAGCAACACGGGTGCCACGATGAAGATCAACGGTTCGGCCGGACTCACCACGGCCGGCATGACCATGATCAGCACGACGCTGGGTGCGAAGGAGATCTGGACGATCACCAACGCCAGCCAGCTGGAGCATTCGTTCCATCTGCATGACGTGCCCTATCAGCTCGTCTCGATCAACGGCGAGGAGCCCACGGGGGTCGAACTCGGCTGGTACGACACGTTCGAGGTCGTCGGTGGCGGCAAGATCGTGATCGCCATGGAGTTCACCGACTTCGCCGACGACACCTACATGTACATGCTCCACTGCCATCTGCTGCAGCACGAGGACGAGGGAATGATGGCCTCCCTCATGGTCACGGAGAGCTGACCGGAAGCACCTGGCCCGGCGTGTCCCGCTGCGGCGGCGTTACGTCAGCCCCGCCGCGCGGGCGCGTTCCACCGCCGGGCCGATGGCCTTCGCGACCGCCTCGACGTCCGCCTCGGTGGAGGTGTGGCCGAGGGAGAAGCGCAGGGTGCCGCGGGCCAGGTCGGGGTCGGTGCCGGTGGCGAGCAGGACGTGGCTGGGCTGGGCGACGCCCGCGGTGCAGGCGGAGCCGGTGGAGCACTCGATGCCCTGCGCGTCCAGGAGCAGGAGCAGGGAGTCGCCCTCGCAGCCGGGGAAGGTGAAGTGGGCGTTGGCCGGAAGGCGGCCGCCCGGCGCCGGGTCGCCACCGAGGATCGCGTCCGGGACCGCCGTACGGACCGCCTCGATCAGGGCGTCGCGCAGGGCGCCGATCTCGGCCTCGAACCACTCGCGCTGCTCGGCGGCGAGGCGGCCGGCCACCGCGAAGGAGGCGATGGCGGGGATGTCGAGGGTGCCGGAGCGGACGTTGCGCTCCTGGCCGCCGCCGTGCAGGACCGGGACAGGAGTCCACTCGCGGCCGAGGACGAGCGCGCCGATGCCGTACGGGCCGCCGATCTTGTGGCCCGACACCGTCATCGCGGCGAGGCTGGAGGCGGCGAAGTCGACGGGGGCCTGACCGAAGGCCTGGACCGCGTCGGAGTGCAGCGGGACGCCGAACTCGGCGGCCACGTCGGCGAGTTCGCGGACCGGCATGAGGGTGCCGATCTCGTTGTTGGCCCACATGACCGTGGCCAGGGCGACGTCGTCGGGGCTCTGTGCGATGGCCTCGCGCAGGGCGTCGGGGTGGACCCGGCCGTGCTTGTCGACGGGGAGGTACTCGACGGTGGCGCCCTCGTGTTCGCCGAGCCAGTGGACGGCGTCGAGGACGGCGTGGTGTTCGACGGGGCTGGCGAGGACCCGCGTCCTTGCGGGGTCCGCGTCGCGCCGGGACCAGTACAGGCCCTTCACGGCGAGGTTGTCGGCCTCCGTGCCGCCGGAGGTGAAGACGATCTCGCTGGGTCGGGCGCCGAGCGCCTCCGCGAGGGTCTCGCGGGATTCCTCGACCGTGCGGCGGGCCCTGCGGCCGGAGGCGTGCAGGGAGGAGGCGTTGCCCGTGGCGCCGAGGTGCGCGGTGAGTGCCTCGACCGCCTCGGGGAGCATCGGGGTGGTCGCGGCGTGGTCGAGGTATGCCATGGTGACGCCGATTCTACGGGTCGCGGGTGAGCGCCCTCGGGCCAGGACCGGCCGGTGCCGGCGGCCTCAGAAGCTCCAGGACGGCGTGCTGTCCAGCTGCATGAAGGCCACCAGGACCAGGAGGTCGGCCACTCCGAGGCCGAGGCCCAGGTAGGCGCGGCCGCGGCGGGCGGTGCCGCGCCACAGGGCGACCGAGGCCAGGACGATGGCGATCGGGCCGAGGAAGAGGTTGAGGACGAGCAGGCCGATGAGGCCGAGGATGAAGGACGCCACGGCCATGCCGTCGGCGTCACGGGCGCCGGTTCGGTCGGTGGCCTGCGCGGTGAGCTGCATGGTGATCAGTGCTCCTGGGGACGGTGGGGCGGCGGTCAGTGGCTCGGGGTGCGGCGGCGCGAGTGACGCTCGCGGAGCGCGAAGACGCCCAGCCAGACGGCGATCACGGCGGCGGCGACGGCGGTGAAGGTGAGCGGCGCGTGGGCGACGGTGCCCAGGACGACGCCGAGCAGCATGAGTGCGGCGACGAGGAACAGCATGGGACGGATCCCCCTCCGGGACGGCTGTCGTTACATTTGAGTGAACAATTGTAGTTACAGTTGTTCACTGACTTTGAAGTCTAGCGTGTCGCACGGCTTTTCAATTACGGAGAACAGTTGTTAACTGGATGACATGAGTCACACCCTCGGCATTCGGCAGGCACAGAAGCAGAAGACCCGGCAGGCGCTCCTGGACGCGGCGCTGACTCTGCTGGAGGAGCAGAGCCTGAGCAGCCTGGGCCTGCGCGAGGTCACGCGTGCCGTCGGCGTCGCACCCACTGCCTTCTACCGGCACTTCCGCTCCACCGCCGACCTCGGCGTGGCCCTCGTCGAGGAGGCGCTGGGCAGCCTGCACCCGATGATCCGGACGACGGTGTCCGCGGCCGACGACCACGCTCAACGCATCACGCGCGCCATCGAGTTGATCGCCGGTCACGTAGACGCGTACCCCGCTCATGTCCGTTTTATCGCCCGGGAACGACATGGCGGTGTCCAACCGGTCCGGGAGGCCATCCGGGAGCAACTCGCCCGGTTCGGGCAGGAGGTGAAGGACGAGCTGGCCAAGGACCCGGTGTCCGAGGGCTGGAGCGACGACGACCTGCTGATGCTGGCGAACCTCTACGTCGACCAGATGCTGATCACGGCCTCACTGTTCCTGGAGGCCCTGGAGGCATCGCCGGAGGAGCGGGAGCGCGTCTGCCAGGTGGCGGAGCGTCAGCTGCGACTGATCAGCATCGGCCGCGAACACTGGGCGGACTAGGGCCGGTCCGGCAACACACAGGGGCGGCACCCGCGTTCACCGGGAGTACCGCCCCTGCCGTACGACGTCCTGCGCCCTGTCAGCTCTTCGTCGCCGCCGCGCTGGGCGCACCGCTCGGAGCCGCGCCGCCCGCGCTGCCGCCAGGGCCGCCACAGCCGCCCATGCCGCCGCCGGGGCCGCCCTGACCGCCCTGGCCGCCGCCGGGGCCGCCGCTCGGCATGCCGGAGGGGTTGCCGCTGGGCGCGCCCGACGGCCGCGCGGTCGCGTTGCCGGTGGGGGCACCCGAGGCGGCGCCGGTGGGCCTGCCGGACGCGTTGCCGGTCGGGGCCTGACAGTTCTGCTGCCGGCCCGAGGTGCCGTTGTTCGAGGTCGACGACGAGTCGCCCGAGCCGCAGGCCACCAGGGCGAGGGGCGAGAGCGCCAGCAGGGCCACGGCGGGGAGGAGACGCACACGCTTCATGAGAGACAGCTCCAGGGAGGATGAGGAAGGCCTGAGGCCGGGAACTCTCGCAACGGCCCCTGAGCCTTCGTTGAGTCCGGTCTGTCCCTCGCCTGTGCGGCAGGCAAAGCGCGGCTAAAGCAGCCCCTCTGAGCTGGGGTTCCGCACGGATCGCTCACCTACTCGCTGGTACAAGCCCGTGACAGAAGCGGCGCTGTCGCGACGGCGCAACACCTCCCGGGCGTCGGCGAGTTCACCCCGGGCCACGCCTGACGGGGTCGTCCGGCCCGCGCCGTGCGGGAAGGGCGGCCATCAGCGCTCGGTGCCGAGCCGAGCCGAAGAATGAGTCCAGGCCCAGGCCGCGTGGGCGCCTGGGGGGCCAGGGCGCGGGAGTCGCCAGCGGTCAGGTCGGTGACGTCCGTGCGGAAGCCGACGTGGAGTCCGATGCCGCCGCGCCGCCCGCGCCCGTCGTGGACGGTGCCAACCCAGGACCGACCCACCAGGCCCCCAGAACCTCCGCTCAGCCCAGCCTCACCCGCGCCAACTGCCGTGACTGTGCGACCAGTCGGTCCTCGCTGTCCCAGACCTCGGCGTCCTCCTCCAGGAAGCCGCCGGCGAGGTTGCGGGTGGTGATGGAGACGCGCAGCGGGCCGGGGGCCGGGCGGCAGCGGACGTGGACGGTGAGTTCGACCGTGGGCACCCAGCCCTTGAGGCCGATCTCGAAGGCCGTGGGCGGCAGCGCGTCCACCGCGAGGAGCAGGGAGAAGGGGTCGGCGTCCCGGCCGTCGGCGAGCCCGAACCAGGACCGCATCTCGCCCTTGCCGGAGGGCGCGCCCAGGGCCCAGCCCAGGGTGGACGGGTCCAGTTTGAGCATCAGCCGGTCGGTGATGGCGGAGCTGCCCTCGACGGGGGCGGGCCCGTCCTCGGGGCCGAAGCACTGGTCCATCGGCGGGATCACCGGCGGCTTCGCCGTCGTACGGACGTCGTCGGGGAGGGCGTCGAGGTCGCCGTAGGAGGCGAGGACGCGGATGCGCTCGACCTCCTTGCCTTCGTCGTCGTACTGGAAGAGCGAGGCCTGGCCGGTGGAGAGGGTGCGGCCGGTGCGGACGACGTCCGTGCGGATCACCGCGGGTCCGGGCTGGGACGCGGTCAGGTAGTGCGCGGAGATCGTGAACGGGTCGGCGTGCGGCAGGGCGTCCGCCAGGGCGCGGCCCAGGACGGCCAGGAGGTAGCCGCCGTTGACGGCGCTGATGATCGTCCAGCCCGCGGAGAGGTCGATGTCGTAGACGCCGGGCGCGCGGCGGGTGACCGCGGTGTCCCGATCGAACTCGCTGTCGCCGATCCTGGCGCGGGTGACGGAGGCTGCTTCTGGCATGGCTGAACGGTACAACAACTCGCTACTAAGCGGTAGCTTTTCCAGGTCGGCCTCGCCGACCAGCCCAGGTGAGATCCGCGCTATTTCTCGGTAAGTGTCCGTACTCGTCCGTGACCGATGACCGGGCCTCCCCCTCTACAGGGACATGAGCCTCACCGGGACCGCGTTCCTCTACACGCTGATCGTGCTGTCCGTCGTCACCCTCGTGCTGCCGCTCGCCCTGTGGTCGCGGCTGCGGGGACCCAGGATCGCCCGCGCCGCCGCCCGCGTACTGATGGTGCTGTTCGCCCAGGGCACGGCCGTCGCCCTCGTCTTCGTGCTGGTCAACAACGAGAACAGCCTGTACGACAACTGGGCCGACCTGCTCGGCACCGGCAACCACGTCCAGCAGGCCGCGAACCTGGGCGCCGACGGCACCGGCGGGATCTCGCTGAAACGGTTGCCCAGGGTGAGGCAGCACTTCACCCGCGCCTCGGGACCCGGCATGACGGGCGTGCGGGTGACCCAGCTCAAGGGCCGGGTCTCGGGGGTGAACGCCGAGGTCTACGTCTGGCTGCCGCCGCAGTACGCCGAGCCCGCCTACCGGCACCACACATTCCCCGTGGTGGAGCTGCTGTCGGGCTATCCGGGCTCGGCGAAGGCCTGGTTCGGGTCACTGCACGCGGTCGGCCAACTGCGGCCGCTGATGCGGGACGGCCGGGTGGCGCCGTTCATCCTGGTCGCCCCGCGCATGAACCTGCTGGCCGGGGTCGACACCGGGTGCGCCAATATCACCGGCACGGTCGACGCCGACACCTGGCTCAGCGTCGACGTGCCGAAGATGGTCACGGACAACTTCCGCGCCCAGTCGGGTCCCGCGGGCTGGGCCGCGGCCGGGTACTCGGCGGGCGGGCACTGCGCGACGAAGCTCGCCGTCGCGCACCCCGACCGCTACCGGGCCGCGGTCAGCATGTCCGGCTACAACGACCCGATCGGCGAACGCAATTCACTGGCCGCCGAGACCCCCGCCCTGCGGCGCGCCAACAACCCCTACGTGCTGCTGCGCGACGCCCGCACCCCGCCCGCGATCGCGCTCTACCAGTCCGGCCAGCCGGGCGACGGGTACGAGGCGGCCATGGGCCTCGAACAGATCGCGAAGGCACCGACGACCGTGCACGTGGTCTACATCCCGAAGAGCGCGGGCGGCCACAACATGGCGCTGTGGAAGCCGCAGGTGGTCCCGGCGTTCCGCTGGCTGACCGAGGAGATGGGGCTGCTGCACGGCCGGGCGGGCGCTACTCCTCACGCACGGTCGACCGGCGGTTCCACGCCCGCGGAGCTCGCCAGTGGAACCGCATCGCGAGCAGGCGCAGCACGAAGGCGGTGAGCGCGGCGAGCCCGCTGGTGAACGGAGAGAGAACGTCGTAACGGATGCACAGGGCGGCCATGGTGGCGCCGACGATCGCCGGGACCGCGTACAGGTCGCGGTCCCAGCGCAGCAGGGACGGGACCTCGTTGGCGAGCACGTCCCTGAGCACACCGCCGCCGACTGCGGTGGCGAGGCCGAGGGTCGCCGACTGGGTGAGGCCGAGCCCGTACTCGTACGCCTTCGTCGTCCCGGCGACGCAGAACAGGCCGAGGCCGGCCGCGTCGAAGACGTTCACGCCGGCCTGGATGCGCTCCACGTGCGGGTGCAGGAAGAAGACCAGGAGGGCGGCGAGCAGCGGGGTGATGAAGTAGCCCAGGTCCGTGAAGGCGGCGGGCGGTACCGCGCCGATGATCAGGTCCCTGAACAGCCCTCCGCCCAGCGCGGTGACCTCGGCGAGGACGGCGATGCCGAAGACGTCGAAGTTCTTGCGGACGGCCAGCAGCGCGCCGGAGATGGCGAACACGAAGATGCCGACGAGGTCGAGCGTGTGCTGGACGGAAGGACTGAACAGTTGCTGGAGCACACCGCATTCTTGCGCAGGTCTCCTACCGGACCGGTTTGCCCGTCGTGAAGAGCCAGGTGTGGAACAGGTCGTCCAGCTGCTGCCCGCCGACCTTCTCCGCGAGGCGGACGAAGTCGGCGGTGCCGGCGTTGCCGTAGCGGTGCAGTCTCGTCCAGGCCGGCAGCAGCTCGAAGAACGCCTTGTCGCCGATCCGTTCGCGCAGCACCTGGAGGGTCATCGCGCCGCGCTGGTAGACCGCGGACGCGAACATCGTGTCCCGCTGCGGGTCGCCGACGGTGATCTGCCAGAAGGGGTTGTCGGCGGGGCGGGCGTCATAGGCGGCGACGAAGGAGTCGTGAGCGCTGCGGGTGCCCCTGTGCTCGGCCCACAGCCACTGGGCGTAGGTGGCGAAGCCCTCGTTGAGCCAGATGTCCTTCCAGTGCTCGACACTCACGGAGTCGCCGAACCACTGGTGGGCCAGTTCGTGCACGATCGTCGTCTCGCTGCGCACCGCCGAGTAGACCGGCTTGGTCTGCACCTCCAGCGAGAATCCCGCCTGCGGCATGTCGTCGACGATCGCGCCGGTCTCCTCGAAGGGGTACGGCCCGAAGACCTGCGACCAGTAGTCGGTGGCCTCGGCGGTGACGCCGTACACGTCGACGTTGTTGCTGTTCTCCAGGACCGGGTCGATGGCCGTGTAGATGGGGATCCCGCCGGGTGTCTCCCCGGTGCGGACGTCGAACTTGCCGATGGTGGCGGTCGCCAGGTAGGTCGCCATCGGCTTCTTCTCGCGCCAGTGGGTGTACGTCGAGCCGCCCTTGTCGTACGTCGACACGAGCCGGCCGTTGGAGACCGCGGTCAGGCCCTTCGGGGTCCTGATGCGGATGTCGTAGGTGGCCTTGTCCGCGGGGTGGTCGCTGGACGGGAACCAGGTGGAGGCGGCGTTGGGTTCGCAAGCGACGAAGACGCCGTCGGGGGTCTTCATCCAGCCGTAGTCGGAACCGAAGACGATGGGCCCGTTGAGGGGTTCGGGGATCCCGCCGTAGGTGACGGCGACCGTGAAGTCCCGGCCCTTGCGCAGGGATTGGCGGGGGCTGATGCGGATCTCGTCGCCGTCCCGCGTGAACCGGGCCCGTCTGCCGTCCACTTCGACTCTCGTGACCTGCAACTTCTGCAGATCCAGGTCGAAGGACGAGAGGTTCTGGGTGGCACGGGCGGTGAGTGTCGTACGGCCGTCCAGCCGGTCGGTGTCCGGGTTGTACGCCACGTCGAGGGTGTAATGGAGGGCGTCGAAGCCGCCGTTGCCGAGGTTCGGGAAGTAGGGGTCGCCGATGCCGGGGGCGCCGGGTTTCGGGCCGGGGGCGGCGGCGATGACAAAGAAGGAAGCCGCCGCGGTCGCGACGGCTCCTAAACGTGCCGAACGGGAGAGTGTCATGGGTGTCGTCCCTTTCGAGCGTGTGCCGATAAGTCGGACACGGACGACTCTTCACTCTCCCGTTCGGGCATGTGCATGACTTTGCCAACTCGTCATGCGCTACTTGTCGGTTGGCTCCTGACGGTCGTCTTCCGCTTCCGGCGAGCCGGGGGTGTCGGAGACGGGCACCTCGGCGGCGGCAGGCACCTGGGCGCCGGCGGCAGGCGTGGTCCTCGCTCCCGGGCCGGTCTTCCCGGTCGTGGCCTCGGCGTCCGCCGTGACCTCGACCGCGGGTTTCTCGGCCGCGGGCTTCTCGGCCGCGGGCTTCTCGGCCGCGGGCTTCTCGGCCGCGGGCTTCTCGGCCGCCCCCTCGGAGGGCGCTGCCTCCTTGGAGCCCTTCACCTCCGCCGCCACCGCCGCCGACGTCTCGGCCGACTCCGCCAGGACCTCCTCGGCGACCAGTCCGGCCGCCTCCTTGGCGACCGACAGGAGCACGGTGTCCTGCGGGGCCTGGTCCTCGAAGTTCTCGGGGTGGTGGCAGGCCACGCGCTGCCCGGGGCGCAGCTCGATCAGCGGCGGCTCCGTCGTCTTGCAGATCTCCGTCGCCTTCCAGCACCGCGTGTGGAAGCGGCAGCCCGAGGGCGGGGAGATCGGGGACGGGACGTCGCCGCGCAGCAGGATGCGCTCGGACTTGGCGCCCCGGCGCTTGGGGTCCGGCACCGGGACCGCCGACATCAGGGCCTTGGTGTACGGGTGCATCGGCGCCTCGTACAGCGAGGTGCGGTCGGCGAGTTCGACGATCTTGCCGAGGTACATCACCGCGATGCGGTCCGAGACATGCCGTACGACGGACAGGTCGTGCGCGATGATCACGTACGTGAGGCCGAGCTCCGCCTGCAGGTCGTCCATCAGGTTCACGACCTGCGCCTGGATCGACACGTCGAGGGCCGAGACCGGCTCGTCCGCCACCACCAGCTTGGGCTTGAGGGCCAGGGCGCGCGCGATGCCGATGCGCTGGCGCTGGCCGCCGGAGAACTCGTGCGGGTAGCGGTTGTAGTGCTCGGGGCTCAGGCCCACCAGCTCCAGCAGGCGCTGGACCTCCTTCTTCACCCCGCCCTCGGGCTCCACGCCCTGGAGCCGGAACGGCGCCGAGACGATGCCGCCGATGGTGTGCCGGGGGTTCAGGGAGCCGTAGGGGTCCTGGAAGATCATCTGTATGTCCCGCCGCAGCGGACGCATCCCGGCCGAGTTCAGCCGCGTGATGTCCTGGCCCTCGAAGTGGATCGAGCCGCCGGTCGGGTCCTGGAGGCGGGTGATGACCCGGCCCATGGTCGACTTGCCGCAGCCCGACTCGCCGACCACGCCGAGGGTCTCGCCCTTGCGCACCTCGAAGTCGATGCCGTCGACCGCCTTGACCGCGCCGACCTGGCGCTGGAGGACGCCCTTGCGGATCGGGAAGTGCTTCTGGAGCCCCTCGACCTTGAGGAGGACCTCACGCTCTTCCGGAGCGACGTCGGTTTTCTTCGTCTCACTCACAGCTTCGGCGCAATCTCTTCGGTCCAGATCCGCGTGCGGTCCTCCAACGAGAGGTGGCACGCGGAGAAGTGCCCGCCGCCGACCTGCTGGAGCTCCGGGCGCACGGTACGGGTGACATCGCCCTTGGGAATGTCCGCGTACGGGCAGCGGGGGTGGAAGGCGCAGCCCGAGGGGACGTTGATGAGGCTCGGCGGCTGGCCCTTGACGGGGATGAGCCGCTCGGAGGTCTCCCGGTCGATACGCGGCATCGAGCCCAGCAGACCCCAGGTGTACGGGTGCTGCGGCCGCTCGAAGACATCGTCGACGCTGCCCCGCTCCACGCACCGCCCGCCGTACATCACCAGCACGTCGTCGGCGATCTCGGCGACCACACCCAGGTCGTGGGTGATGAGGACGACCGCGGAGCCGAACTCCTTCTGCAGATCCCGGATGAGGTCGAGGATCTGCGCCTGGACGGTGACGTCCAGGGCGGTCGTCGGCTCGTCCGCGATGAGCAGCTCAGGGTTGTTGACCAGGGCCATGGCGATCATCGCGCGCTGGCGCATACCGCCGGAGAACTCGTGCGGATAGCCGTCGACCCGCTTGTCCGGCTCGGGGATGCCGACCCGGTCGAGCATCTCTATCGCACGCTTGCGCGCGATCTTCTTGCTGACGTTGTGGTGGACCCGGTACGCCTCCACGATCTGGTTGCCGATCGTGTAGTACGGGTGCATCGCGGACAGCGGGTCCTGGAAGATCATCGCCATCTCGCGGCCGCGCAGCCGGCGCACCTCGTCCGGGTCGGCGGAGACCAGTTCCTTGCCGTCCAGCCAGATCTCGCCTGACATCTGGACGTGCTTGCCCTGTGCCCCGAGCCGGTGCAGTCCCATGATCGCCAGCGAGGTCACCGACTTGCCGGAGCCCGACTCGCCCACGATGCAGAGGGTCTTGCCCTTCTCCACCTCAAAGCTGAGCCCGTCCACGGACTTGACCAAGCCGTCGTCGGTCGGGAAGTGCACCTTGAGGTCGCGGACCGCGAGGAAGGCGTCGGGGGCGTTCCCGGGAGCCGGCTCGCCCAGGGCGGCACCGGTCTTGGAGAGTTCGGTCACGAGAGCCTCACGCGCGGGTCGGCGGCGGCGTACAACAGGTCCACCAGAAGGTTTGCGACTACGACGAAGACGGCGGCCAACAGGGTGACGCCGAGGATCGGGGGCAGGTCGTTGTCGGTGATGCCCTGCACCGCGTACTGGCCGATGCCGGGCAGCGAGAAGACCGTCTCGGTGATCACGGCACCGCCGAGCAGCAGACCCAGGTCCATGCCGAAGACGGTGATGATCGGGGTCAGTGCGGCCCGCAGCCCGTGCCGGGCCACGACGTTGCGCTCCCGCAGGCCCTTGGCGCGGGCCGTGCGGATGAAGTCCTCGTTCATCGTCTCCAGCATGCCCGAGCGGGTCAGCCGCGCGTAGATGGCGGAGTACAGCAGCGCGAGCGAGCACCAGGCCGGGAAGAGCGTGTTGGCCCACTGGGCCGGATTCTCGGTGAACGGCACGTAGGTCCGCCCGAAGATCGGCCACTGGTAGGTGAAGAGCAGCAGGGCCAGGTTGCCCGTGAAGAACATGGGCAGCGAGACACCGGCGAGCGCGACGCCCATGAAGGTGCGGTCGAAGAAGCTGCGGGGCTTGAGTGCGGAGATCACACCGATCACCACACCGGACACCAGCCACATCACGGCGGCACCGGCGGCCAGCGAGACGGTCACCGGGATGCGCGAGGTGAGCTGTGGCCAGACCGCCTGGTGGTTCTTGAAGGAGTAGCCGAAGCACGGCGCGTCGCAGTGCGCCGTCGTGGGGCCCAGGTTGTAGGTGGCGCCGGACACGATCCCCTTGATGAAGTGCCAGTACTGGGCATACAGGGGCTGGTCCAGACCGAGGTTCTGCTTGACCGCAAGGATGTCGGCCTTCGTCGGACTCTTTCCGATGTACTGCTGCGCGAGCTGGTCGGCGGTCTGGCCGGCCATCCGCGGCAGCAGGAAGAAGATCGCGAAGGTGACCGCGGTGACGACCAGCAGCAGGATCACTGCCGCGAACGTCCGACGGAGGATGTACGAGATCACGGGGATCGGCGCTGGTGCCCGCGGGCCGCGAGGCCCACGGGCACCAATGCCTTCACCTGCCTTCCGGGGCTACTTCTTGGTCGTGCCGATGTTGAGGTAGTCGTACTCACCGCTGAAGGCCGCCGTGGACACCAGGTTGGTGAAGCCCGCGGGGCGGTACAGCAGAACCTTGAAGTAGGTCAGCGGGACGAGCGCCGCCAGGTCCATCGCACGCTTGTCGATCTGCCCGTACATGGCGTTGCGCGCGGTGTCGTCCTCGGTCGCGATGGCCTTCTCCAGCATCTCGTTGATCTGCTTGTCGTTGAGATACGAGAGGTTGGTGTTGCCGGAGGCACCGATCGCGTCACCGTGCAGGATCTGCTGGAGGAAGCCGTAGCCGGAGTTCCAGTCGGCACCCCACTGCATCATGTGCAGGCCGATGTTCTGCTTCTTGTCGAACGTCGGCACACCCGCGTAGTCGGTGAAGTACTTGCCCGACGGGTACTGCTTCAGGCTGGCGTTGATGCCGACCTTCTTCAGCGAGGCGATGATCGCGGTGGCCGCGTCGATCTCCTGCGGACGGTCGCTGCGCGCCGAGAGGTTGGTGTTGATCGTCGTCTTGCCGCAGGCCTTCAGCTGCTCCTTGGCCTTGGCGACGTCACCCTTGTTGCCGGTCGTCTCGTAGACGTTGGCCTTCTGGTAGCCGGTGATGTCCGGCGGCAGAACGGTGGTGGCGATGTCACCGCGGATCGGGCCGCCCTCGGCGGTCTGCACGGAGACCTTGTCGATGGCGTACTCGACGGCCTTGCGGCACTCGAGCTTGTCGAACGGCGCGACCTGGTTGTTGATCGCCATGTAGACCAGACGGCCACCGTAGGTGTTGTCCGTGTTGCCCTTCAGCTTGGCGTCGTTGACGACCTTCGCCTGGGTCGCGGCCTGGACACCGGTACCGCCGAGGTCGATCGCGTCACCGGCCTGGACGTCCTGGTCGATCGTCTCGGCGTTGACCTTCAGCTTGACGACGATCTTGTCCGGGTACTGCTTGCGCAGCGGGTCCGTCTTCGGGTCCCAGTTCTCGTTCTTGACGAGGACGGCCTGCTTGCCCTCGTCGTAGCTCTGGAACTTGTACGAGCCCGAGGACACGATGCTCTTGACGTAGTCGATGCCGGTGTCCTTGGCCTTCGGGACCGGCGCCGTCTGCGGCGTCGCGACCAGGTAGTCGAACTCCTGGAAGGGACGGTTGAGCTTGAAGACGATCGTGGTGTCGTCCGGCGTCTGGATGGACTTCAGACCCTCGGCGCCCTTGTCCTTGTAGGGACCCTTGTACGCCTTGCCGCCCTCCATGAACTGCTGGAAGTAGTTCGGGCCGAGGGAGAGCACATCACGCGCGAAGTTGGAGCGCTCGACGGCGTACTTGACGTCCTTCGAGGTGATCGGGGTGCCGTCCTGGTACTTCAGACCCGAGCGGATCTTGTACGTCCAGGTCTTGCCGCCGTCGCTCGGCTCGCCCGCCTTCTCGGCGAGGTCCGGGACCAGCTTGTTGCCCTCCTCGCCCGGACCGGGCTGGAAGGTCATCAGCGGACGGGCGTACAACCGGGTGAAGTTGTACATGTACGCGTAGTACGTGTTGCCCGGATCGAAGGAGTCGGGGACGTCGGAGTACTCGTACGTGACCGTCCCACCCTTCTGGGTGGAGACGTTGACGACACCCTTGGTCGCCGCGTTGGCCCCAGCCGACTTGTTTCCGTCTCCACTGTTGTCATCGGCTTTGCTGCAAGCCGAGAGCAACAGGCTCGCACTGCCGATGGCCGCTACTACGGCCAGCGCTGACCTTCGCATGATGGTCTGCTTCCCCTTCAATTGTCGGAAATCTTGTGGACTCTCACCGCGGCCGCGGGTCAGCGGCTGCGCGGGTCGAGAGCGTCGCGGAGACCGTCGCCGAGCAGATTGAACGCCAGGACGGTCACGAAGATGGCCAGACCAGGCACGATCATGAACTGCGGGTCGACCTGGTAGAAGTCGACGGCCTGGTTGAGCATGCCGCCCCAGGAGGCCTGGGGGGGCTGGATGCCGACGCCGAGGAAGCTCAGCGACGCCTCGAAGAGGATGTTGGTCGGAATGAGCAGCGTCGAGTAGACGATGATCGGGCCGACGAGGTTCGGCAGCAGCTCCCGGAACAGGATGTACGGCCCCCTGGCCCCCATCCCGCGCGAGGCGTCGACGAACTCCCGCTCGCGCAGGGCCAGCGTCTGGCCGCGCACGATGCGGCCCAGGTAGGGCCAGTTGAAGAAGCCGATGACGAAGATCAGCACGCTGATGTGCAGCGGCAGACCCTCCAGGCCGAAGGCGCCGCCCTGGAGCGTGGCCGAGATGGCGATGGCGAACAGCAGGAGGGGGAACGCCAGGAAGGTGTCCATCAGCCGGCTGATGATCGTGTCGACCCGTCCGCCGTAATAGCCGGCGACCACGCCGAGCACGGCGCCGATCGTGTTGGACAGGATCGTGGCGCCGAAGGCGACCACCAGCGAGACCCAGGAGCCCTCGAGGATGCGGGTGGCGATGTCGCGGCCGAACTTCGGCTCCACACCGAGCGGGTGCGACCAGCTCATACCGCCGAAGTCGCCCTTGGGCAGCGAGGTGTTCGGGTCGATCAGGTCCTGGTGCAGGGCGTTCGGGTCCAGGCCGAACATGGCCTGGATGGGACGCGAGAGCACCGCGAGCAGGATCAGCAGGATGACGATCACACCGCCGGCGACCGCCACCTTGTCCTTCTTGAACCGGGACCAGGCGATCTGCCCCAGGGAACGGCCCTCGATCTGCCCCTTGCCGACGCCGACGAGGACAGCCTCCGGCTGTGCCCCGGCCTGCGCCCCGGTGGTCTCGATCGGTGCGGTCACAGTGACCCGACCCCTCTCGCCGGTGGTGACCGGCCTACACCTGCCGTGGATTACGGCTTTGTCGACTTGCTCAGCGCACAGGAACGTCTGATCCTGCGTCTGCCTGGGGAGTCTTCAGCTTCGCTGCGATCACCCGCCAGGCCTGACGAAGAAAGTATGCGTAACCGTGATGCAGTACGAAGGATTCCGTTATCCGAACAGCGGGTAACGCCCCCCGGACGCATGCCAGTTGGGACAGAACGGCACAATAGGCGACGATCGTGATGATCCGCCGCTATCTACGCGCGAAGAAATGTGGCTGTTACGTAAACGAGGCGAACAGGTTGTCATCGCTCTCAGTAACCGCCACGGGCCGGCGGGTAGCCGTACCCGGCCGCCGGCGCCTGGGCCGGGGATCCGTGGGCCTCACGGTCGTAGAACGGACGGGCCCCGGCGCGCATCCACAGCGCCACCGGGTCGTACTCGTCGGACATCGCCACGGTCGACACCGGCAGCCCGTCCGGGACGGCGCCGATGGACTGCTGCATCATCGCGCGCACCGAGTCCACGGCCGAGGGGCTGGTGTCGTACACGTCCAGGCCGATGGCCAGATACGGCGCCCCGAGCGCCGGCTGCACCCAGGCACGGCGCAGCGAGCGGACCGCCGGGGTGCGGTGGGCGTTCTGCACGAGCAGGGCGTAGAACTGGGGGACCTCGATGCCGGGTTCCGACAGCCTGAGCGGCCCCGCGGGCTGGCGCTCCAGGCCGGTCGCGATGCGGCGCAGGTCGAGCCAGGGGATGCCGACCCCGCCGCCGGGGGCGTGCGGGTTGAGCCAGAGGCCGTAGTGGTCGGGATAGAGCGTGCGGGCCACGTCGATGCCGTCGACCACTTCGTACGAACGGTTCCAGCCGCTGGCGCTCAGCTCCTGGGCCGAGGTCACACAGGGGGCGTAGCCGTAGCCGTCGACCTCCATGTTCGCGTACTGGGCGTCCGGGGAGCCGGACTGGCCGTGCCACAGGAGCATCCAGATCTGGCCGGAGCCCGGGGTCGCGAGTGCCTTGAGCAATGCCTCGTAGGCGTCGTAGCGCCCGGGCGTCACCTGGCGCAGCATGTGCTCGACCGTGCCGGTCGCGGTGCCGCTGGCGCTCACGTCGTATCGCCCCTTCTTGAAAGTTCCCCGAGTATGAAACCAGCTTAAGCGCCCACGAGCTCGGGACCTGTGCGTCGTCGGCGAGTGCGGGTCGTCCGTGGCTTGTCGCGCTAGCCCCGCGTGTAGAAGGGCCGTACCTGCCCGCGCATCCAGTGGCCCACCGGGTCGTCCGCCACGTCGAGCAGGACCAGGTTGACCGGCCAGTGCACCTGGGTCCGCCCCAGGGCCCGGCCGAGGGCGTCCATCGGCAGGGTGCGCAGGTCGCCCTCCCACTGGGAGAGTTCCACGCCCACGAACATGACCGGGTCGGCGGTCTCGATGGCGGCCAGGCAGCGGCGGGCCGTGAGGACCACTCCCGTGGCCGCGAACTCGGCGGACGCGGCTGCCAGGAAGTCGACCGGGTCGTCCTGCCAGTCCGGCTCGTAGAGCTTGACCCGCCCGCCGGTGTTGGAGCCGTCCAGCGGGGTGCGGCCCACCCGGCACAGGTCGGCGACGGCGGCGGGCGGGAGGGGGACGCCGACCACGCCGTCGGGGTTCACCGCGACGCCCACGTGCGGGGGCAGACCGCGGGCGAACTCGACCGCCGGGGCGATGGTGTACGACAAATGGCTGCCGACGACCTGGCGGAACTGCTCCTCGGAGCTGAAGACCGGGACGAACGCCTGGCCCTCGATCTCCAGGGTGGGCAGGTCGAGGGGGCCGCTGTGCGGGCCGCCGCCGTTCGGCAGGGGGATCCAGACGAAGCTGCGGCCGAGCACCTCGATGATCCGGCCGCCCGCCGAGGGCATGCCGAGGGAGGCCGAGAGCACCTCCTCCAGCTCGTTGCCGGGCCATCCGCCGTGCGGATGGGGGTGTGCCGACCGTGCCGGGAACTCCGAGAAGTCCGGGGGGAGATCCGCCGGGAAGTCCATCTGCCTACCGCCTGCTCAAGAACCTGCTGTGGCTGGCAAGGCTAGCGGGTGCGGACGCACGCCCGACTGCCCCACGGCTACCCGGCTCGACTCAGCGGGACGGTTCACTTCAGCACCGAGTCAGCGGCCGTGGCGAGGATCGGCGGTAGGACGCACCCCGACGCTGGCCGTCACATCGAAGAGAGGCCTCCCTTGGACACCGCCACTGACCGCGACCGTATGCAGAGCAACCAGCAGGGCTGGAACCGGCGAGCCCTGGCACACATCGACTCGTCCTACTACGACCTCGACACCTTCCGGGCCGGGAAGAGCAGCCTGCGTTCGCTGGAGCTGGAGGCGCTCGGTGACGTATCCGGCAAGGACTTCCTGCACCTGCAGTGCCACATCGGGCTGAACGCCATCTCCTGGGCCCGGCGGGGCGCCAACGTCACGGCGGTGGACTTCGCCGACCAGGCTCTGGAGATCGGCCGTGACCTGGCCGAGGGCCTGAAGGTGGACATCAACTTCGTCCAGTCCAACATCTACGACCTGCCGGAGGTGCTGAACAGCTCCTTCGACATCGTCTACACCGACTACGGCGTGCTCAACCTCCTGCCGGACCTGTCCGGCTGGGCCAAGGTCATAGCGCACTTCCTCAAGCCCGGTGGCGTCTTCCACATCGTGGAGATCCACCCGATCCTCGGCGCGTTCGCGGAGGTCGACGGTGAGCTGCGGCTCCGCTCGGAGTTGTTCGAGAGCGGGGTCCGGGAGTACGAGGTCGGCCTCACCTACGGAGACGCCTACGAGGAGGCGCGGGAGATCGATCCGTACAAGCAGTACGCCTGGCCGTGGACCCTCTCCACCGTCTTCACGGCGCTGATCCAGGCGGGTCTGCAGATCGAGACGTTCACCGAGGTCCCGGTCGACTGCCGGCAGCGCCTCAAGTCCATGGTCCGCGACGAGGAGGACGAGGGGTTCTGGCGTCTGCCCGGCGACCCGCTGCCGCTGACGTGGACCCTCTCGGCACGCAAGCCGGAGTAGCCCGCACCATGGCGGCCCGAGGCCGGTCACGGTCCGTGACCGGCCTCGGCGTCTATACCCGGCCGACGGCCTCGGCCACCAGTTCTTCCGCCCGTACGCCGCGCAGGAGGGCCAGCTCCAGCGAGTTGATCTGTTCCCCCGCTTCAATGCCCAGCTCGTCGACGAGCAGACGGCGTACGCCTCGGCAGGCGGACAGGGCCTGGGCGGTGCGCTCACAGCAGTGCAGGGCGAGTATGCGACGGCGCTGGAAGCCCTGGTGCAGCGGATCGACGGCCACCAGCGCGGCCAGTTCGGCCAGGGCTTCGGCATGCTTGCCCATGGCCAGATCGAGGTCCAGTCGCCGTTCGAGGATCATCTGCCGGCGCTCTTGCAGCCGGGCCGATTCCGACAGGGCGAACACCCCGTCCAGACCCTCGAGAGGTGTCCCGTGCCACAGGTCGAGCGCGGCACACAGGATGCGGTGGGCCTCGACCTGACGGCCTCTCGCCCACGCGCGCTCGCTGTCGGTCACGGCCCGCTCGAAGCGGTGCGCATCCACGTCGACGGGCGGAACGTTGAGCACATATCCGTCATTCCTCGTCTCCAGGCACTCCTCTCCGCCGGCGATCGCGGCCAATGCCCGACGGAGAGCGCATATATGGACGTGAACCTGGTTACGGGCACCGGCAGGCACATGGGCAGGCCACAGAATACTGACGATGCGCGAGAAGGAAACGGGCCTGTTGGATTCTAATGCGAGTAACGCCAGCAAAAGGCGCTGCTTGCGCCGGACCAAAGGAACTGCTTGACCTGCGGCAAGGATGCCGACCGGACCGAGAATACGGACATAATTACCCGAAACATTATCGACACCATAGGCGATCACGACTTGGGACTATACACACGGTCGGCCGATTTTTGCTTTGCCTGTACCGAACCTTGGGGCTTGCGCAAGACGTATGCGAAACTCGAAAAAGTATTAATTCACCGAGGATTTACGGAGGGGCCCGCTCCGGACCGCCCCGCAGAACTCGGCGAGCTGTTCACGGTAGTAGAAATGGCCACCGGGCAAAGTCCCGCACCCGAAGTCGCCGACCGTCCAGGCCTGCCAGCCCGCGAGATGGTCATCGGTCACCCACGGATCGGCCGCCCCGCCGAGCGCGAGCAGCGGGACCGACAGAGGGCCGTGCCGGGGCCGGTAACGTGCCAGCATCAGGTAGTCGGCCCTCATGACCGGAATCACTAGGTCGGCTACTTCGTCCGCCTCAGCCGGTGATCCCATCGCGACCACGCCCTCTGCGATCTCCGCGAGCCAATCCCCGCGCCCCATGGAGAGCACCTTCTCGGAGCTGATACGCACCAGGTCGGGAGGGCGGGCGGCCGAGACGACCACCCAGGCCGGTGCCCGACCCATCGCCGTCAGCAGCGAGGCGATCTCGTAGCACAGAACGCCGCCCATACTGTGACCGGCCAGCACCAGCGGGCCGGTGCTGTGCCGGACGATGTCGCGGGCGGCCTGCTCCGCCAGCTCGGACAGGTCTGTGGCGTGCGGCTCGGTGATGCGGGGCCCGCGTCCCGGGTACTGGATCACCAGCGCGGTGTCGCCCGGCCGAACCAGCCGGGGCGGCAGGTCGGCGAGCGAGTACGCGCTGCCTGCGGCGAACGGGGCGAGCACGAAGGTCACGCCGTCCGCGTCACCGGCGTCACCGAACCGCCACAGCGACGGGGTGAGTCGTCTGCGGCTCACCATCACCGCTCCACCGCCCGCACCGTGACGGTCCGGCCGTCGCCATCCTTCCAGGTGCGCTCCCGTGCCTCGGCCGCGAACTCGAGCGCGACGCCGTTGCGCCCGGTGGAGGTCAGGACGAGCTCGACCGTGGCACAGCCGTGGCGTCCCGCGTTCTTCACGATCTCGCCGAGGACGAGCGGCTCGACACCTCGGCCCATCACCGGGCACGACACCGAGAACACCTCGACTCGGCAGACCCCGGCGGAGAACTCCAGCGCGGCCACCGCCCCCAGACCGTAGTCGCCGAACCGGTCGCACACGTCGGCCGTGAGCAGCAGCCGGTCCTCCCTTCCGGCGAAGTGCGCGGGCTCGAACCCGTCGGGCACCGGGCCGAGCACGAAGTCCTTGGCCCGCACGAGCACCTCGGTCACCTTCGGGTACACGGCCTCGCCCGGCTCGTCGAAGGTGACCGAGACGTCGAGACCGGCCACGAAGTCCTCCAGCGACAGCGTCCGAGCTGACTCCCCCGAAGGCAGCGGGAGGGCCGCACCGTCCGTGCCGGACCGCCCTCCCAAAGGCCTGTCGAAGACGCCGGCCTCCTGGAGTTCCGCCGGCCAGGACTCGGGGGCCGGGCCGAGGAGCACCGGCTCCAGTCCGTCCACCGCCTCGGCCGCGCCCGCCAGCTCGGGGTCCGCGGTCAGCAGCAGGCTCGGTCCGAGACGGCCGGCCACCGCGCGCAAGGGCTCGGCGCCCTCTCCCCCCGGCCACTCGCCGGCCAGGTACGGCGCCAGCGGGGCCCAGTCGCCGGTCAGCGCCTCCACCAACGTGTCCCGGTCGTCCAGCGCGGCCACGGCGAGGCGCATGCCGGCCTCACCGAGCCGGAGCAGCGGGTCGCGGAGGACCTCCGCGTACGACGCCTGCGTCACGATGTCACCGTCGAGGACCATGGCGCGGGGGACGCCGCCGAAGCGGGCCCGCAGCAGCCGGGCGATGCCCACCCCGAGCCGCCAGAACACCTCCTCGGTATAGGGGATGCGGGCGAACGCGAAGAGGCCCGGGTGGTGGGCACGCAGCGCCCCGACATCGCGCACGGCCTCCTCCGCGTCGGCGACCAGCACATGGGGGTGGCCCGTGAACCGGTCCCGCAGCCGCTGTCTGGCCGCCGTGACGGCCGCGGCGACCCCGTCGGACCGCCCGGCGTCGGCCACGCCGCCCCGGAACTGCGGAAGGGCGGGGAGCACGAACACCAGGCACGTCTGCCTCCGGTCGGTCGCCGCCAGCGCGGCGTCCGCGAGCCGCAGGAGTTCGCCTTCCTCCTCGCCGTCCGGCATCTCTTCCCAGCGAGGGACGACGACCAGCACGTCGGGGTCGAGCCGGGCCATCTGCCCGCGGTCGTCGAGGCACTCGGGCATGATCTGGTTGAACGGCCCGACGACGATCTCCGGGGCCAGACCCGCGTCGACGAGCGCCACGTGCAGGTACGGCTCGACCGGGTCGATCGTGTAGGAGGCCAACAGCCCCACGGTCAGGACGACCGGGGCGGCCGGCAGGCTCCGGCGACGTGTCCGCGCGGCGGCCGCGGCGGCCGGGACGTCCCGCTCAGCGGCCGACGGCATCGGAACCCGCCTCCTCGTCGTGTACGCCGAGCGCGGCGGGCGACTCGAGCGCCTCCTTGATCGCCTTCAGGAACTCCACCGCGGTGCTGCCGTTGACGAATCGGTGGTCGTAGGCGAGCCCGACGACGGCCACGGAGCGCGGGGTGACGGCACCGTCGGCGGCGAACACGGCCTCGCGGCGGACGCCGGCCAGCGACACCGCGCAGGTCTGGCCCGGGAAGACGATGGGCTGGGCGAAGAGGATGTCGTCGTCGTTGTTCAGGGACAGGAGGATGTTGGCGCCGTCCAGATCGTCCGTCTGGAAGGACTCCCGCATGGCTTTGATGCGGTAGTCCATCAGCAGGCCGGCGACATCGGCGAGCGTCCGTTCGCCCGCGTTCTTCACCACCGGCGCGGAAAGTCCTCGGCCGACGTCGACGGTGACACCGACGTGTGCCGCTTCGGGCAGCAGCAGCGTGTCCTCGGGGGTGGGGGTGCCGTAGCAGAGGGGGAAACGCTCGGGCAGGCGGCCCAGCACGGCCACGAGCAGCTCGGGGAGCCCGATGAGCGCTCCCGTCCGCTCCGACAGCTCCCTGGCGGCGGCCAGCGCGGAGTCGACGGTGACGACGACGGCGGTGAAGGCGGCCGGGATCTCCCGATGGGACTGCGAAACCGCCGCGGCCACCGCGCGCTGCACCCGGTTCGGGGTGTGCGTTCTCGTCTCGGCGCTCTGCGGCGCTTCGCTCAGCAATCGGCGCACGTCGGCCTCGCGCACCACCCTGAGGCCCAGCCGGGACAGAGCGGCCGGCTGCACGCCGTGCTGTTCGGCCAGGAGGCGCGCGGGTTCGGTGAGCGTGGGGAGCCGTTCGGCGACGTCGGCCACCGATCCGGGCGCGGATTGTGCGAGCCGCCCCGCCAGGAACTCCTGCCGCTCCGCCTCCGACGCGAAGAGGTGGGCGATGATGTCGCCCTGACCGCAGTCGGCCGGAGCGGCGACCAGCCTCTGCAGGATGCCGTCGTGTTCGCAGGCCAGCTCATCGGCCGCCTTCGAGGTCTCGATCACGGCGACCGGATCGCCCTCCTTCAGCTGCTGCCCGTCCTCGGCGAGCCATTCGACCAGCACGTAGGCGGTGTCGTTGCTGTTGAACTTCGGCACCTCGATGTCGATCACACCGGGCTCCTTTCGCCCCGCAGGTCCGCGAGTACGACGTCGCGGATCGTGTCGGCCTGGACCAGGACCTCGCGTTCGAGATGGACGGCCGCCGGAATGACACTGTCGGCGGAGTGGATGAGCCGGACGGGTCGGGTGAGCCGTCCCCACAACTGTTCGTGCAGGACGTGCGCGACCTCCGCACCCCAGGTCCCGCCCGCCGTGCTCTCCTCGACGACGCAGACGTACGCCGCGCGCCGCGCCGCGCTCAGCAGCGCCTCGGTCTCCACCGGGTAGAGCCGGGAGGGGACCACGAGCCGGCAACCGATCTCGTGGCGCAGCAGCAGGTCGCGCATGGCGGCCAGGGCGCGCTCCGCCATGCCTCCGGGCGCGATGATGAGGCAGTCCACGTCGCCCTCGGCGTCGGCGTACACATGCGCGGGGGCGATGTCGTCCGTGCCGAGGAAGTCGTAGTCGAACAGGTCGTCGACCTGGCCGTCCACGGCCGTCCGGCGCGTGTAGAGCACCTTGTCCTCGATGAACACGCACGGCTCGCCGAGTGCCAGCATGTGCGCCAGCAACGTCCGGTTGTCGTGGAACGGTGACAGCTCGAACAGGGACAGCCCGGGGATCCCGATGAAGTGCTTCAGCAGGGTCTGGCTGTGCGTCGGACCGTAACCGCGGCCGCCGCCGGACGGACAGCGCACCATCAGGCGCATGGGATACGGCCGCCCGTACATGGACACGGACTTGCTGGCGAAATTGAGCACCTGGTCGAAGGCGAGGCCGGCGAAGTCGCCGAACATGATCTCGACGATCGCCGTGTCCCCGGTCAGGGCGAGTCCGGCGGCGACCCCGACGATGCCGTTCTCACTGATCGGCGTGGTGATCACCCGGTCCGGATGAGCCTGCGAGAGTCCGCGGGTCACCTTGAACGCCCCGCCGTAGGGGTCGGCGATGTCCTCGCCGAGCACGTACAGCCGGGAGTCGGCCCGCATGCGCTCGTGCAGCGCGCTGTTGAGGTTCTCCACCACCCGTACCGGCCGCCCGTTCACGCCACGCTCCAGACCGACGACGGCCGCGCGGCCACCTCGTCCACCAGCCGGGCGACGCGTGCCGCCGCGACCGCGTCGGCCTCGGCGAACCGCGTCCCGAGCGTCTCCCGGTACCGCGCGTGCCAGTCGGCCGCGCGTACCTGCCGCAGTTCCGCGTCCGTCCGGGTGTCGTCGCCCTTGCTGTGCGGGCCGAGCCGGTGCGTGACGAGTTCCAGGACCAGCGGAGCGCCGGACCGCACCTTCTCGACGAGCGGCGCCGCCGCCGTCCGTATCCCGGTCGGGCTGGTGCTCTCGACGCGCAGGTGGGCGATGCCGAACGCGGCGGCACGGGCCTGGATCGTGCCCGCCATCTGCGCGTGGGTGGGCGTCGACTGGGCGATGCCGTTGTTTTCGACGACGACGAGAAGCGGCAGCCGCCACAGCGCCGCCAGGTTGAGCGCCTCGTAGACGGCGCCCTCACCCCAGGTGCCGTCGCCGACATAGGTGAGGGCGAGGGCTCCCGGCTCGTGCCGCTTGAGGTGGAGGGCGGCCCCGGCGGCGACCGGCAGGCTCTCCCCCTGCACACCGGTGGACAGGTAGCGGTCCCGGAGAACGTGTTGGCTGCCGCCGACGCCGTTGCAGACGGCACCCTCCCGGCCCATGATCTCCGCGAGCAGGCCGGCCGGGTCGCCGAACCTGGCGATGTAGTGACCGTGGCCGCGGTGGTTGCTGAAGACGTAGTCACGCTCGTCCAGCAGGGGCGCCAGCGCGACCGGGACGTACTCCTGTCCCAGGCAGGTGTGTGTCGTGCCGTGCAGCTCGCCCCGTGCGAACAGTTCGAGAAGGGCGAGCTCGAAGTGGCGGATCAGCAACATCGTCGCCAGGTCGGCGTCCGCCGGTGGCAGGAGGCTGTCGACGCCGTCCGGCGGCGTCGCGATGGCCGTCGTGGCCATGTCGTCGGTCATTTACTCGTTCTCTCCCCGTGTCTGCGGTGGGCGAGCCGGACGCTTCGGTCAGGCGAGCACGTTCTTGGCCCGCAGCGTGTCCCGGATGGCTGCGACGGAGGTCAGGCCGCGGATCTCGGCCTGCGCCAACGAAATGCCGAAGGTGTGCTCCAGCGCGATGACGAGCTGGATGTGCTTGAGACTCGTCCACGCGCCGGACTTGCCCGGCCCGGCCTCGTCGTCGATTTCCGCCGGGTCGGTCTCCAGGACCTCGGCGATGAGCCGGACCAGCGGCGTGGCGTCGGGCGCGGATTCGCGGACGGACCGTGGCCGCATGTCCGTCCACACCTCCTCGATGTAGGCGAGGCACTCCTGCTTGCTCGCCGTCTTCCCGGCGTCGTGCCAGCCCGGCGGGTTCTCCTTGTGGTCAGGCCAGATGGAGTGCTGGTCCTCGTCGTTCACGACCACCCGGTAGGTGGGGGCGGCCGAGTCGGTGTCGGTCATGGAGGTCTCCTTCCAGGGGACGCTCAGGTGGCACGTGCGGAGTCGGAAGTCGCGGCCACGGGCTCCGTCTCACCGCCTCCGTCCGGCAGCAGGGCCTCTGCGTGCCGGATGGTGGGCGTGAGGAAGCCGATGACGGCGAGGACGACCGCGGCCAGGCCGGAGAGGATGAACAGGACGGCGATCCCGCTGCCCGGTCCGGTGCCGGTGACGGGACCGAAGACCGGGGCGAGCCACCCGCCCGGCCGCATGGCGGGTTCGAGGACCTGGTCGGCGAGCACGCCGGCGGAGAGATAGGCGAGCGGGCTCGCGATGTTCTCGGTCATCTGGACCGCGGCGAAGATGCGCCCCTGGAGGTGGGGCGGGGTCTTCTCCTGCCAGATGCTCTGGTTGTAGCCGTCGATGAAGGGGAGGGCACCCCAGCCGAGGAACAGCGCGATCGACCAGATCCAGATGCCGTCGAAGCCGAAGAAGATCCGCCCCGGAACGGCCAGGACCAGGATCGCGATGAGCATGCGGAGAATCTTCTTGTCGGTGGGTTTGAGCATGGCCAGCCAGATGCCCGCCCCCGTCCCGCCGATCGCCCCGATGGCCTGGACGATGCCCAGCGCACTGGCCGAGTCGTCCGTGCGGGCGAGGATCAGGGGCGGGAAGAGCACCCAGCCGAACGCGGACAGGAAGCTGATCGAGAGCATGATGCACAGGAGTCCGACCAGGGGTGGCCGGCGCGCGATGTAGCCGAAGGCCGTGCCTATCTCGCGCCGGAACCCGGAAGCCGCCTCCGTGGTGTGGTCGCGGCGGGGGGTGGGCGGCAGTGTGACTGCGAACACCGCGGCGACCGCCAGCGCACACGAGGCCGTGTCGACGGCGAGCACCGGGGCGATCCCGATCGCCGACACCAGGGGCGCGGCCAGGGCGGGGGCGACCACGTACGGCGCCGCCCGCAGCATCGTCATCATCGCGTTGGCCCGGGTGTAACCACCCTTCTCGATCATCAGGGTGATGGTGGCGCCGTACGCGGGGGCCTGGAACGCGAGGAACGCTCCGGTGAGGAAGTTCACCGCGTACAGCTGCCACAGCTGGGGGTCCCCGAACACGTAGACGAGGAGCAGCAGCCCGGTCACGACCCCCGCGCCCACGTCCGAGGCGATGATCGTGACGCGGCGGTCCCAGCGGTCGATCAGCGCCCCCGCGATGGGCGAGAAGATGACGGTCGCACCGAAGGCAACGAACGAGAGCAGAGTCACGTTGAGGGCCGAGTGCGTATCTTCGTAGACACGGATGCCGATGGCGAAGTTGGTCATCCGGGTGCCGACAGCCGACAGCATCTGGCCGGTCCACATCACGGTGAACCCGGTGAAACCCGAGGCACGTTTCACAGGTGACTCATGTCCTTCCCTCTGTAGGTGTTTCCTCACGGGCCTGGTCGGCGATCGTGGGACGGTCGGTGAACTGCCTCGCGGTGAGGGGCACACCGGCCTGGTTCGCCCGGTGGGCCGCCTGGATGGCGAGCATCGAGTCGCCGCCGAGGGCGAAGAAGTCGTCGTGGACGCCGATCCGGGCCACGTCCAGGTGCAACAGGTCGGCCCAGATGCGCGCCAGTGTCAGTTCCCGCTCGTCGCGGGGCCCTTCGCCCGTCTGTTCCGCCAGGGTCAGCGGCACCGCCGGTGACCAGCCGGACGTCGTCATCGGCGAATCCAGCTCCCACCGTCTCTCCAGGGAGGCCCAAGGATCGTCCCCTTCGGGAAACAGCACCGCGCACTCGGCTGGCTCAGTGCCGACCACGGCGGTGAGGTTAGCCAGCGCCACGTCCACATCACCAGTGATCATCCGGACAACTTCGTCATCGCCGAGGCGGGCCGGCGCCTCGGTGCCGGGCGGCACGCAGACGACGAGGCGGCGGCCGTGGCCGTGCTGCAGCGCGGCCAGCCGTACCAGGTCGGCCCGTGACCAGCCCGTCGCCGTGGTGACCACCCACTTCACCGGAGGGACGCGGAACGCCTGGTGCAGCCGCCGCACGACCGTCTCGCCGACCGAGGCCGGCAACGGGCCGGTCAGCACCTCCGTCCCGGGGAGCGCGGCGAGCTCCACGTACAGCCGGGCGTCCATGCGGGCCTCGAGCCGGGGCTCCAGCAGCCCCTCCGAGGCCCGGCTCAGCACCACCAGCGGACGGCTGGATCGGGACCGGTACGCCCTGACCGCCGCCACAACGTCGGTCAGCGCGTCGTCCAGGCGACGGACCAGCCCGCCCAGCCGTCGGGGCACCGGTGACCCGATCAGATCGGCCCAGCGCAGCACGACCGCGTTGAGCCCTTCGGACCCGGCCGCGAAGGCGCCGGCGGGGTCGAGAAGGGTCCCGAACACACGGGAGGTGATGGCGAGGCCGGGCGCGGGGCCGAAGCGGGCCAGCGGCCGCTCGGTCTCCCGGCGGATCGGCTCGGCCGCACAGGTCGTGGCGATGGCCAGCCTCGGCACGCCGGTACGCGACCGGACGCGGGCGGGTTCCGGCAGCGGTGGCCCGGGGACGGCGCCGTCGGGCGCGTCGCTCATCCGCGCCACGACCGACTCGAAGCGGGAGAGCAGATCGTCCACCACGTCCCCGCCGAGCCTGGCGGGGTCGTACTCCACTTCCGCCTCCAGTACTCCGTCCCGCCGACGCAGGTGGAGGAACAACTCGAACGCGGTGGCCGCCGCCGGCACCTCGTGCGTCCGCACGGACACCCCCGGCAGGTCGAGGCCGACCGACGGCTCGTCCACCACGTTGAACGCGTGCTGGAAGACCGGGTGGTGCGACGGGTCGCGTGGCGGCCGGACCTCCTCGACGATCCGGGCGAACGGCAGGCCCCGGTGTCGCTGCGAGCTCAGCACGGTCTCGTGCACACGGCGCAGCAGCGCCCGCGACGTGGGGGCCCCCGACAGGTCCAGGCGAAGTGGCATCAGGTTGGCGAAGCGGCCGACAAGGCCCTGCAGTTCGGGGCGGTCCCGGCCCCCTGACGGCATGCCGAGCACGACGTCGCCGCTGCGGCTCTCCTCGCCCAGCACCACCGCGTACGCGGTGAGCAGCACGACGAAGGTACTGACGCCGCACACCCGGGCGAGTTCCGCGGCACGTGCACCGAGGTCGCCGCCGAGCGGCCGGGTCACCGCACCGGTCTCCCCCGCCGCCGAGGCGTTCTCACCGGCGCGGGCCAGTACCAGTCGTGGCGGCGCGTCCCGGAGGCGGTCCGTCCAGTAGGCCGAGTCGGCATCGGCGGCCTCACCGGCCAGCCGGTTCTGCTCCCACACCACGTAGTCCGTCATCTGGACGGGCAGCCGGGGCAGCGGCTCGCCCAGCCCCAGCCTGGCCCGGTAGGCGGCGGACAGGTCCGTAAGGAAGATGTGCCAGGATCCGTCGTCGCAGGCGATGTGGTGCATGCCGATCAACAGGTGATGCCGGTCGGGCCCGTCCTTGAGGAGCCGTACCCGCAGCAGTGGCCCCGTCCGCAGGTCGTACGGCTGCGCCGCGTGCGCCCGGATCGCCGCGGCCGGCTCGTCCGGTCGCCCGGTGACGTCGTCCGTCCGTGCGGTGGGCCACCAGCAGTCGAGCCGGTCATGGACGACCAGGACGGGGCGGCCCTCCTCGAAGCCGAACGTGGTGCGCAGGGCCTCGTGCCGCCGCACGACGTCGTCCACCGCCCCGCGCAGCGCCGCCTCGTCGAGAGGCCCGGTCAGGGTGGCCGCGAAGGTGATCGCCGCGGAGCGGGTGCCCAGTTGGGCGAGCGCCCACATCCGCCGCTGGGTCGGGGTCGGCTCGACGGGCCGGTCCCGGGTCGCCGGCACGACCGCCGGGTGGCCACCGGGCTCCGGTGCGTCCTCTTCCTCCGAGGCGCCCGCCAGGTCGATCGCGCGGGCCTGCGCCGTGATCACGGGGTCGGCGTAGAACTCGTGGAACGGCACGGTCACACCGAACTCCCGGTGCACCTGGGCCAGCACCCTGGTGGCCAGCAGTGAGTGACCGCCCAGCGCGAAGAAGTTGGTGTGCGTGCCGACCGCCGTGTCGATGTCGAGCTGCTCGGCCCACAGCGCCGCCAGCCGTTTCTCCGTCTCCGTCCGCGGCGGCACGTACTCCTGCGGATCCACTTCCGCGGCGGGCTCCGCGGGGCGCCTCACCGACTTCATGATCTGCGCCGCGGTGGCGAGGTGGGCCGCCGTGTGGTCCGCGCGTTCGGGCCCCGGCGGCGCTGCCCGCCATGCGGCGTGCATCCGCCGGGCGGCGAGCGTCCCGAGTGCGGCGAAGAATTCCTCGGTGTACGGAACGTGCCCGAACGCGTCGGCGGCGGAGTCGGCGATCTCGGTGACCCCCAGCCCGGCGGCGAACTCCTCGGGCCACGTCACCTCGACGCCGGGCACCTTGGCCAGGCCCCGGGCCAGCCTCTCGTCGGCCGCGCCGAAGTCGGTCCCCTCCCGGGACGGGCAGACCATCATCAGCAGCGGCGCGTTCGTCCGGGAACGGAAGGAGACGACGCCCGCGAGCAGTTCGTCGACCACTGCGGCGAGGTGGTCCGCCGAGGAGCCGCCGAGACGGTGGCGGGACCAGTCCTCCCAGCGCAGCAGGACGACCTGCCCGTCGCTGGCGTCGCCGCCGAGGAGCTGCTGGAGGAGCTGGCCGTAGGGCGCGAATCGCGTATGGAACGGAACGCGTGAGAAACCGGACCAGAACCGCATGGTCTCGCCCATCGGCTCGGCCGTGAACGACGCCGCGACCTGGACCGTGCGGCGGCGCACCGGCACCAGTTCGGCGATCGGCAGGTGGGGCGTCTCGGCAAGCCCGGTCAGTACGGCGGCCAGGTCGTCGAGGACGTGCCGCGCGGTCTCGTGCAGGTAGAGGTCAGTGCTGTAGCCGAGGAAGCCGGTCAGCCCGCCGGCCGAGCGGCGCAGCGTCAGGAACATGTCGAAGTCGGTGGTGCCCGTCTCGACGTGCTCCGGCGTGAACGTGACGCCGCCCGCCTCGCGGGGCTCCGTCGAGCCGATCTCGCTGACGCTGAGCATGATCTGGAACAGGGGGTTGTACGCGGGCCGCCGGGTGGGGGCGAGCTCCCGCACGAGCCGGGCGAAGGGCACGTCCTGGTGCGCCGCCGCGGCGACGGCCGACCGCTGGACCCGACGCATCAGCTCCTCGCCTGACGGGTTGCCGGACAGCTCGACGCGGGTCACCAGTGTGTCGGCGAAACAGCCGACGAGCGGTTCGAGTTCCGTACGCCGCCGACGCGCGACCGGCGTGCCGAACAGCACGTCGTCCTGCCCGGTGGCCTGGTGGACCAGCGTCGCGAAGGCAGCGGTGACGACGCTGTTGAGGGTGACCCCCGCCCGCCGGGCCACCGCCACCAGACGGTCGGTCACGTCGGCGGCGAGAGCGAACTCCGCGTGGGCTCCCCGCCCGCTCTGCTGGGACGGGCGGGGCCGGTCCTCCGGAACGGTCGAGAGGGCCGGAGTGCCGGCCAGCCGCTCGCGCCAGTAGGCGAACTGCGACGCGAGCCGTTCGTCGGTGGCCGCCTCTCGTTCGGCCGCGGCATGGTCGGCGAACCTCAGCCGGAGCTCGGGCAGTTCGGCGTCCCCGCCGGTGCGGCGGGCGTAGCAGGCGACCAGGTCGTCCAGGAAGACCTCGGTGGACCAGCCGTCGATGACGATGTGGTGGGCGCAGACCAACAGCAGGTGCTCTCGCGAGCCCAGCTCCAGCAATGTCACGGCCACCGGCGGAGCGGCGGTCAGGTCGAACACCGGCCGGACCCGCTCGGCGACCAGCCGTGCGAGAGCCGGTGAGTCCGGTCCGGTCGCCTCCACGGCGACCACGGGCATGGGCGGCAGGAACGAGTCGAGAACGATCTGGCGAGGCCCGTCGGGGGTCTTCCGGAACACCGTTCTCAGCGCCGACTGGCGGGTGACGACGTCCCCGGTCGCCGCGTGCAGAGCGGACCGGTTCAGCGGACCGGTCAGCCGGATCGCGAACGTCACCGGCACCGCGCTGCCGGGAGAGAGCTGGTCGGCCAGCCACAGCCGCTCCTGTGCGGGCGACAGGGGCAGCGCATCCCCGTCACCGTTCCCGGGGGTCGGTGCGGAGGCGGTGCCTCGCTGGGCGAGCCTGGCCTGGAGCAACCTGTGCTGCTGCGGGGTGAGCCCGTCGAGCAGCTCGCCGAGGTCCTTGGTCATCGCACCGTCCGCCCTTCGAGTTCCGCGACCCCGTCACTGATCGACGCGAGCATGAGATCGGCCATGCGGCCGGCGAGCCCGTCGCCGACCAGGTCGGGCCGTACCCGGACCATCAACTCCCGTTTCTCCGTGAGCGGCCGCCGCGCGATCGTGACGGTCATCGGGAAGTCGTTGCGGTCGGAGTACCAGAACTGCAGCGGCCGGATGTGCCGGAGGTCGGCGAGGGAGTCGTAGGCGTGGAAGTCGGCATAGTTGAACAGCACGTCGAACGGTGCCGAGCCGAGGGCGCCGCGGAGCGTGGCCAGGGGGAATCTGCGATAGGGCATGACCTCGCGTTCCGCGGCCCAGGCCGAGGCGACCACGTCGCCGAAGGTCGGCGCGTCCGCGGTGCGGACGCGAAGCGGCACGCTGTTGACGAACATGCCGATCAGTCGGTCCGCGCCGTCCGTCTCGACGCGGCCGTTGACGGTCAGACCGGTCACGACGTCTCCGCAGCCGCTCAGCTCGGCCAGAGCCCGCAGGTGCGCCCCGAGGAAGACGCTCTTGACCGGCACGGCCAGCCGCGCGGCCGCCGCCCGCGCGCTCCGCAGTACCTCGGGGTCGAGCACGTGCCGGGCGTCGACGTCGGGATCGGCCGACGGGTCCGAGGCGGGCCGCGCTCGCGCCGTCACCGCCGGCGCGGGAGCGTGCCCCTTCAGCATCGCCGTGAAGAACTCGGCGGCGCCGGGGTCGTCGGCCGTGCGCTGTTCGAGCGCCACGAACTCGCGGTAACCGCCCGCCCGCGACGGCTCCGCGGTGCCCACGCCGCGCCCGGACATCCGGCGGTCGTAGCCCCGCACGACCTCGGTGAGGAAGACCGCGAGGCTCCATCCGTCCATCACCGCGTGATGCACCGACAGCGCCAGCGTCCACGAGCCGTCGCCGTGGTCCAGCGCGTGACACCGGGCCAGCGGAGGCCGGGTGAGGTCGAACCACTCGTGCCAGTTCGGCATCCACCAGTCGCGCACCGCCGCCGCGTGGTCGCCCGTCGGCGGGACCGGCGCCTGAAGCACCGTCAGCGGGATCGGAGCCTCCTTGTGCACCCGTAGGACCGGCCCGTCGTCGTGCAGCAGGTCGAACGAGGCGCGCAGCAGGTCGTGCCGGGCCGAGACGGCGTTCAGTACGTCGCCCAGTGCCGCGGGGTCCAGCGGTCCGGCGAGGCGGACGGTGCTCAGGTCGTGGTAGAGGGTCGGATCGTCGCGGATCTCGTACTCGTAGATGATTCCGGTCTGCAGCGTCGCGGCGGGGTAGGCGGCCACCAGCCCGTCCGTCGGGCCGCCGGGCAGGTGATCCGCCGGCTCTCCTGCCGACTCCCCGCCCGCCTCCGGGTGGGCCGCGTCACCTCCGCCGAGGACCGCCTCCACCAGCTCGGCGACCGTGGGATGGGTGAAGAGATCCGCGACCGTCATCGTCAGCCCGGCGGCCCGCGAAGCCGCCACGACCTGGACGGCGTGCATGGAGTCACCGCCGAGTACGAAGAAGTCGTCGTCCTCGCCGACCCGCTCGATGCCGAGCACGTCCGCCCAGATGCCGGACAACGTGGCCGCGGCGGACGCGTCCGGTCGCGCGGCCGCGGGCCGCCCCGCACGCGGGGCGGGGAGCGCGGCCCGGTCGAGCTTGCCGTTCACGGTGAGCGGCAGACGGTCCAGGACGACCAGCGCGGCCGGCACCATGTGCGCGGGCAGTCGCTCCGCGAGCCGTCGTCGCAGCGCGGCGACGTCCGGTCGCGCGCCCGGCGTCGGGACGACGTAGCCGACGAGCCGTTCCGTTCCCTCCCCGTCGGCCCGCACCACCACGGCCGCTGAACGCACCTCCGGCACGGCGAGCAGTGTCGCCTCGATCTCCCCCGGTTCGATCCGGAAGCCGCGCAGTTGTACCTGCTGGTCGGCGCGCCCGCAGAACTCGAGCTCGCCGTCGGGTCGCAGGACGGCGAGATCGCCGGTCCGGTACATCCTGGCGCCGGTACCGGTGAAGGGGTCGGGCAGGAACCGCTCCGCGGTGAGACCGGGCCGCCCCAGGTAGCCGCGCGAGACGCCCGCACCGCTCACGTACAACTCACCCCGCACGCCGACCGGGACCGGTTCGAGGTCGGCGTCCAGCAGGGCCAGCCCGAGGTCGGCGAGCGGAGCGCCGATGGGGCTGCCCGGCGCCTGGGCATCCGCGGCGTCCAGGAGCCGGAGCGTCACGTGGACGGTCGTCTCCGTGATTCCGTACATGTTGACGAGGCGTGGGGTCCGGTCGCCGTAGTGCGCCAGCCAGTCGTGCAGTTTGGCGGGTTCGAGCGCCTCCCCACCGAAGACGACGAGGCGCAGGTCCGTCGCCGGATGGCCGCGGTCGGCGGCGACCGCGGCGAGCTGCCGGAACGCCGAGGGTGTCTGGCTGAGGACGGTGACGCGCTCGTTCCTCAGCAGCTCCCAGAACGCCTCGGGATCCCTGCTCACCGCGTAGGGAACGACCACGACCCGGCCGCCGTGCAGCAGTGCTCCCCACAGCTCCCACACGGAGAAGTCGAAGGCGAAGGAGTGGAACAGCGACCAGGTGTCCTGGGGTCCGAACGCGAAGTCCCCGGCGGTGACGGTGAAGAGCCGGGACACGTTGGCATGCGTCACCGCCACGCCCTTCGGGCGTCCGGTCGAGCCGGAGGTGTAGATGACGTAGGCAATGTTCTCCGGGCTCGCGCCGCTGTCCGGCGGGGCGTCGGGCGCGGTGGTGTCGTACGCGTCGGCGACGTCGACGAAGTCGGACCCGGGTACCAGGTCCGCGTGTCGGCGGTGTCCGACGACCGTGCGGCAGCCGGAGTCCTCGACGGTCAGCGCGAGACGCTCCGGTGGATAGCCGGGGTCGAGCGGCAGGTAGCCCGCGCCGGCCTTGAGCACGGCCAGGATCGCGACGGCGATGTCGGCCCCGCGGTCGAGGCAGATTCCGACCAGCGTCTCCGGCCTCGCGCCGCGGGCCCGCAACCCGTGCGCCAGCCGGTTGGACGCCAGGTCCAGCTCCCGGTAGGTGAGACGGGTGAGGCCGTCGCTGACGGCCACCCGGTCCGGGGTACGGCCGGCCTGGGCGGAGAAGAGCTCGTGCAGACAGGTCTCGGGGCCGGGCGTCCGCGTGGGGAGGAGCACACCGCGTTCGGCCTCGGTGGTGGGCCGCAGGGTGCCCAGCGGGGCGCCGGGTTCGGCCACGGCCGCATCCAGGAGCCGTGTGTACCAGCGCAGGAGCCGCTCGGCCGTGGCGCGCTCGAACAGGTCGGCGCTGTACTCCGCCGTGACCCGGACGCCCTGCGGCAGCTCGTCGAGCTCAAGGGTGAGGTCGAACTTCGCGGTGCCGTTGTCGAGGGCGACCGGCTCGACGTCGAGCCCCGGCAGTCCGGCCTGCGGCCGCAGCGGCCCCTGGTAGGCGAACGCCACCTGCGCGATCGGCTGCCTGGACAGGTCGCGGTCGGGCGCGACCTTGGCCACGACGGCGTCGAGAGGGACGTACTGGTGCTCGTGCGCGTCCATCGTGAGGTCGTGGGCCCCCCGGAGAAACGAGCGAAAGGTCTGCCGGCCGTCCGGTCGCAGGCGCAGCGGCACGGTGTTGGTGAAGAAACCGACCAGGTCCTCCGTCTGCAGGCTCGGCCGCCCGGCCGTCGGCGCGGCCACCACCATGTCGTCCCCCGCGCCGACGACACGAAGCAGCGCACCGAACGCGGCCAGGTACACGGCGAACGGGGTGGCGTTCTCTGCGGCGGCCAAGGCGGCGACGGCGGCTGCCTGGTCCGCCGTCAGCGTCGTGGTGACCCGGCCGCCCACGTGGGTCTGGACCGGTGGCCGGGGCCTGTCCGTGGGCAGCTCGATGCGGGTGGGAGCACCGCTCAGCGCCTCGCTCCAGTACACGAGGCCGGACTCCAGGGCGCCGGAGTGGGCGAGCCCGTCGTGCCACCGTGCGAAGTCGGCGTAACGGAGCGCGGGCGGACTCGGGTGACCGCCCTCCCCCGTTTCCCGGGCGTAGAGCAGAGCCAGATCGCGGTCGAAGACGTTCTGCGACCATCCGTCGGTGACCAGATGGTGCATCACCACCACGAACAGATGGTCGTCCGGCGCGAACGCGTACAGGGTGGCCCGGACCAGCGGCGCACGGCCGAGGTCGAAGGGGCGCGCGGCCTCGGCCGCGGCCTCCGCCAGGACCTCCTCGACCGAACGTCCGGCCGCGTCGACCACAGTCGGCGGGGCGACGTCCTCGGCGGTCTCGGACACGACGAGGTTGCCGTCGACGAGTCCGAAGGCCGACCGCAGCGCGTCGTGGCGGTCGACGAGCGCGGCGAGCGCCCTGGCGAGGGCTGCGGTGTCCAGGGGGCCGCGCAACCGCAGCGCGGACGGCACGTTGTAGGCGGGGGCGGCGGCGGGATTGAGGTGGGACAGGAACCAGAGCCGGCGCTGTCCCGGCGCCGGGACGCGGGGCGCGTCCGACGGCGTGACCTCCGGGAGGGACGCTCGTCCGTCGTCCCCGGCGCGGACCAGGACGGCGAGAACGGCCAGCGACTCGGCCGCGAGGAACTCCCGCAGGGTCGGCCGGGCCCCGAGGTCGGCCGCGATCCTCGTGAGCACACGGGCGGCCTGCAGGGAACTGCCGCCCAGCCGGGTGAAGCCGTCGGCCCGGCCCACGGGCCGCACGCCGAGCACGTCCTCCCAGATGGCGGCGAGGGCGCGTTCGAGGTCGTCCGATGGTTCCTCGAAGGGTGCACCGTCCGGCCGGCTGCTGAGTTCCAGCGCTCGCAGCACCGCGCGGTCGACTTTCCCCCCGTGCGTCTGCATGGGCAGCGCCGCGAGTGGCACGAACAGCGAGGGAACCATGGTCGGCGGCAGGGCGGCGGCGGCTTCGCGGCGAAGCCGGGCGGCCGAGATGCGGGTACCGCAGACGAACGCCACCAGCCGGGCGTCGGCACCGTCACCGCGGGCGACCACCGCGCACTGGCGCACGCCGGGAAGAGTGGAGATCACCCGCTCCACCTCGGCGGGTTCGATTCGGACGCCGCGGATCTTCACCTGGTCGTCGGTCCTGCCGGCGAACTCGAGTTGGCCGTCGGGCAGAACGCGCGCGAGGTCGCCTGTCCGGTAGAGCCGAGCGCCCGGCCGCTCGGCGAAGGGATGCGGGACGAAGACGTCGGCGGTCAGCGCCGGTTGGCCCAGATAGCCGCGGCTCACCGTCGGGCCGCCCAGGTAGAGCTCACCCACCGTCCCGGGTGCGACCGGCCAGAGGTCGGCGTCGAGGACGTATGCCTCCACACCGGGGAGCGGGTGGCCGATCGGCGGCTGCCGGTCCGGGAGCCGCCGATCGCCGGTGGTGACGATCAAGGTCGTCTCGGTGGGTCCGTAGGCGACGTGGAAGTGCCGTCCCCGTTCCCAGCGTTCGACGACTTCCGGGGGGACCACCTCGCCGCCGACCACCAGGGTGCGCAGGTCGGGCAGCTCGGCGTCCGGCAGCACCGCGAGGACCGAGGGCGGCAGGAAGGCCGTCGTGACGCGCTCCTGTTCGAGCAGTCGCGCCAGTCCGGGGCCGATCAGGTCGGCGCCCGGCGGCGGGAGCACCACCGCGCCCCCGTTGGCCAGCGGCCCGAAGATCTCCCCGATGGTCGCGTCGAACGTGATCCCGGCGAACTGCAGGGTCCGGGTCCCGGGGCCGAAGCCGACACGGCTGCCGATCCCGGCGAGGAAGGCGGTCACACACCGGTGTTCGACCATGACGCCCTTCGGCCGCCCGGTCGAACCGGAGGTGTACATGACGTACGCCAGGTCTCCGGGACGCGCAGACGGGCGGGGGCGGCCGTCACCGGGCGGGGGGCCGACGCGCTCGTCGGCCAGCACCACAGGGCAGGCGTCGGTGGGCAGCCGGTCGGCGAGATCCGTCCGGGTGACCACCAGGGCGACGCCGGCGTCGTCGAGCATGACGCCGAGCCGACGGGGCGGATACGCCGTCTCCAGCCCGATGTACGCGGCGCCGGACTTCAGCACCGCCAACAGTGCGACGACGAGTTCGGGAGAGCGGTCGAGCAGAACGCCGACGCAGCCGCCCCGACGGGCGCCGCGTTCCCGCAGCCGCGCGGCGAGCCGGCAGGCCGCCTCGTCGAGCTCGGCGTAGGTGAGCACGGTGCCTTCCTGGACGACCGCGACCGCCTCCGGGGTCGCCAAGGCCTGGCGTTCGAACAGGCCGTGCAGGGTGTCCACGCCGTTCGGGTGGTCATGGGCGCTGGTCATGGCTGGCTGGTCCACCTCCCTGCGGTCCGGCAGCGGACCGCGGTGCCCAGCCTCGCCTGCGGCTCTGGCGCGCCGCTGACGGCCCACTGGTCCGCCGTTGACGCGCTCACGCGCCGTCGGCACGGCTGCCCGCGCCGACCGCGGGCAGCCGCCGCACGCCCCCGGGCTCGGGTGCCAGTTCGGCCGCGACCAGCCGGACCAGCGTGGGCATCCGGTATCGCCCGTCCCGCTGCGCCAGGAGGAGGTGCACGTCGGCGAGGCCGTTGAGGGCGGCGCGCACGCGAGAGAGCGTGAGCCCGGTGCGTGCGGCGATCGCGGGTGAGGCCACGCCCACGGAGTCGACCTGCGGCCAGTCACCGAGCGTCCGGAACATCTTCTTGCCGTCCGCCGACAACAGCCGGTCGTAAGCCACTCGGATGCGGGCCCGCAGGGTCAGCCCGCCGAAGGCCAGTTCGTCGAGGCGCCGCTGCTCGTCAGAGAGTTGACCGGCCATGCAGGTGAGCGAGAGCTCCGGTCGGGCGGCCAGTCGCGCCGCCACGATACGGATGGCGAGCGGCAGGTTCTCGCACAGGTGGACGACGGTCCGCGCGGCCATGAGCTCCGCGTCGACCCGCTGTGGTCCGGCCGTACGGCGCAGCAGGTCCAGCGCCTCCTCGTCGTCCGGGGCACGCAGAGTGAGATGCGCGGAACCGTCGATCATGGTGAGCGCGCGCTTCCCGGTGACCAGCGCGGCCGAGTTGCCGGCCCCGGGCAGCAGCGGGCTGACGTGGCTGAGGCCGACCGCCCCGTCCACCACGATCAGCACGCGCCGGGTCGCCAGCGCCGATCGGAACAGCGCGGCCGACTCCTCGACGGTGCGGGGCGCCGCGGGGACGCCCAGCATGGGGAGCCAGCGCCTGAGGATCTCCACCGGCTCCTGCACGGTGTCGTCGTCTCCGTGCAGGTTGGCGTAGAACTGGCCGTCGGGAAACCGCGGGGCGAGCCGGTGCGCGACGTGCACGGCGAGCGTGGTCTTGCCGACCCCCGCCGAACCGTTGATCATTCCGACCCGCCCCACCCGTTCCTCGGAGAACCAGCCGCAGACCTCCGCCAGTTCGGCCCGGCGGCCCACGAACGTCGAGGTGTCACGAGGCAGTTCGGCGGCCGGCCGGACCTGCCCGCCGGTGACCTCGGAGCGAGTCCGGGCGGCCGCCGCCCCCACGAACCAGAAGCCGTCGGCGTCCCCCGTCCTGCCGACGGCCCGCGCGGACAGGATGTCCCGTTGCAGCTGCCGCAGCTGGGGCCCTGGCTCGATGCCCAGGTCCTCCCGCAACCGGGCACGCAGCCGCCCGTACGCCGCCAGGGCGTCGGCCCTGCGGCCGGTGCCGCAGAGCGCCACCATGAGCAGTGCCCACAGCCGTTCACGGTAGGGATGCGCGGCCACCAGGGTCTCCAGCCGCGGCACCATCGTCGCCTGGCGCCCCAGCGCGAGCGCCGCCTCGGCGGCGTCCTCCGCGACCGCGATGCGCTGGTCCTCCAGGCGTTGGACGTCGGCCTGGAGTGCCGTGGCGGACACATCGGCGAAGGCGGGCCCCCGCCACTGGTCCAACGCCGCCTGAAGGGCGACGAACCCCTCGTCCACCCGCCCGGCCTTGATCGCCGCGCGTCCGCCGGCCGTCAGCTCCTCGAAGCGGTGGAGGTCGAGTGCACCGTCGGGCATCATCATCCGGTAGCCGCCCGCCTCGGTCACCAGCGCGGTGTCCGAGTCGGACTTCAGGACCTGGCGGAGCCGGTAGACGTAGGCCTGCAGGGTGTTCTTGGCCTTGGCGGGGGGAGCGCCCCCCCAGACCTGGTCCTCCAGCTCGTGCACAGGCACCGTCTGGCCGGCCCGCAGCAGCAGGACGGCCAGCACGGTCTTCTGCTTGTCGGCGGCGATGTCGATCAGTCGGTTGCCATCCCGTATCTGGAGGCAACCGAGGATCCGGAATTCCATCATGCTCCCTCGTGTCCCTATGGCCGGCCCGAGGTCGGATCGGGCTCCGGGTGTCAGGAAACGCCGACGTGCCGGGCGTGGTCGGTGACGAAGGCGGCCAGCCGTTCGACGCCCTCGACGGCCTGCCGCCGCGTGAGGTAGCTCCACGCCAGCCGGATGACGTTCTCGCCGCCGCCGCTCGGATGGAAGTAGCGCATGGGCGTCCAGACGACCCCGTACCGTTCGGCGGAAACCGCCAACGCCGCGTCGTCGGCGGCGAACGGCACGGTCACCGCGAGGAAGAAGCCGCCCGCGGGATGGTTCCAGGAGACGCCGTGCGCCGCCCGTTCGTGCTCGGGGAACAACCGGCTCAACGTGTCCAGGACCGCGGTCAGGTTGGCGTCGTAGGTGGAGGCCGCCGCCGCGTTCCGCGCTCGCAGGTCGAAACCCGACTCCAGCAGCAGGCCTCCTACCACCGCCTGACTCAGACTGGGGGTGTTGACGGTGAGCATGCTCTTGAGTTTGGAGATCTCGTCGGCGAGGCGGGTGCACTTGCCGTTCCTGTCCGCCACCTCCTGGTCGGCGACCAGGTAACCGAGCCGAGCGCCGGGAAAGGCGGACTTGGCGAAGGACCCGATGTGGACGACGCATCGCGCCGGGTCGAGCGCCTTCAGCAGCGGCAGCGGCTCGGCGGAGCTGACCATCCGGTACGGGCTGTCCTCCATGATGAGGACGCCGTGCCGGGCGGCGGCCTCCAGCAGCTCGTGGCGCGCCCGAAGGGGCATGGTGCTGCCGGAGGGATTGGAGTAGTCGGGCACGACGTAGCACGCGCGTGGCCTCTTCCCCTGGGCCCGGACCTCCGCCACCGTCCGCTCGAACGCCGCCGCCGTCAGCCCGTCGGACTCCTCCGGGATCTCGGCCACCGCGATGTCGAGCATGCGGGCCGCCCCGGTGATCCCGACGTAGCACGGGCTCGCGACCAGCAGCACGTCACGTGGGGAGGCGAACAGTGTCCGCAGGATGAGGAACATCGCCTCCTGTGCCCCGACCGTGACCACGATGTCGGCGGGATCCGCGGTGATGCCGTCGTCGGCCAGCGTGCGGGCCACCAGGCCCCTGATCTCCCCGGCGGTGGTGCCGTACTGGAACAGCGTGGTGCGGATCTGCTCCTCGGACCGGCCGAGGCCCGCCAGGTGGTCGATGTAGTGACGCAGCCACCGGAACAGCTGCTCGGTCTCGAAGAAGTCCTCCAGCGGCCTGCCCGGCGCGAAGGAGATCGCGTCGGGGTGGCGCAGGGTGATCTCGTTGAGGAAGTTCATCGTGTCCATCACCGGTTCGGACACGCTCGAATGCAGCCCCTCCTTGGACAGCGGCCCGCCGACCGTGTCGACGGGGCCGCCCGCGGCCGGGGCGTGGACGGCCCTGGCGGGGGCGTCGAACAGCAGCGAGGCGTCCAGGTCGGCCGGGCTCCGGCGGCCCGTCTGCAACAGCACGTCCGTGAGTTCGCCGGAGAGGACGTCGAGGACGCCTGCGGCTCCCTCCTCGCCGGCCGCGGCCAGGCCGTACAGCACGGGCCGCCCGACCAGTACGGCGTCCGCGCCGTGGGCGAGGGCGGCCGCGATGTCGCGGCCTGCGCGCACCCCGCCGTCCAGGAGGACCGGACAGCGGCCGCCGACGGCCTCGGCGACGGCCGGCAGCGCGTCGAGCGTGGCGGGGGCCGCGTCCAGTTGGCGGCCCCCGTGGTTGGACACGATGATGCCGTCGACATGGGCCTCGACCGCCCGAGTCGCGTCCGCGGGGGTGAGGATTCCCTTGAGCAGCAGGGGCAGCGGGGAGATCGACCGCAGCCGGTCGACGACCGACCAGTCCAGCGCCGGGTCGAGATCCGAGCGTGCGTAGACGTCGGTCGAGGAGTACGCGGCGGAGGCCGGCAGGTTCGCCGGTCGCACGTCGTCGGGCAGACGGAAAGCGTTGCGGACGTCGCGGGGGCGCCGGCCCAGCCGCGGGCAGTCCACGGTGAGCACCAGTCCGGCGAAGCCCGCGGCGACAGCACGCTCGACCAGCTCGCGCGTCAGCCCGCGGTCGCGGAAGCAGTACAGCTGCAGCCACAGCGGACTGGTGGCGACGGCCGCCAACTCCTCGAACGTGCGGCCGGCGAAGGTACTGACCACGGTCGGGATGCCGAAGCGGCCGGCCGCCCGTACCGTCGCCACCTCTCCGTCGGGATGGACCATCGTGTGATGGGCCATGGGGGCGACGGCGACCGGCATCGCCCACGGCTGGTCGAACAGGCGCACCGAGAGGTCGACCGTGGCCACCCCGGACAGCACCCGTGGCGCGAGCCGTACCGCCTCGAAGGCCGCCGTGTTGGCGGTGACCGCCCGCTCGTCGCCCGCGCCTCCGCAGATGAAGTCCCAGGTCGGCGGGTCGAGCGCGGCGCGGGCTGCCTCGGCGTAGTCGGCGAGCGTGGCCAGAGGTGTCTCGCGGAGCCCCGGCTCAGCCCGCATCGGTGGCTCCCTCGCCGCTCTGCTCCCGCTCGACCGCCTCGTAGAGTCCCTTGATGTTGCCGCTGCCGAAGGTGCGCGCCCCGCGCCGCTCGATCAGCTCCAGGAACAGCGTTCTGCGGGCGTACGGGGACCGGGTGAATATCTGCAGAAGCAGACCCCACTCGTCGCGGTCGGCGAGGATTCCCCTCGCTCGCAGGTCGGGGAGTTCGGTGCCGAGCTCCCCGACCCGGTCCTCGACCAGGTCGTAGTAGGCGGCGGGAGTCGTGAGGAACTCGACGCCCTGGGCGTCGAGGCGCCGCACTCCCTCCCTGATGTCCCCGGTCTCGAAGGCCACGTGCTGGACTCCGGCCCCGCCGTGGGACCGCAGGAAGGTGTCGATCTGACCAGGTTCGTGTGTCGCGTCGGGCTCCAGGATGGTGAGCGTGATTCCGCTGGACAGGTCGCTCACCACCTTGGACAGCATGGCCTGCTGACCTACCTCGATGAACTCGGAGAAGATCTCCTCGAAGCCGAACATCTGTTGGTACAGGCTCACCGTCTTGTCCAGTTCACCGACCGGGACGCAGACGGCGAAGTGGTCGATGTCCCTGAGCAGCTCACCGTCCGGGGCCGCGGGGCTCGGTTCGGCGACGGGCGAGAGGTCGGGGTGCAGAAGTGGCGCACCCTCCTCGATTAGCGTGTGCATGACATCACCGAAACCGCGCACCGCGGCACTCATGACGGTGCCGCCCGAGCCGGTACGGGACGCCGGCTCCATGACCGGATCGGCGCCGTTCGCCACCGCTGTGCGAAAGGTCCGCACGACGTCGGGCACAGCGATCGCGATGTCGGCCACACCGTCGCCGTGCGCGGCCACGTAGCGGGCGACCGGATCACCCGGGTCGGTGGTCGAGGTGAACATCAGACGGATGCGGCCCTGGGCCAGCAGAATCGTCTGGGACTGTCGGCCCGAAGGCGACTCCGCGATCGGGCGGAAGCCGAAGGCCTTGCAGTAGTAGTAGGCCGCCTGGCAGGCGTCACCCACGTAGAAGTGGACATGGCTGAGCCTTGCACGCTCCATGGTTACCCCCGTAACGCCCGAGCCCCTGTGGACCGGGCCGACATCATCTTCACACTGGTGTCTTTACGTCACGCTGAACAGAAGCGGAGCCGTCAACTCCCCTCGCGTAGCTGCTGTTCCACTTCCTCGGGCGACAACTCCGCGATGTCCGCTATCAGTTGGGCCATCAGTTCCGAGTCCTCCTGGACTGCCGCGACGAGCGGGACTTCTCGCTGCTCGACGAGCGCGACCAGTTCGCGGGGCGTAGGCGCCGAGTACAGCGCGTCACCCGGAAGCCCGGTGCCGGTCGCGTCGGCCACCTTGGCGATGATGCGGGTCGCCAGCAGCGAGTGGCCGCCGAGTTCGAAGAAGTCGTCGTCGAGACCGACGTCGTCGGTGCCGAGCAACTCCCGCCAGATACGCAGAACGGTCTCGGACAGGCCCGCTCCCGCCCCCTCCGCACCGGTCGTCTCAGCACCGAGGAGGGGCCGTGCGTCCGACGTGTCGTGTGCCGCCGCCACCGCGGGGGCCGGGCCGGAGCCGGGCGTCGGCTCCACCCAGTGCCGCAGCCGCCGGAACGGATACGTCGGCAGCGACACGCGCGACCACCCGTCCCGGCGCCATCGGCTCCAGTCCACAGGTGCCCCCGCCTCCCACAGCCGGCCGACCGTACGGGCCAGGTAGGCACCGCCGTCCGCCGCGCGCTCCGGGTCGGGCAGGCCGCCGAGCAGGACATGGTCGTCGCCGGCCCGGCCGACGAGGGTACGCAGGGTGGTTCCCGGCCCGACTTCGAGGAGCACCGACGCCGGGCCGCTCAGCAGCCGCCCCACCCCCTCGTGGAAGCGGACCGGGGCCAGCATGTGACGGATCCAGTACTCCGGGTCCACGGCCTCCTCGGCGCGAATCCAGTCGCCGGTCAGGTTGGACACGAACGGTATCTCCGGCGGCCGCAGAACGGCCTCCCGCAGCCTCGACACGAATGGCGCGGCCACCGCTTCCATCATCGGGGAGTGGAAGGCGTGAGACGTGCGCAGCCGACGGCATGTGGCCCCGGCCGCCCGCAGCCGCTTCTCCAGCATCTCCACGGACGGCACAGGGCCGGATACGACGCAGAGGGCGGGACCGTTGACGGCCGCGACCGCGGTCTCCGCGTCGAGAACAGGCCGTATCTCGGCCACCGGCAGGTTGACGGTGAGCATGGCGCCGGGCGGCTGATCCTGCATGAGGCGCGCCCGTGCGGCGACCAGATCGAGTGCCGTCGCGAAGTCGATGCACCCCGCGACGGTCGCCGCCACGTACTCGCCGAGGCTGTGCCCGATCATCGCCCTGGGCACGAGCCCCAGCTCCATCCACAGGCGGGCGAGGGCGTGTTCGACGGCGAAGAGCGCCGGCTGTGTGTAGCCGGTGTGCGCCAGCGTCCGCGCGTTCTCGACCGGATCCCCCGCGTACAGCAGGTCGCGCAGGTCGAAGTCCAGGCGCTCGTCCGCGGCGTCGATCCAGGCCCGGAAGGTCTCCTCCGTCTCGTACAGTTCCCGCCCCATGCCCACCCGCTGGCTGCCCTGCCCGGGAAACATGAAGACCACGCCACGATCGCGTGCGTCCGCCGACGGCGGACGCACGGCGGCCAGGGCGGCGGTCGCCGAGTCGATGTCCGTGCACGTGACCGCGGCTCTGCGGCGCTGGGGTGTACGACCGCTCTGCAGGGTGCCGGCGACGTCCGACAGCTCGGCCTCCGGGTGCGTCTCCAGGTGCTCCCGGAGACGGGCCGCCAGTTCGAGCAGCGGCTCGTCCTCACGGGCGGACAGGAGCAGCACCTCGTGTTCGCGGCGCGCGACGGAGTGTGGCGTCGGGGGCGGAGGCTCCTCCAGGACCATGTGAGCGTTCGTCCCGCCGATCCCGAAGGAACTGACCGCCGCCCGCCGCCGCCCGCCGTACTCCGGCCACTCCGTCGCCTCGGTGAGCAGGCGGAATCGGCCGGAGTCCAGGTCGATCTCCGGGTTGGGCCGGGTGAAGTGACGGCTGGGTGGCAGGACGCGGTGCTTCAGCGCCAGCACCGTCTTGATGAGGCCGGCCACTCCGGCCGCGGAAGAGAGGTGACCGATCTGTGCCTTCAGCGTCCCGAGCGTGCACGGAGCACCATCCCGGCCGAGAGCCTCGGTGAGCGCCTCGAACTCGATCGGATCCCCCAGGGACGTGCCCGTCCCGTGCGTCTCCACGTACGAGATGGTCCGGGGGTCCACGCCCGCGACACGATGCGCCGCGCGGACGACGGCCACCTGCCCGTCCACCCCCGGAGCGGTGAAGCTGAGGCGCCGCGCGCCGTCGTTGTTCACCGCCGACCCCAGGATGACGGCGTGGATCGAGTCGCGGTCGGCGAGGGCGTCCGCCAGCGGCTTCAGTACGACCACCCCCACGCCGTTGCCGAAGACCGTCCCGTCGGCCCCGGCGTCGAACGGCAGGCAGTGCCCGGTCGAGGAGAACACCGAGCCGACCGTGTGCAGGTACCCCTCGTGCTGAGGCACATGGATCGTCACGCCGCCGGCCAGGGCCATCTCGCACTCGCCGGCGAGCAGCGCCTGGCAGGCCATGTGCACGGCGACCATGGACGACGAGCAGGAGGACTGCACGCTGACGCTCGGCCCGCGCAGGTCGAGGTGGTACGAGACCCGGGCCGCCAGCAGATCCTTCTCGGTGGCCAGCAACAACTCCTGCGGGCTCGTGTTCGCCAGCGCCCCGGGGGTCCGCAGCAGGTTGCTGAGCAGGTAGGCGTTCTGGCTGGCACCGGCGTAGACGCCCACGGGCGCGCCTCCTCCGGTACGGGGGGCGTATCCCGCGTCCTCCATCGCGGCCCAGGCGCATTCGAGGAAGACGCGCTGCTGCGGGTCGAGCAGGGCGGCGTCCCGTGGCGTGTACCCGAACAGCACATTGTCGAAGTACTCGACGCCGTCGAGTACACCGTGGACATGGCGGTAGTCGGAGTGCCTGGCCTGTTCCGGGGCCACACCGGCGGCTATGGAGTCGTCCGCGGTGAACGACGTGATCCGCTCACCACCGTCCAGCACACTGTCCCAGAACCGCCCGACGGAGTCCGCGCCGGGGAAGCGTCCCGCCATACCCACCACGGCGATCTCGAGGCCGGTCGGCTCCGCCTGCTGCTCGGTCATCGCTCCTCCCCGCCCATCGCGGCGCGCCGCCGGGCGCGGGCGGCCGTGGTCAGCCTGCTGCGTGCCCTGCCCCGGTCCGCCTCGGACGCGGGTTCCTCGGCCGTCTCCAGATGGCGCGCCAGCAGGCGCACGGTCGGGTTGCGAAAGAGCGTGACCATCGAAATCTCCCGGTCGAGCGACTTGACCAGCCGAACCCTGAGCCGCATCAGCAGCAGCGAGGTGCCGCCGATGTCGAAGAAGCTGTCGTGCACGCCGACGTTCTCGAGGCCGAGCGTCGCGGCCCAGACCGCGGCGATCTCCTCCTCCAGGCCCGCACGCGGCGCGCCTTGGTGATCGGTCCGCTCGACGACCGGGGCCGGCAGGGCACCACGGTCGACCTTGCCGTTCCCGGTCAGCGGCATGGCGTCGAGCACCATCACGACCGCGGGCACCATGTGGTCGGGCAGTCGATCCGCAGCGAAGGCTCGCACGTCCGCCCCGGTGAGGCCGGATCCGGTCACATAACCGGCCAGCCGTAGCTCGTCGGCGGCGCCGTACGGCAAGACGACGGCCTGCTCCACGCTCGGATGGCGAGCCAGGACCGCCGCTACCTCGCCGGGCTCGACCCGGTATCCCATGACCTTGACCTGGTCGTCGGCGCGCCCGGCGAACTCCAGGTCTCCGGTGGGCAGCCGCCGGACCAGGTCGCCGGTCGCGTACATGCGCGCCCCGGGCGGGCCTGCCGTGCACGGGGTGAAGGCGGCCGCGGTCGCGGCGGGGGCGCCGAGATAGCCGCGGGCCAGGTTCGCCCCCTCGATGTGCAGCTCCCCCGTGACCCCGTCGGGGACGGGCTCCCGGTCCGGCCCGAGAACGTGCACGCGCACCCCCCGGAACGGACGGCCAAGGGGGACCGTCGCGGACTCCGGCAGGTCCCGCGGCACTCGGTGGGCGAGCATCGAGACCGTGGTCTCGGTCGGACCGTAGTGGTTCTCGACGGTCAGATCGGCCCGGGCGGATCTGACCCGGCGGACCAGGTTCGGCGGCAGTGGCTCGCCCGCGCAGATCAGCAGGCGCCGCGGCAGCACCCTGTCGAGCTCTGTGCCTCCCGCGCCCGCCAGAGCCGCGAGGTGACTCGGTACAAGCTTCATCGCGTCGATCCGATGCTCCGTGAAGTACGCGGCGAAGGCCTCCGAATCGATCGACTGTTCCCGGGACAGCACATGCAGACAACCGCCGGTGGTCAGCGCCCCGAACACGTTGGTGCTGCCCAGGTCCGCGGAGAACGTGGACGCCAGCGCCCAGGACCACCCCGGCTCGATCCGCTCGTACAGACCGTTCAGGTAGTGGACGTACTGGCGGTGCTCGACGGCGACGGCCTTGGGCTCGCCGGTCGAGCCCGAGGTGAACAGCACGTAGCACAGGGCCGAGCCGGGTGTGGGTGGCCGGTCCGGGCTCGCCGCACCGGCCTCCGGCTCCTCCCCCGGCACGACGACGGGAAGCCCGAAGTCCGCGGCCCGCTCCGCCGACTCCGGCGTCGTCACCAGCGCCGCCGCGCCCGCGGCCGACAGCAGGGCGTTGACGCGGGTGCCGGGAAGCTCGGGGTCGAGCGGCAGATAGGCCCCGCCCGCCCGGAGTATTCCGAGCATCCCCACGATCATCGCCGCCGACCGGGGAACCAGCAGGCCTACCGGACGATCGGCTCCCACACCAAGTGCGGCGAGCCGGACGGCCACCCCCTCGGCCCGCCGTTCGAGCTCCCCGTAGGTGAGCGCGCCCTCGGGTCCGGTGACCGCGATCCTCGACGGGTCCTCACGCGTCTGGGCAGCGATCAGTTCGTGCAGCGTGGTTCCCTGCTTGGCTCCCATGGAGGAGATCGTCGTGGCGCACGCTGACTCAGCGCTGAACCGGCGATGACGCGCCGCGACCGGCGACTTCTCGCCGAACTCGGAATCCCGGAATCCGCGGCCGAGTCGGGTTCAGCTCGTGAAACCGATCCGCCGCAGGACGTCCGCAGCCGCCCGGTCGATCAGCACCGCCGAACCGCAGCCCTGGGGCAGGTCGCCGCGCTCCACGGAGCGGATCAGCCGGGCGGCCGCCCCCCGGTGCCGCAGGAAGGCGTACCGCGAGACCCCCCGGCCGCGCTCGCGCTGCCCCTCCAGCGCGGTGTCCGCGGTGACGTCGAGCAGCAGCAGGTGCAGGGTGCCGCCCCGGCGCCGCGCCTCGCGGGCCAGCCAGCCCCGCACCCAGGCCTGCGTCCCGCAGTCGTGCACCACCACTCCCTCGCCGGAGCGCAGGGCGCGGCGCAGTGCGGCGTAGTGCGCGAGCCGGACCAGGGGGCGGTAGGCGGCGTACGGCAGTAAGCGGGCCAGCCGGCCGTCCCAGCGGTCGCGGGTGTCCTGGGAGTCGATCCGGATGCCCCTGACCGCACGCCTCATCAGCGTGGACTTGCCGCTGCCGGGCAGGCCGGTGATGACGACGAGGTCCCCCGGGCCGAAGAGCAGGGCGTGCGGACTGTGGCCCGCGCGGTCGCGCAGGTCACGGACGACCGGGCGGGCCCCCGGGGTCTCGACCGCCGGGGCCGCGGGCTGCTCGGGCAGCGCGAGCCCCGAGGTCGTCGCGTACGCCGTGGTCCTGTTCACCGTCATCGTCCTCCTCCGGGGTCGGGGTTCCCCTCCCCACCGAGCGTAAAGAGAAGGTAATGGATGATCTCTCGTGTTTCTGTACGCGTACCGTCACGAGCCGGTTACAGAAGGGAGGGGCCGAGGCGGCCCTGCCGTGGGCGTCGGATGCGTGCAATGATGTCGGCGCCAACTGCATACCGGCCGCTTGAATCCGCGCGGGAGAGTCCCGGGGTACGTGTACCCGGGCGCCGAAGGAGCAAGTCCCTCCCTTGAATCTCTCAGGCCCCGTTACCGCGCGGGCGAGGCACATCTGAAAAGCGGGCCGCCGACTCGACGGCGGCCCCACCCACGGTGCAAGCCACCGGCCACTCGTGTGGCCGGGGCGAACCTCTCAGGTTCCGATGACAGATGGGGAGGAATACCTCGCCCGTCACACCCATGTCCTGGGATCCTTGGAGACGACCGTCCGATGAGCAGTTCTGAACTCCGTCTCACCGCGCTCGATGCCCTGCACCGCTCGCTCGGTGCGACGATGACCGACTTCGCCGGCTGGGACATGCCCCTGCGGTACGGCTCCGAGCGCGACGAGCACACCGCGGTACGCACGAAAGCCGGGCTCTTCGACCTCTCCCACATGGGCGAGATCACCGTGACCGGGCCGCAGGCGGCCGGGCTGCTGAACTTCGCCCTGGTCGGCAACATCGCCTCCGTCGGTGTCGGCCGGGCCCGCTACACCATGATCTGCCAGGCCGACGGCGGCATCCTCGACGACCTGATCGTCTACCGGCTCGGGGAGACCGAGTACCTGGTGGTCGCCAACGCCTCCAACGCCCAGGTCGTGCTGGACGCGCTGACCGAGCGCGCGGCCGGCTTCGACGCCGAGGTGCGCGACGACCGGGACGCGTACGCGCTGATCGCCGTACAGGGACCGGAGTCCCCCGGCATCCTCGCGTCCCTGACCGACGCGGACCTCGACGGCCTCAAGTACTACGCCGGCCTGCCGGGCACGGTCGCCGGGGTGCCGGCACTGATCGCGCGCACCGGCTACACCGGCGAGGACGGCTTCGAGCTGTTCGTGAAGCCGGAGCACGCGGTCGAGCTGTGGCAGGCGCTGACCAAGGCCGGCGAGGGCGTCGGGCTCGTCCCCTGCGGGCTGTCCTGCCGGGACACCCTGCGTCTGGAAGCGGGCATGCCGCTGTACGGGCACGAGCTCTCACGGGAACTGACCCCCTTCGACGCCGGGCTCGGGCGGGTCGTGAAGTTCGAGAAGGAGGGGGACTTCGTGGGGCGCGAGGCGCTTCAGGCAGCCGCCTCCCGCGCCGCCGGGAACCCGCCGCGCGTCCTGGTCGGGCTCGTCGCCGAGGGGCGCCGCGTCCCGCGGGCCGGGTACGCGGTCGTCGCGGCCGGCGAGGTGATCGGCGAGGTCACCTCCGGCGCCCCCTCCCCCACGCTGGGCAAACCGATCGCGATGGCGTACGTCGACGCCGCGCACGCGACGCCCGGCACGACGGGTGTCGGTGTGGACATCCGGGGCAGCCACGAGCCGTACGAGGTCGTGGCGCTGCCGTTCTACAAGCGCCAGAAGTAGCCGCCGTAGGTGATGCTGGGCACAGAGTCACTGCTCACGCACGCCTTCCGCAGTCCCCCCTTCACCAGCACTCCCCCGCGTACAGGAGAATTCAGGCCATGAGCAACCCCCAGCAGCTGCGCTACAGCAAGGAGCACGAGTGGCTGTCGGGCGCCGAGGACGGCGTCTCGACGGTCGGCATCACGGAGCACGCGGCCAACGCGCTCGGCGATGTCGTCTTCGTCCAGCTCCCGGAGGTCGGTGACACGGTGACCGCGGGCGAGACCTGCGGCGAGCTGGAGTCGACCAAGTCGGTCAGCGACCTGTACTCCCCCGTCTCCGGTGAAGTCACCGAGGTCAACGAGGACGTCGTCAGCGACCCGGCACTGGTCAACTCCGCCCCCTTCGAGGGTGGCTGGCTGTTCAAGGTACGCGTCTCGGAGGAGCCGGCCGACCTGCTCTCCGCCGACGAGTACACCGCCTTTTCCGCCGGCTGAGGAGTCCGCACCCGATGTCCGCACTGAACACCCCCCTGCACGAACTCGACCCGGAGATCGCCGCCGCGGTCGACGCCGAGCTGGACCGTCAGCAGTCCACCCTCGAGATGATCGCCTCGGAGAACTTCGCTCCGCTCGCCGTCATGGAGGCACAGGGCTCGGTCCTCACCAACAAGTACGCCGAGGGCTACCCGGGCCGCCGTTACTACGGCGGCTGCGAGCACGTCGACGTGGCCGAGCAGATCGCGATCGACCGGGTCAAGGAGCTGTTCGGCGCCGAGTACGCCAACGTGCAGCCCCACTCCGGTGCCTCCGCGAACCAGGCCGCCCTGTTCGCGCTGGCCCAGCCCGGCGACACGATCCTGGGCCTGGACCTGGCGCACGGGGGTCACCTGACCCACGGGATGCGGCTGAACTTCTCCGGCAAGCAGTTCAACGTCGTCGCCTACCACGTGGACGAGTCGGGCCTCGTCGACATGGCCGAGCTGGAGAAGCTGGCCAAGGAGCACCGGCCCAAGGTGATCATCGCGGGCTGGTCGGCGTACCCGCGGCAGCTGGACTTCGCGGAGTTCCGCCGGATCGCCGACGCGGTCGAGGCGTACCTGTGGGTCGACATGGCCCACTTCGCCGGCCTGGTCGCGGCCGGGCTGCACCCGAACCCCGTCGAGTACGCGGACGTGGTCACCTCCACCACCCACAAGACGCTGGGCGGACCGCGCGGCGGGATCATCCTCGCGAAGAAGGAGTTCGCGAAGAAGCTGAACTCCTCCGTCTTCCCGGGCTTCCAGGGCGGCCCCCTGGAGCATGTGATCGCGGCGAAGGCGGTGTCCTTCAAGGTCGCGGCCTCGGAGGAGTTCAAGGAGCGCCAGCGGCGTACGGTGGACGGTGCGCGCATCCTCGCCGAGCGTCTGACGGCCGACGACGCCCGGGAGGCCGGGGTCGACGTGCTCTCCGGCGGCACCGACGTCCACCTCATCCTCGTCGACCTGCGCGAGTCCGAGCTGGACGGCCGGCAGGCCGAGGACCGTCTCCACGAGGTCGGCATCACGGTCAACCGCAACGCCGTCCCGAACGACCCGCGCCCGCCGATGGTGACGTCGGGGCTGCGGATCGGCACGCCCGCCCTGGCCACCCGCGGCTTCACGGCCGAGGACTTCGCCGAGGTCGCGGACGTCATCGCTGCGGCACTGAAGCCGTCGTACGACGCGGAATCGCTCAAGGCCCGGGTGAAGGCCCTCGCCGACAAGCACCCGCTGTACGCCGGCCTGAACAAGTAGTTCCACGGTGGGGGCACCCGGCGACGTGTGCCCCCACCCTTTGTGAAGGAGTTCCCGTGGCCATCTCGGTCTTCGACCTGTTCTCGATCGGCATCGGCCCGTCGAGTTCCCACACGGTCGGCCCGATGCGCGCGGCCCGCATGTTCGCCCGCCGCCTGCGCAACGAGGACCTGCTGTCCTCCGTCGCCTCGGTGCGCTGCGAGCTCTACGGCTCCCTGGGCGCGACCGGCCACGGTCACGGCACCCCGAAGGCCGTACTGCTCGGCCTGGAGGGCGCCTCCCCGCGCACGGTGGACGTGGAGGGCGCGGACGACCGGGTGGCGGAGATCAAGGCCACGGGGGTCCTGAAGCTGCTCGGTGAGCGCGAGATCCCGTTCTCCTTCGACGACGACCTGGTCCTGCACCGCCGCAAAGCCCTCCCCTACCACGCGAACGGCATGACGGTGTGGGCGTACGACGCCTCGGGCGCCGAGCTCATGTCGAAGACGTACTACTCGGTGGGCGGCGGGTTCGTCGTCGACGAGGACGCCATGGGCGCGGACCGGATCAAGCTGGACGACACGGTCCTGAAGTACCCCTTCCGCACCGGCGACGAGCTGCTGCGGCTGGCGAAGGAGACCGGTCTGTCGATCTCCTCGCTGATGCTGGAGAACGAGCGGGCCTGGCGCACCGAGGACGAGATCCGGGCCGGGCTGCTGGAGATCTGGCAGGTCATGCGGGCGTGCGTGTCGCGGGGCATGTCCCGTGAGGGCATCCTGCCGGGCGGCCTCAAGGTCCGCCGCAGGGCCGCCGTCACCGCCCGTCAACTGCGCGCCGAGGGCGATCCGCTGGCGCACTCCATGGAGTGGATCACGCTGTACGCGATGGCGGTGAACGAGGAGAACGCGGCGGGCGGACGGGTGGTGACCGCCCCGACCAACGGGGCCGCCGGCATCATCCCCGCGGTGCTCCACTACTACATGAACTTCGTGCCCGGCGCCGACGACGAGGGTGTCGTCCGGTTCATGCTGGCGGCCGGCGCCATCGGCATGCTCTTCAAGGAGAACGCCTCCATCTCCGGCGCCGAGGTCGGCTGCCAGGGCGAGGTCGGCTCGGCCTGCTCGATGGCCGCGGGCGCCCTCGCCGAGGTCCTCGGCGGCTCCCCCGAACAGGTCGAGAACGCCGCCGAGATCGGCATGGAGCACAACCTGGGCCTGACCTGCGACCCGGTCGGCGGCCTGGTCCAGATCCCCTGCATCGAGCGCAACGGCATGGCCGCGGTGAAGGCGGTCACGGCGGCCAAGATGGCGCTGCGGGGCGACGGCTCGCACAAGGTGTCCCTGGACAAGGTCATCAAGACGATGAAGGAGACCGGGGCCGACATGAGCGTGAAGTACAAGGAGACGGCCCGGGGCGGGCTCGCGGTGAACATCATCGAGTGCTGAGGGGACAGGCCCCGAGCGGAGTCGTGTGAGGTCACCGAACGTCGACGTAGTCGGTGACCCGGGTGCCCCTGAGATAGCGGCTTCCGGTCTGGCGGTCGAAGGCGACGGCCGACCAGGGCGTACTCGGCCTGGTGCGTGCAGTACTCAGCCGTCGCTCATCCTGTCGGCCCCGCCCCGCCGCCGAGCGCGTGCCGTACCAGTTCGCCGTCCTTCTTCGGGACCGCGAGGTCGAAGGTGCCCGCGCCCGTGACGAGTTCGTACCGCTCGAACTTCGGCGCCGGCCGGACCTTCCCGCCCGCCGGCCTCAGCCGGAACGGCGCCTGGAGGGTCGCGGTCCGGTCGCCCCGCGCGTCTTTCCAGAGCGGCGGCTCACCCAGGGCGAGCCGCAGATACCCCTGCCCCAGCCGCGCGATCTCCTTTCCCCCGCCGACCAAGACCCTGACCTCGCCACCGAGGCTATGCGTGAACCCGACGACCCGCAGCGGCTGACCGCCGTCGAAGTCGGCGATGTCCCGTGCGGAGGTGCGGCGCCGGATCCCTGTCCAGCGCAGCAGCACGTCCAGCAGGGTCTCGGTGCCGGCGGAACGGCGTTCCGGGCGTGAGCCTGTCACTACATCGTCCTCATTCTCGGTACTGTGCCGACGCATTCCCGCGGCGGCTGACATCCGTGATCCGCCCCGTCATGCCGTGCACACATCAGGCGACCTGCCACGCGGTCGGCAACGCCAGACGCGCCACCGACGCGTCGACGGCATCGGCGGGCGGCTTCCAGTCGAACTCGCGCATCCGCTCGACGAATTCCGGTGGCAGCGTCACACCATGGCGTCCCACGTAATGCCCGAGGTCACCGCGCCAGACCCAGGAACCGTCGGTGAACAATGACGAGCAGCCCACGAGGTTCTCGCCACAACCCAGCAGACACTGCTCGGTCTCGGTGAATTCGGCGACCGCCGGGGAGCCCGCGAGATAGGCGACGGCGAAAGCCGCGGTCTCGCGCCATTCCTCGGAGTCCGCGCGCATGAGTTCATGAATTCCGGGAAGATCGACCGGCCCCTCGAAGAACTCCCGAACAAACCCGACTCTCAGCATGGCTAGTGCGCACCTCCCGCCATGGGAAGGAACATCCGCCAGGTCCCCCCAGGCTCCAGGAACGGTTCCTGCGACCCGAGGCTCGGCATGACACCGACCTTGGTGGTGGGAGCCCAGACCGGCACAACTCCACCGGTGCCACCAACGGCGACAACGACGGCGAGTACTGGACCGTCACCACAGCGGACGGCACCCAACCGGTGCCGTCCAGGCGGAGTTGGTGGCCGGGTCGCCGGTGGCCCAGCCCGGCAGATGGTTCTTGCCGTAGTCGGTTCGCCCTGGACGCTGCCGTCGCCGACACTCGACGGCTCCACGGCCACGTACCCGGACGTCCTGCCCGGCACGGCCCTCGCTGTAGGTCTTGCCGTCCTGGGTGATACGCGCCAGCGGGTCGTGCGCGCCGCCCCCGGAGAAGGTGACATCCGCGGCGGCTTTCGGGGTGAGCCGGCCGTCGGCGGCGATTGTGAGGCCGGTGTCCACAGGCACCCAGCCCGAGGCCTGGTGCACCCGCACCGGTTCGGGGTCGAACTCGACGGTGAACGTGCCGTCCGGCCGCGCGGTGACCAGTTGGGCGGGCGTCGTCTCGGCGTCCACGGCGACGGGTGAACCCGATCGAGCGGCCTTTTTTTTGCGAAGCGGCCGCCTCGGGCGACAGACCGCTGGGGTCGTCCGTGGCCGAAGCCGTCGTCGACACGGGCGCGTCGGCGACCGCGTGGGCGCCGGCCGCGCCCACCAGTTGCACCGACAACGCGGCTGCCGCCAGCCATCTCAGCCGTTTTCCGGCACTCCACTTAGCCCGACCCCCCGCGATCACAGTTCCTTTACCGCCGTTCACAGCCGGGCGATCAAAACCTGAGCAATCCCTTAAGTCAATGAACTCTCAACAGAACCAAGTGGATCAAACCAACCCACAAGTGATCTCCAACGAGCAAAGAGCCAGACAGGATTTGTTGATCAAAAGATCAGCGAATGGGCAAGGGATCCACAACGGGGCGGCGGTTGCCCCAAAGGCCACTCGACGTCCGGGAAAGGAACAGGGAGAGGTAAAACCTTCACCGCTGACGGAACGTGCGAGAAAGTCGATCCGCCGTGCCCGTACGCCTCGCGGTCGACAATCCGCTCCACCTCGGGCATGACAGACCTGTACGGCGTGTCCCTCGCATTCCGCCCCACCGTTCTTACGGAGGTGGAGGTCGGAGCAGGCGGACCTGCCGCCCCGGTCCGGGGATCCTGGTGGGCGAGGTTCTGCCGCCGGGCAGGTGGGGCATCATCAACTTCCGTCCCCCCAACCCCACTTCAAGGAGCCCCCACATGCTCCGCGGTATCGATGTCAGCGCCTACCAGTCCTCCTCCTACAGCACGGAGGGTCTCTCCTTCGTCTTCATCAAGGCGACGGAGGGCCGTTCCTACACGAACCCGAAGCTCTCCGCCCAGACCAAGCACGCCCGCGACACCGGGCTGGTCGTCGGCTTCTACCACTTCCTGTGGCCCGGCAACCTCACCGCCCAGGCCGAGTACTTCGTCAAACACGCTCCCGAGAAGGGCGGCGACATCCTCGCGGTCGACTGGGAGACGACGGGCGACGGCACCCACGCGAGCAACGCGGAGAAGGACAGCTTCATCCGCAAGGTGAAGCAGCTGCGCCCGAACAACCGGGTCGTGCTCTACACGAACCGGCACTACTGGCTGACGGTCGACACCACGTCGTATGCCGGCGACGGCCTCTGGATCGCCGACTACGTCACGGCCGGCAAACCCCGCATCAAGGCCAAGTGGCGCTTCCACCAGTACACCGACGACCCCGTGGACAAGAACGTCGCCGACTTCGCGAGCAAGGCGGCCCTGCGCGAGTGGGCCACCGACGCCTGACTCCGGGGCCGCGCATAGGCTTCGGGCATGGGTGGGACGATCACTGCGGTCAGCAGCAACGGTACGTACTCGTTCACGAAGCCGAACCGGGAGAGCATCACCTTGCTCGCCGGGTTCGGGGTGGAGGGGGACGTCCACGGCGGGGCGACGGTCAAGCACCGTTTCCGGATGAGGAAGGACCCCTCGCAGCCGAACCTCCGACAGGTGCACCTGATGCACGAGGAGCTGTTCGAGGAGCTCCGTGAGGCCGGGTTCGAGGTCGGCGCCGGGCAGCTCGGGGAGAACGTCACGACGCGTGGCGTCGATCTGCTGGGGCTGCCGGTGGGGACCCTGCTGCACCTCGGCGACGAGGCCGTCGTGGAGGTGACCGGGCTGCGGAATCCGTGTGCGCAGATCGACGGGTTCCAGAAGGGGCTGCTGAAGCAGGTCGTGGGCCGGAGTGACGACGGCCGGGCGCTGTTCCGGTCCGGGATCATGAGTGTCGTGGTCAGCGGGGGTGTGGTGCGGGCCGGGGACGCCGTGGGGGTGGAGCTGCCAGAGGGTCCGCACCGGGTGCTGGACATCGTCTAGCCCGCGAACGGATCCTCCAGCTCGCCCCGCCCGGCACCACCCACGCGATGCTGCTGCGTGCGGGCCGGGTCCTCGCACAGGGCCCGGCGGCGCGGGTGCTCACCGGCGACCAGGTCGGCAAGTGCTTCGACCTGCCGCTGGTCCTGGAGCGCCACGACGGCCGCTGGACGGTACGGATCCGGACCGGGACCGGGGCCGGGCATGACGAAGGGGGCGCCTGTCGGGGCGCCCCCTCACCGTCGGCTCTACTTGTTCAGGTAGGCCCAGAACTCGTCGAACGACAGGAGCTTGTCGCCGTTCAGGTCGCGGCTCTTGATGATCGCCTCGGCGACCGACTCGGTCACGTTCCAGTCGCCACCCTGGGCCAGGGCGGACTTGAACTCGGCGGCGGTGATGGTGCCGTCACCGTCCGCATCGATCCGCTCGAACTGCTTGCGTGCTTCCTCGATGTCGATGTGCGCCACCGGTCCGCCCCTTTTCTTGCCTTTGTCGTGTCCTGCTGGCTTGCTGCCGCAGGTCAGATTAGCGGCCCGCCCGGACCTCCAGTACGGCGACCACCGGGGAAAACCGCGGTGCCGTCCTCGATCGTGTCTGCGAGGGTGGGCCATCCACTGGATGGCGACTCGAGGAGCGGTGTGATGGAGACCTTGCGGGACATTCTCGACGCGGCGGCCCGCGGGGTCTTCCCGCCCGCGGACGGCGGCACGACGGTCGTACCGCAGGCGTGCCACCGGGACGCGGGCGTGCTGTCCTTCACGGCGCACTCGGTCGTCTTCACCGACGAGGACCCGGAGTGGGTGCACGCCACGCTGCGCGGCCCGGACTGCGACGCGCTGGCGGCGACCATGAACCCGCGATTCCTGGCCGCCTTCCTGGACCGGACCGGGCGCAGGTCCGAGACCATCGACGCGATGCTGGTCGGCGACCCGCTCCCGGGCGAACCGCCGCTCACGTTGAGGGAGATCGAGGACCCCGACCACCCCCGGGTCGTCTACGCCCGCAGGCGGCGTGACGGCATTCGCGCCTGGACGGCGCCGGGCGGCGTGCTGGTGACGGGGCGCGGTGTCGGCGGCCGTCTGGAGGTCTCGGTCGAGGTGGACGAGGACGTACGGCACCGGGGTCTGGGTCGTGCGCTGGTGACCGCGGCGAGGCATCTCGCCGCGGAGCCGCTGTGGGCCCAGGTGTCCCCGGGGAACGCCCGCAGCATGCGGGCGTTCCAGGCGGCCGGTTACCGTCCGGTGGGCGCGGAGGCGGTGCTGCTCGCCGCGGCCCCACGGGTCCTCGACCGCTCAGCGGAAGATGCCGGTGTGACCGAGTGAGTACCGCCCCGGCTGGGGGTACACCGCGAGCCCGTGCGGTCCGCTGCCGACCCTGATACGGGCGAGCTGGGCGCCGGTGCGGGTGTCGATGGCGTAGACCTCGGAGTTGTAGCGGCCGGACAGCCACAGGACCTTGCCGTCGGCGGAGACGCCGCCCATGTCGGGGCTGCCGCCGCCGGGGAGGCGCCACTTCCTGGTAAGCCGGTTCTCGGTGAAGTCGAAGACGGAGACGGTCCCCTCGCCGCGGTTGGAGACGTACATCTCGCGGGAGTCGCGGCTGACGTAGAGGCCGTGGGCGCCCTTGCCGGTGGGCAGCAGGGCCGGCTTGCCGAAGGTGTCGCCGTCCAGGACCCACATCCCGTCGGCCATCATGTCCGCGATGTAGAACCGCTTCCCGTCCGGCGAGACCTTGACGTCCTGCGGCATGGCCCCGTGGAAGGGGAGCTTCTGCTGTCCGACCACCTCCATCTTCTCGGTGTCGACCTTCAACAGCTCACCGCTGAACTCGCAGGACACGATGAAGTACGTCCCGTCCAGGGAGAAGTCGGCGTGGTTGACGCCGTAGCAGCTGACCGGCACGGTCTTCCTGGGTTCCATGGTGTGCGGGTCGCGGAAGACGAGCTCGCGGTCGAGGGAGGCCATCACGACCGCGTACTTGCCGTTCGGCGTGAAGTAGAGGTTGTACGGGTCGTGCACGTCGACCGGCCTGCCCGCCTTCCCGGTGCTCGGGTCGATCGGGGTGAGGGTGTTCCCGCGGTCGTTGTTGACCCAGAGGGTCTTCATGTCCCAGGAGGGCACGACGTGCTGGGGCTGCCGCCCGACCCGGATCGTCTCGACGACGTCGTACGTCCTCGGGTCGATCACGGAGACGGTGTCGGACTCGGTGTTGGGCACGTAGACCCGCGATGGGAAGTCCTTGACCACCGGTGACAGTCTGTTCGGCCGGTCCGCCGCGTAGACGTCCTTCGGGTCGAGGAGGGGCGGCATCCCGGGCAGCCCGCGGACCGGCTTCCCCACCGGTCCCACCGGCTTCACGGGGGCGGGGACGGCCGCCTTGGTGCCGACGGCCTCGTGCACCCCGCTCTCGGTCCCGGTACCGCAGGCGGCGAGGGCGACGAACGCGGCACCCGCGATCAGGGTGCTCCGCACGAGGCGGCGCTTCAGGAGGATGGGGGGCATCAGCTGAACAACTCCGTGGTGGTCACTGCGGCCAGGCCGCGCCGGTCGACTTCTTCCAGTACGACGGGGAGGGCGGCGACCGTGTCGGCGTACCCGAAGTGCAGGCTCACCACGGATCCTTCGCGGATCTCGGCGAGTACCTTGCGGGCGACGGCGGTGGCGCCGGGCGAGGTGAAGTCGAGGGAGTCGACGTCGTAGGAGAGGACGTGGGGGTAGCCGGCCTCCCGGGCCAGCCGCGTGACGAGAGGGGAGGCGGTGGGCGTACGGGAGGGGCGGAACCAGGTCCCGACCGACCCGGTGAGCCGCCGGATCCGTTCGGCACAGCCGACGATCTCCGCTCTGGCCTCGGCCTCGGACATCGCGTTGATGTCAAGGTGGTGGAGGGTGTGGTTGCCGAGCTCGTGTCCGCCGTCGAGGACACGCCGGGCGATGTCGGGATGCGCGTCCAGCCAGGTGCCGACGGCGAGCACGGTGACACGGGCGCCATGCTTCTCGGCCTCGGTGAGCAGGGCGCGGGCGGTGGCGGGATCGCCGTTGCCGTGGAAGGTGAGGGCGACCCGGGGGCGGTCGCGGGGGCCGTGGGTGAGCTGGGCGGGCAGGGCGGGCAGGGCGGGCTGGGCGGAGGCCGTGCCGGCGGAGTGGGCGGAGTGGGCCGGGTGAGCGACGGCGTTCCTGGTCGCACATCCCGCGGCCAGCGCCAGCCCAGCGGTGGCGAGGAGCACTGCCCGACGATCGGTAGCGGTCACTCGCCCCATTTAAGGGGTTATGTGGGAGATTGGCGCTGATCGACCCACCGTCTATCTGTCGGCCACCCGCATCTCGAACCACGTCGTCTTTCCGCGAGGCAGCAGGTCGACGCCCCATCGGTCCGACAGCTTGTCCACGAGGAACAGTCCGCGCCCGCTGAGATCCGTCTCCTGCACCGGCATCAGACAGGGCAGTCCGCGTGACGGGTCACGGACCTCTATCCGGATCCACCCCCGCCGACGCCGCATCCGGAGACCGAACACCCGCGCGCCCGTGTGCCGTACCGCGTTGCCGACCAGCTCGGACACGAGTAACACCGCGTCCTCGGCCATCTTGGGAGCGAGCCCCCAGTGACGGAGGACGATCACCTGGGTCAAGCGCCGCGCGGCCGCCGCGGACTCCGGCCGGGAGGGCAGCGGGACCTCGGCCTCCGTGGGATTTCCGAACAGTTCGAGTGCTTTCAGTGCGTACTCGTCCTCGACCGCCGGAGACCAGCGCGCCGCCGTCGTTCGGCTGTCTCCCCGCGGCTGTTCGAAACCCTCCAGCCCCGCCATGCCCCCATCATGGCCGCCCACAGCGCCCTCCGGGGCCGTTCCCGACGAATACACCCCCCGGAATGCTTCGTTCCGTTGGCGGTGATCGGCATATGCCATGGGCACTTCGGCGTCTTCGATAGCCCTTCTGACCTGCGGCGGAGGCTCGCTGGGAGGCAATCGACGGGCTCCCTCGACAAGGCAGACTTAAGGTTGCGTTAAGGCTCCCATAAACCGCCCCATCGAGGGACCCGGATCAGACATCGCGTCAATTGCAAGGGGTTCAGAGGAATTTGGCCTTGCCGGGGCCCTCCTCGACGAAACTCTTCATGCCCCGCTCACGGTCCTCCGTGGCGAACAGGCCGGCGAACCAGTTCCGTTCCACCGCGAGGCCCGTCTCGATGTCGGTCTCGAGTCCCGTGTCGATCGACTCCTTCGCGGCGCGCAGCGCGATCGCCGGCCCCTTCGCGAGCTTCGCCGCCCAGGCGTGGGCCTCCGCGTACACCTCTTCGGCGGGCACGACCCGGTCCACGAGGCCGAGCGTCAGCGCCTCGTCGGCCTTGACCATACGACCCGTGAAGATCAGGTCCTTCGCCCTGGACGGGCCGATCAGCCGGGCGAGGCGCTGGGTGCCGCCCGCGCCGGGGATCAGGCCGAGCAGGATCTCCGGCTGCCCCAGCTTGGCGTTCTCCGCGGCGATCCGGAAGTCGGCGCACAGCGCGAGTTCGCAGCCGCCGCCCAGGGCGTAGCCGGTGATGGCCGCGACAACCGGCTTGGGGATGCGGGCCACCGCCGTGAACGAGTCCTGCAGGGCGCGGGCGCGCAGGACCATCGCGGTGTGGTCCATGGCCTGCATCTCCTTGATGTCCGCACCGGCCGCGAACACCTTCTCCCCGCCGTACACGATCACCGCGCGCACGTCCTCGCGCCGGGTCGCCTCCTCGGCGAGCTCCTTCAGCCGGTCCTGGACGGTTACGTCCAGCGCGTTCATGGGCGGTCGGTCGAGACGAATGGTGCCGACACCTTCGGCGACTTCGAGATTCACGGTCATGCCAGCAGGTTAAGGGCGGCTAACGACGACGGGCCGGTGCGGTGGCTCACACTCGGCCGGGGGCTGGTGCAAGCCCCCAGGAAGGCACGGTACGACGGCCGACGGCCGACGATCACCGGCCGGTGCGGTCGCCCACATTCGGCCGGAGGTCCGGAGGGTGCCCGCAAACAGACACAGCACGGCGGCCAACGACGACCGGCCGGGTACCGTCGCCCGCAGCCGGCCGGAGGCCAGGGGTCGCCGTCGGACAGACACAGCACGCGGCTGACGACGACCGGCCGGTGCGGTCGCCCACATTGGCGGGATCGTCGCAGCGCCCCGGTGTCTTACCCCGCAGCGGCCCCGGTGCCGTACCTCGCGTCGGGGCCGCTGGTCGTCGTGCGGGCTACGCCTTCCACTTCTCCCACGACATGTTCCAGCCGTTGAGGCCGTTCTCCGGTGCGACGGTCGCGTCGTCGGAGTTCTTGACCACGACCACGTCGCCGATCATCGAGTGGTTGAAGAACCAGGCGGCCGGGACACCGCTGTCGTAACCGCCCTTGACGTCCCGCAGGCCCACGCAGCCGTGGCTGGCGTTGTAGTTGCCGAAGGCGTCGCCGCCCCAGTAGTTGCCGTGGATGAAGGTGCCGGAGTCCGTGAGACGGGCGGCGTGCGGGACGTCCTTGATGTCGTACTCGCCGCCGTAGCCGACCGTTTCGCCGTTCATCCGGGTCACCGCGAGCTTCTCGCTGATGACCATCTGGCCGTTCCAGGTGTCGTAACCGGGCTTGCCGGTGGTGACCTTGAGGGTCTTGATGGTCCGGCCGTCCTGGGTGATCTTCATCGTGTGCTTCTTGGCGTCGACGACGGAGACCTGGTCGCGGCCGATGGTGAAGGAGACGGTCTTGTCCTGCTCGCCGTAGACGCCGTCGCGGCCCTCGACCCCGTTGAGGTTGAGGTCGACGGTGACCTTGGTGCCTTCCTTCCAGTACTTCTCGGGCCGGAAGTCCAGGCGGTCGTTGCCGAACCAGTGGCCCTCGACGTCGACGGCCGGCGAGGTCTTGATCGTGATGGCCTTCTCGACGTCCTCGGGGCTGGTGATGCCCCGGGTGAAGCGGACGGAGAACGGCATTCCGACGCCGACCGTCGAGCCGTCCTCGGGCGTGAACGTGCCGATGAAGGTGTTCTTCGGGGTCAGGGTGGTGAAGCTGGAGTCCTCGGCGGCCGTGCGGCCCTCGGCGTCCTTCGCGACGGCGTGCACCGAGTACTTGGTGCCGGAGGCGAGATGGGTGGACGGCGTCCAGGAGGCGCCGTCGGCGGCTATCTTCCCGGCTATCGCGGTGCCCTTGGCGTCCTTGACCTGCACCTCGGTCAACTTGCCCTTGGCGGCGCCGACTTTCAGGGCACCGCTGGTGTCGACGGACTTCGCCCCGTCCTTCGGGGTGATGGAGACGACCGCCTCGGACTGCTTGGTCCCGGTGGCGGACGAGTCGCCCTTCTCGGCCTTGGAGTCACCGGAACCGGAACCGGAATCCCCCCCGCCGCAGGCGGTGACCGCCAGCAGCAGAACGCCGAGTATCAGCGCCAGCAATCCCTTGGCCCCGCGCCCCCGCGCGTCAACCGACGCCCCCGATATCGGTCGCACGTTCAAGTGTTTCTCCCCTCGAAGGGCCTGCTCAGGCCCGCTCCCCTACGCGTTCTACCGACGCGTCGGCGAATATTAACCGCAGACTTTTGAGCATCATGTAAGTCCAAGGTCACCATTCCGTCCCAACTCCGGGGGAGAGTCGGGCCGGGCCGCCCCCCTGCCCGGTTACTTCACCGCGCTGCCCGCCTTCCACTCCTTCCAGCCCATATTCCATCCCCCGAGGCCATTGTCGGGAGCGACCTTTTTGTCATTGCTGTGGACGACCTCGACGACGTCCCCGACGAGGCTGCGGTCGAAGAACCAGCCCGCGGGCGTGTCCGAACTGCCGCCCTTCACGTCCCTGAGGCCCACGCAGCCGTGGCTGACATTGACCCTGCCGGGGGCGGTGGGCGCCCAGTAGTTGCCGTGCAGGAAGGTGCCGGAGTCGGTCAGCCGCAGGGCGTGCGGGACGTCCGGGATGTCGTACTCGCCGCCGAAGCCGACCGTGCGGCTGTTCATGCGGGTCACTTCGAGCATCTCGGTGACGACCATCTTGCCGTTGTAGGTGGTCGTCTTCGGGGCGCCGGCGGTGATCGGCACGGTGGCGAGCAGTTCGCCGTCCCGTCTGACCTGCATGGTGTGCCGGGCCGCGTCGACGAGGGAGACCTGGCTGCGGCCGACGGTGAAGGAGAAGGTCCGGTCCTGCAGGCCGTAGACGCCGGACGCGCCCTCCACATCACGCAGTCGCAGCGCCACCGTCACGCGGGTGCCCGGCGTCCAGTAGTGCTCGGGGCGGAAGTCGAGGCGGCCGTGGCCGAACCAGTGCGGGCGGATCTCGACGGGCGGCTTCGAGGTGACGTGTACGGCGCGTTCGACGGCGGCGCGGTCCTCGATCTCCCGGTTGAACTCCAGGGAGACGATCATCCCGGTGCCGACGGTGGAGCGGTTCTCCGGGCTGACGTACCCGACGAAGCGCTCCTCGGGGACGTAGGTGGTGAAGGTGGTGTGCCGGGCCGAGCGGCGGCCGTGGGCGTCGAGCGCGACCGCGTCGACGGTGTACTCGGCGGCCAGCGCCAGCTGTGCCTCGTCGGGTTCCCAGCGCAGGCCGTCGTCGGAGATGTGCCCGGGCACCGGGAAGTCCTGCGCGTCCTGGGACTTGACGACGGTGACCGACTCCAGGCGGCCGCTCGGCACCCGGACCCGCAGCCGCTCTTCGGGCGGCACGCCCTTGGTGCCGTCGTCGGGTACGACCCTGATCACGTCCTCGGGCGCGGGCGGCTTCCCGAACCCCCCGACACCCCCGATCCCGCCGTCCCCGCCCGCCGTACAGCCGACGGCCCCGGCCAACAGTCCCGCCCATGTCACTACGGTGGCCAGAACGGCCCCTGCGCGCCGAGCGCGCCCATGTCCATGCCTCACGAGCAGCTCAACGACGCGGCCCACCGAGGGGAAACGTGATCTTTGGATCCACGGCAACGGGGACCCACCGCTCTTGAGGGGCGACAACCTGGCCCGGCACATCCTCCGGCGTCCCGCCCAACCCGGCGGAGCGAACCCGTGAGTGCGAGGCAAGCGCTGGGCAGAACAGTGGGGAGAACGACGTGAGGGGTGCCGCGGCTGGGACGCCGTGCGCTCTTTTCCACCTCGTTCCACGAGCCGTGGGAGGCCGACCGGTGTCCAGCGCAGCCGAGCAGGAGGCGGTGACGGAAGCCGCCGAGGAGCGCCCCGCCGCGCTGGTGAACGGCGAGCGGCGGGGGGTACCGCCCGTGCCGGTGTGGCCCGGTGCGCCGACCCCGCTGGGCGCCCGGTTCCGGGTCGGCCCGGACGGGGTCGCGGGAACCAACTTCGCGCTGTGGGCGGGCGGCGCCGAGTCCGTGGAGCTGTGTCTGTTCGACGCGGACGGCAAGGAGACCCGGGCCCGGCTGACCGAGCTGACCCACGAGATCTGGCACGGCTTCGTCCCCGGTGTCATGCCCGGCCAGCGCTACGGCTTCAGGGTGCACGGCCGCTGGGACCCGTGGACCGGCGGCCGCTGGAACCCGGCGAAGCTGCTCCTCGACCCGTATGCCCGCGCGGTGGACGGCGACTTCAGCCTGCCGCCCGAGGTGTACGGCCATGTCCGCGACTGGCCCCAGCAGCAGGTCGCGGACACCGTACGGGACGACCGGGACTCGGCGCCGTACGTCCCGAAGGGTGTGGTCGTCCACGATGACGACGACTGGGCGGAGGACCACAGGCCGAAGACCCCGTGGGCGGACTCGGTGATCTACGAGGTCCATGTGCGGGGGTTCACCGCCCTGCACCCGGACATTCCGGAGGAACTGCGGGGCACCTACTCCGGGTTGGCGCACCCGGCCGCGATCGAGCACCTCGTGAAGCTCGGCGTCACGGCCGTGGAGCTGCTCCCCGTCCACCAGTTCGCCCACGAGGACCATCTGCTGCGGCGCGGTCTCAAGAACTACTGGGGCTACAACTCCATCGGCTACTTCGCGCCCCACGCCGCCTATGCCGCCTCCGGTACGACGGGCCAGCAGGTCGGCGAGTTCAAGCGCATGGTGCGCGCGCTGCACGCCGCCGGGATCGAGGTCATCCTCGACGTGGTCTACAACCACACGGCGGAGGCGGGCGAGCTGGGCCCCACGCTGTCCCTGAAGGGCATCGACAACCGCGGGTACTACCGGTTGCAGTCCGACGCCCGGCGCTACGCGGACTACACGGGTTGCGGCAACACCTTGCACGTGGTCCAGCCGCATGTGCTGCGGCTCATCACCGACTCCCTGCGCTACTGGGTGACGGAGATGGGCGTGGACGGCTTCCGCTTCGACCTGGCCGCCGCGCTGGCCCGTTCCATGCACGACGTCGACATGCTGTCCCCCTTTCTCGCGGTCATCGCCCAGGACCCGGTGCTGCGGCGCGTGAAGCTGATCGCCGAGCCGTGGGACGTGGGTTCCGGGGGCTACCAGGTGGGCGCCTTCCCGCCCCTGTGGACGGAGTGGAACGACCGCTACCGCAACGCCGTACGCGACTTCTGGCGGGGCGCGCTGCCGGACGTACGGGACCTCGGCTACCGACTGTCCGGCTCCAGCGACCTGTACGCGTGGGGCGGGCGGCGGCCGTACGCCTCGGTCAACTTCATCACCGCGCACGACGGTTTCACCCTGCGGGACCTGGTGTCGTACGAGAGGAAGCACAACGAGGCGAACGGCGAGGGCAACCGGGACGGCACGGACGACAACCGGGCGTGGAACTGCGGGACGGAGGGGGAGACGGACGACGAGCGCGTACGGTCGCTCAGGCGCCGGCAGCTCAGGAACCTGCTCACCACACTGCTGCTGTCGACGGGTGTGCCGATGCTGGTCGCGGGTGACGAGCTGGGCCGCACCCAGCGCGGCAACAACAACGCCTACTGCCAGGACAACGAGATCAGCTGGGTGGACTGGGGGCTGCTGGAGGACCCCGGCTGGAAGGCCCTGTTCGACCTCACCGCCCGCCTGATCGACCTGCGTCACCGGCATCCGGTGCTCAGGCGCCGGGCGTTCTTCTCGGGCCGGGCGCACTCGGCGGACGGGCTGCGGGACCTGGCCTGGTTCACGGCCCGCGGCACGGAGATGACGGAACGGGACTGGTACGCGCCGGCCGCCACGCTCGGCATGTATCTGTCGGGGCGGGACATCCCCGGCCGGGACGAACGCGGCGCCCCGATCGTCGACGACAGCTTCCTCGCCGTCCTGCACGCCGGCGACCGCCCGGCGCCCTTCCTGCTGCCGGGGCCGCCGTGGGCGGAGCGGTACGAGGTGGTCGTCGACACGTCGAGGGAGGAACAGGGGGAGGCGCCGGGGGCGGTGCACCGGGCGGGGACGTCGATCACGATTCCGGCGCGGGCGGTGCTGTTGTTGCGGGTGCATTAACTCCCGGCTTGATCTCTGGCCATTGCACCGACCCGCTGATCAGACTCGGTCGCATGCCCGAGATATCCCGCCGTGCCTTCGGTGGTCTCGTCGGCGGCGGCGCCGTGACCGCCGTCGCCGGTACGGCCACTGCCGCTGAAGCCGCCCCCGCCGAGCGCCCGTTCAGGGCCCGGGCCGCCTCCGGGTCCGGAAAGCGGCCCAACCTTCTGGTCATCCTCGGCGACGACCTCGGCTGGGCCGACCTCTCCTCGTACGGCGCCCCGCACATCAGGACGCCGAACCTGGACCGGCTGGCCCGGCAGGGGGTGCGGTTCACCGACGCCTACTCGGGGTCGGCGACCTGCTCGCCGACGCGGTTCAGTCTGTACACCGGGCGGTATCCGGGCCGTACGAAGGGCGGCCTCGCCGAACCGATCGCCAACAGGACGCAGGGGCTCGACCCGAACCACCCGACGCTGGCCTCGCTGCTGAAGCAGGCCGGTTACGCCACCGCGCTCATCGGCAAGTGGCACTGCGGCTGGCTGCCCGACTACAGCCCCACCAAGTCGGGCTGGGACGAGTTCTTCGGCAACCACGGCGGCGTGCTGGAGTACTTCTCCAAGCTCGGGCAGCTCGGTGACTACGACCTCTACGAGGGCGACGCCGAGTACCAGGACCTGCGCTACTACACGCAGGTCCTGACCGAGCGGGCCGTGGAGTACGTGAGCCGCGACCATGACCGGCCGTGGCTGCTCAACCTCAACTTCACCACCCCGCACTGGCCGTGGCTCGCGGAGGGCGACGAGGAGACGGGTGCCGAGATCGCGGAGAAGATCCGCAGTGCCGGCAGCCAGGCCGAGGTGACCGCCGCGCTCCTGCACAACGACGGCGGCTCGGTCGCGAAGTACACCGAGATGGTCGAAAGCCTGGACGCGGCCGTCGGCGAGGTGCTCGCCGCGCTGCGCCGCTCCGGGCAGGAGGAGCACACGCTGGTGTACTTCGCCAGCGACAACGGCGGCGAGCGCTGGTCGTACCTGTGGCCACTGAGCGGCGAGAAGGCCTCCTTGTTGGAGGGCGGCATCCGCGTTCCGACGATCGTGCGCTGGCCGCACCGCATCGACGGCAACCAGGTCAGCCACGAGCCGAACTTCTCCCCCGACTGGACGGCGACCTTCCTGGAGCTGGCCGGCGCCCGCCCCGACCCGGCGTACCCGCTGGACGGCAGGAGCCTGGCCGGGTACCTGCTGCGGAACGAACGGCTGCCGGAACGGGCCCTGTTCTGGCGGGTCAGGGCCAACCGGGCGCTCAGGCGCGGACGCTGGAAGTACTACCAGGACGCGGCCGGCAAGGACCACCTCTACGACCTCGGCGCGGACCTGCGCGAACAGGCCGACCTGGCCCCGGACGAGCCGGAGTTGCTCGCGGAACTGAAGGCCGCATGGGAGAGGACGGCCGCCGGGCTGCTGCCGTATCCCGGTTAGCCGAGGATCCCCCGCTCGTACGCCGCGGCGACCGCCGCCGCGCGGTCCTTGACGGCCAGTTTGGCGTACAGGTGGGTGAGGTGGGTCTTCACGGTCGCCTCGCTGATGCGGCCGCGCCGAACGGCGTGTACCCGACGATCCGGGCGAGGAGGTCCGGCATGGTCTGCACCGGCGCCCACACGCCCGCGCAGAACATCGATGGGAAGAACACGGCCGACCCGATGGCGCCGGTGATCTCCGTCGTGCGGGACAGGGCGGAGATGACCGCGCCGAGCGCGAGAGCGACCCGACATGGCCCCGGCGTCCCGGGCCGGACCCCGCCGCCACATCGCCCGTCGCGCTCGACCCGGCATCAACCGATCGGTGGATGCGGCCGTACGACCCCTCGAACATGCAGGTCGTAGGACCAGCGGCCGATCCAGGTCCGGCCAAAACCAGGTGGGCGTTGTCAGTGCCGGTCCGTAGGCTCGCTGTTGATGTCCCTCACACATGCAACCACCAAGAACCGATCGGCCGTAAGGTCCCTGCTGCGCCTGTGGCCGTACGTCCGCCCGGTCCGCGCGCGACTGTTCACCGCCGCGCTCGTGGCGATCCTCGCCTCCTGCGCGGGGCTGGTGATCCCGCTCGTCCTGAAGTGGATGGTGGACGGCCCGGTCGCCGACGGGGACACGGCGGGCGTATGGCGCGGGGCGCTGTACCTGCTGCTGCTCGGGTTCGCGGAGGCACTGCTGTTCGGGCTGCGGCGGTGGCTGGTGGCGAGACCGCTCTCCCATGTGGAGGCGGAGATGCGGGCGGGCCTGTACCGGCACCTCCAGCGCCTCCCGGTGGCCTTTCACGACCGCTGGGCGTCCGGCCAGCTGTTGTCCCGGGCCACCACCGACCTCATGCTCCTGCGGATGTTCCTGGCCTTCCCGCTGACCTTCCTGCTGGTCAACGCCGTGACGATCGTCGTCGGCGTGACCATCATGCTGCTCCAGGACTGGACGCTGGGGCTGGTGATCCTGGGTCCGGCCATCCCCGTGATGATCACGTGCGTGGTCTTCGAGAAGCGGTACCACCGGGTGGCGCGGCTCGCCCAGGACCAGGTCGGCGACCTCACGACGGTCGTCGAGGAGAGCGTGCTCGGCATCCGCATCATCAAGGGGTTCGGGCGACACCGGTCGCAGGCGCGGGCGTTCCGCGAGCTGACCGGGAAGCTGCGGGGAACCGAGCTGCACAAGGCGCGGCTGCTGGCCACGATCTGGGGCGTCATCACCACCCTGCCCGAGGTGGCCATCGGGGCCGCGCTGGTTCTGGGCTGTGTGCAGGTGGCGGACGGGGACTTGTCGACAGGCACGTTGGTGGCCTTCCTGTCGACGGCACTTGCGCTCAGGTGGCCGGTGGAGTCCATCGGCTTCCTCCTGGCGATGACTCAGGAGGCGGTGACGGCGACGGAGCGCTATTTCGAGGTGATCAATGAAGTGCCGGAGCAGGAAACCTACTCAAGGGGCGCGGGGAACGGCGCGACCAGCCCCCACCGGCCGTCAGCCGACAACGATGGCCTCCGGTTCCGAAACGTCCGGTTCCGCTACCCCGACGCCCCCGAGGGCTCCCCGCCCGTCCTCGACCTGATCGACCTCCACATCCGCCCCGGCGAGTCCATGGCCCTGGTCGGCACGACGGGCAGCGGCAAGACGACCCTCACCGCCCTCGTCCCCCGCCTCCACGAGGTGACATCCGGCCACATCACCCTGGACGGCGAGGACATCACCGCCATGTCCAGAGAAGAGCTGCGCTCGAAAGTCGCCGTCGCTTTCGAGGAGCCCACCCTCTTCTCGGCCAGCGTCAAGGACAACGTCCTGCTGGGCATGGACGAACAGGAGCTGGACCGCGCCCTCGCCGTGGCGCAGGCCGACTTCGCGCACGCCCTCCCCCACGGCACCGACACCCGGGTCGGCGAGCAGGGCCTCAGCCTCTCCGGCGGCCAGCGCCAGCGCCTCGCCCTCGCGCGGGCCGTGGTCGGCAAGCCCCGGTTCCTCGTCCTCGACGACCCCCTGTCCGCGCTGGACGTGCACACCGAGGCCGCCGTGGAGGCGGCGCTGCGCGACGTCCTCGCGGAGACCACCGCGCTCATCGTGGCCCATCGCCCCTCGACCGTGCTGCTCGCCGACCGTGTCGCGCTGCTGTCCGACGGCCGTATCACCGCCGTGGGCACCCACCACGAACTGCTGCGCACGAACGCCGAGTACGCCCACCTCATGTCCGGTACCGGGGAAGCGGAGGACGACCGATGACGGCCCCCACCACCAACGCCCCCACGGCGGACGACGAGCCGGAAGCGAGCCGCCACGAGGACGCGGTGGACGCCTTCGACCACGACGTCCTGCCCACTCCCCCGCGCGCCACCTCCCTCCTGCTGCGCTCCCTGCTCGGCCCGATGAGGGCGCGGGTCACCCTCACCACGTTCCTGCTGCTGCTCCAGCAGGCGGCCGTGCAGGCGGGTCCGCTGCTGGTGGCGTACGCCATCGACCGCGCGGTGCCCGCGTTCCGCGACCACGACAACGGTCCGCTGATCGCCGTCGGCGCCGGCTATCTGCTGTGCTCGCTGGCCTCCGGCGGGCTCCAGTACGCGTTCATCCTGGCCTCCGCGCGCGTCAACCAGGACGTACTGCTGGACCTGCGCGGCCGGATCTTCCGCCATGCGCAGGCGCTGAGCATCGACTTCCACGAGCGCTACACCTCGGGCCGGCTGATCTCCCGCTCGACGACGGACGTGGAGTCGTTGCGCGAACTGCTCAACGAGGGGCTTCAGGAGCTCGTCACCGTCATCCTGTCCTTCCTCTACATCTCCGCCCTGCTGCTCTGGCTGGACCTCGGGCTCGGCGCGGTCGCGGTGGCGTCCTTCGTGCCGCTGTATCTGCTCGTGCGGGTCTACCGGCAGCGCGCGGGCCGGGTGTACCGCAAGCGGTCGACCGCGATCGCCGCCGTGATCGTGAAGTTCGTGGAGACGATGAACGGCATCCGGCCGGTGCGGGCGTTCCGCCGCGAAGCGGCCAACGACGGCGAGTTCGCCGTACTGAACAAGCGGCACGAGCGGGTCAACGGCGACGCGCTCCTTGAGATGGCCCGCTATGTCGTCGGGTCCCGGCTGGTCGCCAACACGGCCGTCGCCGGGATCGTGCTGTGGGGTGCCTACCGGGTGGCGCAGGGCTCGCTGGAGCTGGGTGTACTGGCGGCCGCGGTGCTGTATCTGCGGCGGCTGTACGACCCGATCGACCGGCTCGGGATGTTCCTGAACTCCTACCAGTCGGCGGCGGCCTCCCTGGAGAAGATCGCGGGCCTGCTCGCCCAGACCCCGACCGTGCCCGAGCCGTCGACGCCCAGGCAGCTGCCGGCACTGGAGTCCGCGGACCGTCCCGGCCGTGAGGTCGTCTTCGAGGGGGTCTCGTTCGCCTACCGCACCGGCGGCGAGGTGCTGCCCCCCTTCGACCTCACACTCCCGGCCGGGCAGACCGTCGCGGTGGTCGGCTCGACCGGTGCCGGGAAGTCGACGCTCGCCAAACTCCTCGCCCGGTTCTATGACCCCTCGCAGGGCCGCGTCCTCCTGGACGGCGTGGACCTGCGCGAGCTGGCCGTGCCCGAGCTGCGGCGCGGGGTGGTCATGGTGACGCAGGAGGCGTTCCTGTTCTCCGGCACGGTCGCCGAGAACATCGCGCTCGGCCGCCCGGACGCTACCCGCGAGGAGATCGAGCAGGCCGCGAAGGCGATCGGGGCGCACGACTTCATCAGCGCGCTGCCCGACGGGTACGACACCGACGTACGCAAGCGGGGCGGCCGCATCTCGGCGGGTCAGCGCCAGCTCGTGGCGTTCGCGCGGGCGTTGCTCGCCGATCCGGCGGTGCTGATCCTGGACGAGGCGACCAGCTCGCTCGACATCCCGGGCGAGCGGGCGGTGCAGCGGGCGATGGCGACGGTCCTCAAGGGCCGTACGGCCGTGGTGATCGCGCACCGGCTGTCGACCGTGGCGATCGCCGACCGGGTGCTCGTCATGGAGCACGGCAGGATCGTCGAGGACGGCAATCCGGCCGAACTCGTCGCGGGCACGGGCCGGTTCGCGGAACTGCACCGGGCCTGGCGGGACAGTCTGGCGTGAGCGACCAGGGGTCCAGCCAGTTCTACCGGGGCCCCGCTTCCCGCGTCCGGCGCCCTTCCCGATCAGACCCCAGTTGCGGCACGACCGGACCCATAACTTCATGGCCTTGCGCCAAAGACCTCAAGGCTGACATGGCTCAAAGTCGCGGTGTCGCTGACGCAAGGTCCTCTAGTGCTGTATCGATCATGAAGATACGTTCATTCAGGCGCTGGACGGCTGGGGAGCCGAGCGAAGGCCGAGAAGTAACCGTTCCACGGAGCACCTTTCACTCGAAGAGGAGAACTTCATGAACCTCAACGCCGAGACCCCCAACGACTTCGACGTCGACGCCCTTCTCGCCCTCGCCGAGGTCGACGAGGCCCTCTCCGTCGAGGCCATCGTTCCGAACCGTGTCAACAGCAAGTACGCCCTTCTCCAGGAGTCCGCCAACAGCTGACCAGCCACGAGCTGATCAAAATGACTCGCTGAAGCGCGCTCCGTCCGCGCTCCGATGGCCACTACTCGACTCCCCTATCCAGCAACGGACTCCAGCGAGAACTCATATGCGGAAACCCCGAATTCTTCTCGTCAACCCGCCTATCTGGAATGTCTACGCTCCTCACCTCGCAGTCCCGCTACTGGCTGCGGTGATGCGACGGCACGGATGGCAGGTGTCGTCCCTCGATCTGAGCATCGAGCAGACGGACTGGCTGCTCTCCAGCGAGGGGCTGACGGCGTTGCTTCCGAAAGCCGAGCAACGTCTGGGCGAGGTGCCCGCCGGCGAACGGCAAGCCCATGAGGAGACCCTCGCTGTATTCAGCGACACCATCGCCCGCATCGACAGCGCCCGCACGACACTCAAGTCTCGCTCCGTCCTGACGGATCCGGCCGCCTTCACCGACGCTGCGACAGTCGTCCGCAATGGGCTCAGTTGTGTCTCTGCTTCATTTCCCGGACTCAATTTCGACCTGCGGGGCAATTTCTCGTGCTTTTCGCACCGGCGCTCGGATTCCATCCTGGATGCGACCAGATCACCGGACCGGAATGTGTACGGCTGGGCTCTGGCACACCAGCCGATCCGTGAGCTGGAAGATTCCGACCTGGCTGTGGTCGGCATCTCGGTGTCCGCCGACACTCAGCTCATAGCGGCCCTCACCGTGGCTCGCCATGTCAAGCATGCCCGTCCCGATGTCCATGTGGTCATGGGCGGCAACCTGACCACACGCATGGTTGGCCGCTGGCAGGAAGAACACCCGTTCTTCCAGTACGTGGACTCCTTCGTGTCATACGAAGGAGAAGACGCCCTACCCGCGCTCTGCGATCGCATCAGCGGTGTCGACGACCGCCCCGTCCCAGGGCTGCTGGAGCGTGACGGCCGTGGCGGGCTGCTCCGCACTCCGGCAGCCATGGTCGACGTCTCCGACCTGCCGACGCCGGACTTCGACGGCTTGCCACTGGACCGCTACTTCGCGCCCGGTCCTGTGCTCCCGCTCCAGGCGTCGCGAAGCTGCGCATGGGACTGCGCCTTCTGCTCGATACCTTTCGCCAGCAACAAGTTCCGCATCCGGCGCCCGGAACACGTCGTACACGACATGGCCGCCCTGGCTGCCAAACACGGCACCGACACCTTCATGTTCGTGGACGAAATCATGACACTCACGTCACTGCGTGGGGTGTCCCGAGAGCTGATCGACGGTGGGCACGAGCTCTTCTGGTACGGAGAGACGCGGTTCAGCAAGGGACTCGACGACGAGTTGGCGACCGCGCTGCGGCGTTCGGGATGCCGCCGACTCGACCTCGGCCTGGAGTCCTACAACCAAAGAGTGCTGGATCTGATGCGCAAGGGCACCAAGGTTGCTGATATCGAGCCCTCCCTCGACGCCCTGCTCAGCAACAAGGTGCCGGTCCACCTGTTCTGCATGACCGGCTTTCCCGGTGAGACGGAAGAAGAGGCCGTCCGGACCCAGGAGTTCGCCACGGAGGCGCTGCGCCGTTCCGTGGAGGAGTATGACGTGCCTTATTCCACGGCCGCCAATGGACCGTTCATCCTGGACGTGCTCTCCCCCGTAGGTGAACGCCCTGATCTGTTCGGCGTCGAGTTGATCCCGCCAGATGAGGGAGAGGACCTCGCCTTCGACCTCGACTACACAGTCGCCCGCGGCCTCACGCAGGAGGACGCAGCCAGTCTCACCTCAGGGGGACCGAGCAGCTCCGCAGGCTCCGCATTCCACAGGGCAACCTGGATCGGGGACGCGGAGGAGTGGTCGTTCCTCTGGGCGATGGCCGAGGCGGAGCTGCCGGCCCGGAAGATAGCCACACCGGTCGCTCCACGCCCGGAGTTGCATCCCGGGACGCTCGTACGGCTCGCGGACGAGGTGCATGTCCGGATGTCGGCCACCGGGCGAGGGACCCTCTTGCACGTGCCATCGGGCGACACCCTGCTGGCCGTACCGCGGCAGTGGCACTGGCTGCTCGACGGTCAGTCGTGCACTGTGGCCGACCTGTTGGAGAGCCTGCCCTCCGTCAGAACTGCTGCAGCGACGCTGGCACGACTCGTAGCGCATCGAGCCTTGGCCGTCGAGGCGGCCGACACCTTCAAAGAGCGCTCGCTGCTGTGGTACGCCGCTCATCCACATGAGGTGGCGGACAGCCGACTTGACGGAAGCTGCTTGCTGGCCTCCCCGGAGACCAACAAGCAGGTCAGGGTCTCCGCCGCGGGTCGGCTCGCCTGGCTGCTCACAGCCGACGGCGCGACTGCGTCCGAACTGTCGACCCGGACCCGGCTGCCCGAAGAGCGGCTCATGCCGCTGCTGGATGAGCTGACCGGACACGGGGTCCTGGCGTCGGCTTTCTTCCATCCAGGGCTTCTCGATACGTTTCTGCCGACCGGTGCGGCTCAACGCTCCGGCTGACGACTGATCGCCGTCACCGTCACACCAGCGAACGCCGCACGTCGCGGCCCAATTTCAGGAGTCTCAGCCGTGCCCCACCCCCTCCACGTGGCAGGATCCGAAACGGACCGCTTCTGGAAGGAATTCGCCTCCCGCCACTGGGAGCAGGAGCCACTCTCCCTGCCTGCTTCCCCTGTCCAGTTGGGCATCGGCGACGAGGAGCTGCTGCGGGCTCTGGTCCTGGCGGCCGACGCGAACAACCGGCCCAAGGGGTCCGGGCTGCCCAAAGTCGTGGTGACGGTGGACGGCCGAACGCAGCCCATCGACACACGGGCCTTTCTCCCGCTGCCCGAGGACGGTTCTCTGGACGACTACCTCGCACGGGTGGACCGCTCCATGCGTGACCACGAGTGGAGCATCGCGGTGTCCGGCCTCCACGCAGTCTCAGCGCCGTTGTGGGACCGGGCCAAGCAGATGTCCGATGATGTCTTCCGGTTCACTGGAACTAGGGTCGCCGGCCGGGTGGACATAGACACCTTCATCGGCCGGTACACCTCCACCAATGTCGGTGTGCACGTCGACCACGCGGGGAACTTCGGTTTCACTCTGCGCGGCCGAAAGACCCTTCTCACCTGGGCACCCGACCACGCCGAACAGGTCCCACAGCACACCGCCGACTACGCGTCGGCCCGCGAGCTGGCCGATGTCCTGGTAGGCGTGCCCGGAGCGCTGACGTACTTCCCCTCCGAGCAGCTGCACGTCGGCGAGTCTCCCGAGACGGTCACGGTCAACGTGAACATCGCCTTCTTCACCAGGAGTGATCCTGCCGCCCTCGTTCTCGAAGCCGTGGGCGGCCTGCTGGGCCGAGCACGCGGAGCACGCGGGTCCGGCCCCGACGTGCAGGTCCCGGAGGGCATACCGGGCGCGGCTGCCGAGGCCCTCGATGCGCTGACTGGCCTGTCGGGAGGCGAGATCGAGGACGCCGTCTGGGAGCACAGCATGCGTACGGTGACGTCGGGTGGTCTGGGCATGGGCCGACCGTCCGAGTCTCCCGTGCCCGTGCCCCGCGATGCCCGCGTCCGGCTCCGCAGCAATGTGGTGATGCACCAGCGGCCGCTCGCCGACGGGCGCCGCGCCGTCGCCGTGCAGGGGCACACCTTGAGGGTCGCCGACCATCCTCGGGTCGAAGCCGCTCTCGCCGCGCTGGCCTCAGGGGACACGCTCGATCTCGGCCGGTGGGAACAGGGGACGGACACCGCCGCCGTGCCCCTCTTGCACGCCGTCCTGCTCAGGCTGTCGACCTGGCGGGCGACTCACGTCGAGAGCACCGGATCCGGCACCGCCGGTGCCGCCCAGCCGGTCCTGTGACGTCGGTGCGGCTGAGCAAGGGGGCGGCTCTGCTGGCCGTCGTCGCCTTGCTGATCAGCACAGTTGGTGACGAGGTGGCCCTGGTGGCGCTCGCACTGCGTGGCGCGGACCGTACCGGGCTCACGTCGGTGGTGTCGGCCCAGATGCTCGCCGGTCTGGTGCCGGGGATCGCTCTGGGCGGTCCGATCGGGCGGATCGTCGATCGTTTCCGGCTTGACGTTGTGCTGGGCGTGACGCTGGTACTCGAGTGCCTGATCGCGGCGACCGCCGCCGCGTTCGCGGACGGCGCGGTGCTGCTTATCGCCACCATGCTGTTCCTGGGGGCTCTGGGAGCCGTCGCCCAGACATGCGTGATGGCTCTCGTACCCCAGCTGTTTCCGGCTTCCGAGGCGCAGTTGAGGGTCAACGGCGTCATGGAGTCGACCAGGAACGCGGGCTACATCGTCGGCCCGCTGCTGGTGGGTCTGCTCACCGCGCATGGCGGGACCGGCCTGGCGCTGGCGGTCGACGCGGGTACTTTCGCCTTCGCCCTGCTGGCCGTGCCCGTCATCACTCACTGGCTGACCGCCAGACCCGTGCAGCTCTCGCCCGCGCCTGACCCCGCCCCTCCGCCCGCCGCGGAAGTCGACGAAACGGCCACGGAAACGGAGACCACTGGTCAGGAACCGCACGAAGCGGCCAAGGGCGGCATGCGCGTCGGCCTGTCCCTGCTCTGGACGGGACCGCAGCGGCGAGCCGCACTCGCCACCATCGTCGTGACCGTCGCAGCGACCTCTGTCGTCAACGTGCTGATGCCCTTCTTCGCTCACGAGATTCCAGGTGGCACGGCTTCCTACGGCACCCTGCTGGCCACTTGGAGCGTGGGACTGGTGGTGGGGCCGTTCGTACTGCGCAGCCGGCTCGGCGATCGGCCCACGGCTGTGGTCGCGGTCGGAGCGGCCTCGATCATCGGGCTCAGCTATCTGGTGACGGCCGCGTATCTCGTTCTCTGGGTGATGCTGGCAGCGTGCCTGTGCGGCGGCATGGCCAACGCGGTACAGAACGTGGCGCTGCGAACGCACGTCATGGCCGACTGCCCGCCGGGCGTGCGGGGCCGCGTGGGCGCCGCCTACGGCGCGACCCTGCAGAGCTCGGTGGCGATCGGATTCGCTCTTGCTGGGCTCGTCCCCGCCGCCTGGGCCCGTTGGGGCATCCTCGTCGGAGGCGCCGTCGCCCTTCTCACGGGCTCGCTCGGTTGGCTTCTGACACGGGCACTGACCGCCTCCGCGCCGACCGACGGGAGCGTGTCCGTCCCCACTCTGCAGGTGCCGGAGGAAAAGGCGTCGTGACCCGTCACCGAATCCTCCTGGATCCTGTCATCCCACGGTTCTGCGCCCAGACCGGGGCCTCGCTACCGCTCGCGTGGGAGCTGGCCTGGTCGCAACAGGATCAGGCCCAGGACACCGTGATCAGCCTCGTGCCGCCGCCCGCCCCCCGGGAGATCGACCGCCTCGTGTGGCCCCGTCTGCTGTCAGCCGGCACCGGGCTTCGCCTGCCACGGAGTGTGCGGGTCCAGAGGACGCCTGTGCCGTTCGTGCGGGACGGAGGCCCTGTAACAGCCCTCTTCGGTACGGAGCTGCCCGCATTCGCGGAAGTTCCCGAGCCGGTTGGCGAACTCCTGGCGGGTGGCACTTCCGTAGCTGCCGTGCGCGACGCATGGGAGCAGCCCGAAGAAGCCGTGGACCACCTCCTGGTAGGCCTGCTGCGCCTGGGTTTGCTGAACGCTGATCCTTCACCGGCCGCTGTGCAGGAGGGGCAGGGCAGTCGGCTTCTGGTACAGGAGGCTTGGGTGGAGGCTGTGGAGAGAGCCCCCGGCGCGCACATCCTCGCCAGCATCCCCACCGGTAACTTCCTCAAGGTCGGCAAGGTGGCTCTCCGTCTGTGGCAGTGCGCCGGGTCCGGGGACGGAATCCCTGCCAGTTCTCTCCCCTCGCCGCTCCACGATGTGGCGGACCAGATGCTGTCCGCCGGCATGCTTCGGGCAGTGAGGGCGGCTGACTGCGGATCGTGAGTAAGTGGAAGAGAGGATGATCCATGAGTGAGCCGACTTCTGAGGCGTTGACCGCTCTCACCCGTCCCGGAATGGGAACGGAGAACGCCGGTCCCGCCCTGCGGGCACTCACCACGATGTTGCGCCCGGGCACGGTGCTCGAGGTGGGTGCCGGCTCATCGACACTTCACCTCCTTCTGGGATTGCGCGACGCCCGCTCCGAGGCAGCTGAAGACCGACGGATCATCAACGGCGAGATCGCGGCGCACGAACGCGCCTCGGTTCTGCACCCCCGTTCAGTCATCGAAGACTACGCACCGAAGCTACTCGTCATCGATGACATCTCCGTACCGGGCACCTCCGCGAACCAGGTGAGGAAAGCTGCCCACTCTCTCGGTCTCGATGACATGCTCACCTTCATCGAGCGCGACTTCTTCGCACTGACGAACGAGGAACTCGACCGTTGGGGGCCGCTGGACCTGGTCTGGCTCGATGCCGGCACCCAGGCTGACGACGCGGGATTCCTCACATCCCTCTGGCCCCGCGTGTCACCTGGTGGCACGGTCGTATTGCACGAGCCGTACGTGGCCACCACTGTCGAGAACTCCGACAGGCAGGGCCGCACCCGGGTAACAGGCCGGATTGTGCCCACACCACTACTGCAGGAGCTCCGCCGTCAGGCTGCCGCACCGGGCAGCGGGATGGACGTCCTCGCCCTGAGCGAGCCACACAAGCACCGCCAGACGGGCCTCCTGCTACTCCGCAAGCAGGCGTCGTGGGAACGCGACCGGGGCGCCCCGTTCTCCGAGGAACTCAAAGCCCTGGGAGAGACAGGATCCACCGAGCCACCCCGGTTGGGCTCACTGCCCGCCAATCCGACGAGTGGCTCAGGAGGAAACGTCACGGACCGGATTTTCGCAGCGCTGGCCGACGAAACGCGACGCGCGGTCTACAGCGCCATCGTCCTGGAGGCCGACACTGCCCAGGGCGTCGGGAAGCGCCTGAGGATGGCTCCCGCGCGCAGCGCGAAGGCTCTCGCCGCACTGGAACAGGCTGGACTCGTCACGCACACGGAAGACGGCTGGTTCCCGGTCAAGGACATCTGGCGGCAAGCCCCGTCCCGCCCTGTGCAGCCACCGTTGCAGACGACGATTCCCTCGAAGCGCGGCAAGCGGAGGATGTTCCTGGAAAACCTGGTACAGCTCTTCGAGCCACAACGGCAGTACCCGGAAAGCTCGGTCAACGAAATGTTGCGCAGGATCCACCCGGATGTGGCCGCGCTGCGCCGGTACCTGGTGGAAGAACAACTGCTTGGTCGGGCCGATGGGCAGTATTGGCGCCTGTGAGGGTTCCGAAGGAACGGCCCGCGCAAGCTCGCCGGAACAACGGCCAGGGGGACGTGTGATCGACTCCTACGAAGATCCGGGCGCGCCGGACGTCCGGGGCGGCTGGCGGTATCTGTGGTGGCTGGTGCGCTGCCAGCCGGGGCGGTCGGTGGCCGGGGCGCTGCTGGGCAGCACCTGGATGGTGCTGCTGGCGGCGACGCCGTATCTGATGGCGAAGGCGATCGACGAGGGGCTGGAGCCGGGGAACTGGGCGGCGCTGGCCGGCTGGAGCTGCGCGCTGTTCGTGGTCGGTTCGTTCAACGCCTGGCTGAGCATCATGCGGCACCGCACGATGACCCGGGTGCGGATGGACGCCAACTTCCGCACGGTCAAGGTGGTCGTCGGGCAGGCGGTCCGGCTCGGCGCCGCGCTCTCTCGCCGGACCGGGGCCGGTGAGGTCGTCACGATCGGGGTGGGCGACGTGCAGACGATCGCCCAGGCCCTGACCGTCGTCGGCCCGGGCGTCGGAGCCTGTGTCGCCTATCTGACGGTCGCCGCCCTGCTGGTCTCGGTCTCCCCGGTCCTCGCGACCGTGGTCCTCCTCGGCATCCCGGCGATCGTCCTCCTGGTGGGCCCTTTCCTGTCCCGCCTCCAAGGTGCCGAGACGGAGTACCGCGACCGCCAGGGCGTCCTCACCGCCCGCATCGCCGACCTCGCGGGCGGTCTGCGGGTCCTCAACGGCCTGGGTGGCAAGGGCCTGGTCGCCGAGGCCTTCCACCGCGACAGCCGGCGGCTCCAGGCGCAGGGCTACCGGGTCGGCGCGGTCACCAGCTGGGTCCAGGCCCTCGGTGTGGGCCTGCCCACCCTGTTCCTCGCCGTCGTCACCTGGCTCGCGGCCCGGCCGGCCGCCCAGGGGGACATCACCGTGGGCGAGTTGGTGGCGGTGTACGGCTATGTCGCGGTCCTGGTGGGGCCGGTGGCGTTCTGGGTGGAGTGCGGGTACCAACTGAGCCGGGGCGTGGTGGCGGCGCGGAGGGTCGTCGCCTTCCTGCGCCTGGAGCCGCTGGAGGACCGGGGCACGCGGGACGCCCCGGCGGAGCCGTCGGTGCTGCACGACCCGGAGTCGGGCGTACGCATCCTCCCGGGCCGTCTGACGGCGCTGGCCTCGGCCCACCCCGCGGACACGTCGGCGGTGCTGGACCGGGTGGCCCGCTACACGCCGTCGCAGGCGACCTGGGCCGGAGTCCCCCTCGACGAGATCCGGTTGCCCCACATCAGGGAGCACATCCTGATGGCGGACCACGAGGCGGACCTGTTCGCGGGCACCCTGCGCGAGGTGATCATGAGTGGGGACCGCGACCCCGCGGCCGCCCTGCACGCGGCCGTGGCGGACGACATCGTCCAAGGTCTCCCGGACGGCCTCGACTCACCGATCGACGCCCAGGCCCGCAACCTCTCGGGCGGCCAGCGCCAACGCGTCCGGCTGGTGAGGGCCCTGCTCGCCGACCCGCAGGTCCTGCTCGCCACCGAACCCACCTCCGCCCTGGACGCCCACACGGAAGCCCTCGTGGCCGAGCGCCTGCGCGAGGCCCGCGAAGGCCGCACCACGGCCGTCACCACCACCTCGCCCCTCGTCCTCGACCACGCCGACACCGTCCTGTACCTGGTCGACGGCAAACTCGCGGCGACCGGCACCCATCAGCAACTGCTCGCGACGGAACCGGGATACCGCGCCCTGGTCGCCCGGGACGTGGAGGTCATGAAGTGAGCAGGGGCCATCTGCCGGTCGCCGACCAGGCCACCGTACGGCGCGCGTCCGCCCGGCTGATCCGCAAGGATGCCCGCGCCTTCACCGCCGTACTCGCCCTGAACGCGCTCGCCGCCGTCACCGGCCTCGCCGGTCCGTGGCTGCTCGGCCGGATCATCGACGAGGTGCGCGCAGGTGAGGGTGTGGCCGCGGTGGACCGGCTCTCCCTCGTCCTCGTGGGATGCGCGGGCACCCAGCTCCTGCTGGCCCGCTGGGCCCGCTATGTCGGCCACCGCTTCGGCGAACGCACCCTGGCCCGGGTCCGCGAGGAGTTCGTGGACCGTACGCTCGCCCTGCCCGCCTCCGTCGTGGAACGCGCCGGCACCGGTGACCTGACCGCCCGCGGCACCGCCGATGTCGCCACCGTCGGCACCACGCTCCGCGACGCGGGCCCCGAACTGCTCATCAACTCCGTGCAGTTCGTGTTCCTGCTCGCCGCGGTGTTCGTCCTGGACCCGCTGCTCGGCGCGGTCGGCGTGTTCGGTCTGCTGCCCATCTGGTTCGTCCTGCGCTGGTATCTGCGCCGGGCCAGGGACGGCTATCTGGCCGAGGGCGAGGCCACCTCCGACGTCGCCGAGATCCTCGCGGCCACCGCGTCCGGTGCCCGCACGGTCGAGGCGCTGCGTGTCGAGGAGCGGCGTGTCCGGGCGAGCCGGGAGGCCCTCGACACGTCCCGCCGCACCCGGCTGTACACCCTCTACCTGCGCAGTGTGTTCTTCCCGGTGGTGGAGGTGGCGTACATCCTGCCCGTGGCCGGTGTGCTCCTGGTCGGCGGAATGCTGCACGCGCGGGGCGTGCTGAGCCTGGGCTCGGTCGTGGCGGCGGCCCTGTATCTGCAGCAACTGGTCACTCCGCTCGACCAGATCCTCATACGAATCGAGCAACTCCAGTCCAGCGGCGCCTCGTTCGCCCGCGTCGAGGGTCTCGCCGCGGCCCCGCGGGCCGACTCCGAGGACTCCCCCGTCCCCGCCGACGACCGCATCGACGTGACCGGCGTGCGCTACTCCTACGGCCGCGGCGGCGAGGTCCTGCACGGCGTCGACCTGACCGTGCGCCCCGGTGAACGGCTCGCGGTGGTCGGCCCGTCCGGCGCCGGGAAGACCACCCTGAGCAGGCTGCTCGCGGGCGTCGACGCGCCGACTTCCGGATCGGTGACCGTCGGCGGGGTCCCCGTCGTGGGCCTGGGCCCGGAGCAGCTGCGCCGCCAGGTCGTCCTGGTCACCCAGGAGCACCACATCTTCCTGGGCACGGTCCGCGACAACCTCCTCATCGCCGAACCCGGCGCCGGGGACGAGGAGTTGTGGGCCGCCCTGACCGCCGTAGGGGCCGACGGCTGGGTGCGGGAGCTGCCCGATGGGCTCGACACCGCGCTCGGCCAGGACGGTCACCGTACGGACGGCTCGCAGGCGCAGCAACTGGCCCTGGCCCGGGTGGTGCTGGCGGACCCGCACACACTGATCCTCGACGAGGCGACCGCGCTCCTCGATCCCACCACCGCGCGCCACACCGAGCGTGCCCTGGGCGCCGTACTCGAAGGGCGCACGGTCATCGCGATCGCGCACCGGCTGCACACCGCGCACGACGCGGACCGGGTGGCGGTGATGGAGAACGGCAGGCTGACCGAGCTCGGCACGCATGAGGAGCTGGTGGCGGCGGACGGGGCGTACGCGGCGCTGTGGGGGTCGTGGCACGGAGGGCCGGACGGGAGCTGATCCCACGGGACCGTATATCGAACATGAACTACCGGACAACGAACCGTTTTTGGCCAACTTCCTGACGCGCTCCTGACAGTACGGGCTTTCCGGTGCCACTCTTCCCACGGCCGCCTCACAGCAACCTCACAGACGTCTCGCTGTGTTCCGATCCTCGGCCGCCTGCACCTCGTTCCGCGTACCGCCCGGACGGTCGACCCACCGTCCGGTCTCCCCTGGCCGCGTGATCCGCGGCCGCGCAGAAGGAGTCAGTGTTGAGAGACAGGTCCTCCCACAGACGCACCCCCCACACCCTGCACCGCAAGGCCGCCGCCGTGGCCCTCGTCGGTGTGTCCGCCCTGATCGCCGCGGCCGTCCAGTCGGGCGCCGCCACCGCAGCCCCGGCGAAGGCACCGTCGGCCGCGAGCAAGGTGATCCCGGGCGCCGAGTCCCTCAAGCTCACCCCCGCCCAGCGCGCCGAGCTGATACGCGAGGCGAACGCCACCAAGGCGGTCACCGCCAAGGACCTCGGCCTCGGCGCCAAGGAGAAGCTGGTCGTCCGTGACGTCGTCAAGGACGGCAACGGCACGCTCCACACCCGCTACGAGCGCACCTACGACGGTCTGCCGGTCCTCGGCGGCGACCTCGTCGTGGAGACGGCGAAGTCCGGTGCGACCGAGGGTGTCGTCAAGGCGACCGCCAAGGCCATCAAGCCGGCCACCACGACCGCGGCCCTGCCCGCCGCCAAGGCCGAGAAGCAGGCGCTCACGCTCGCGAAGGCAGCCGGCGCCGACAAGGCCGACACCCACCGCGCCCCGCGCAAGGTGATCTGGGCCGGCAACGGCACCCCGACCCTGGCGTACGAGACGGTCGTCGGCGGCCTCCAGGAGGACGGCACGCCGAACGAACTGCACGTCGTCACGGACGCGGCGACCGGCGCGAAGCTCTACGAGTACCAGGGCATCGAGACCGGCACCGGCACCACCATGTACAGCGGCACGGTCACCCTCGGCACCACGCAGTCCGGGTCGACGTACACCCTCACCGACGGGGCGCGCGGCGGCCACAAGACGTACAACCTCAACCACGGCACCTCCGGCACCGGCACCCTGTTCTCGGGGCCGGACGACGTCTGGGGCAACGGCAGCGCCTCCAACACGGAGACGGCCGGCGCGGACGCGCACTACGGTGCCGCGCTCACGTGGGACTACTACAAGAACGTGCAGGGGCGTTCGGGTATCCGCGGTGACGGGGTGGGCGCGTACTCCCGGGCCCACTACGGCAACAACTACGTCAACGCGTTCTGGGACGACAGCTGCTTCTGCATGACGTACGGCGACGGGTCGGGCAACACCCACCCGCTGACGGCGATCGACGTGGCCGGTCACGAGATGACCCACGGCGTCACTTCGAACACCGCCGGGCTCAACTACTCGGGTGAGTCCGGCGGGCTGAACGAGGCGACCTCCGACATCTTCGGCACGGCCGTCGAGTTCTACGCCAACAACTCCTCCGACGTCGGTGACTACCTCATCGGCGAGAAGATCAACATCAACGGCGACGGCACCCCGCTGCGCTACATGGACAAGCCGAGCAAGGACGGCGCGTCCAAGGACAGCTGGTACTCGGGGATCGGGTCGGTGGACGTCCACTACTCGTCCGGCCCCGCGAACCACTTCTTCTACCTCCTGTCGGAGGGCAGCGGCACCAAGACCATCAACGGTGTCACCTACAACTCCCCGACCTCGGACGGCCTCCCGGTCACCGGCATCGGCCGGGACAAGGCGGAGAAGATCTGGTTCCGCGCGCTGACCACCAAGTTCACCTCCACGACCAACTACGCGGCGGCCCGCACCGGCACCCTCGCGGCGGCCGGTGAGCTGTACGGCACGACGAGCGCCGAGTACACGGCCGTGGCGAACGCCTGGGCGGGCGTGGCGGTCGGCTCGCGTCCCGGCGGTGGCGGCGGTGGCGGCACCTCGTTCGAGTCGACCACCGACGTATCGATTCCGGACAACGGGGCGGCGGTCAATTCGCCTATCACCGTCTCAGGGCGTACGGGCAACGCGCCCTCGAACCTCGCGGTCTCGGTCGACATCGTGCACACCTACATCGGTGACCTCCAGGTGCAGCTGATCGCCCCCGACGGCACGGCGTACACGCTCAAGGCGTACGGCACCGGTGGCAGCACCGACAACCTCAACACCACGTACACGGTGAACGCGTCCTCCGAGGTCGCCAACGGGACCTGGCAGTTGCGGGTCCAGGACAACGCGGCCCAGGACACCGGCTACATCAACGGCTGGAAGCTGACCTTCCCGTAGGTCCGCGACCCTCAAGTCAGGGCGCCGTCCCGGTGGTTCGAATCCCCGGGGCGGCGCCCTCTTTTTACCTTCCCATGACTGATGGCTTGTTGGGGCTTTGCCCAGGTCAACGCGGTTTACATGCCTGCAATGTTCATCCAGCCGTCGACTTTCAGCCAACATCACTTGGGGGTCATGACATGTACGCGCCTTGATGCCACGCTTCCTCACAACCGCCGCACAACTTCACAACCACCCCGGAGGGCAACCCCACGCCGTCCGGGCTCCCCCACGAAGGAGCTTGTGTGACCCCCCTCTACGCGCGTCACAAGCGGACCACTCTGGCCATCGCCACCGCCGTGGCGGCCGGAGCCCTGCTCACCACCGGCCTGACCACCGGCAGTGCCGCCGCCGTGACCCCGGCCGAAGGCACCGGCAAGGCCACCCTCGCGGGCGCCCCGGTCCAGCTGTCCGCGGCCGCGCGCACCTCCCTCATCAAGGAGCAGCAGGCCGACGCCGGCACCACGGCCCAGGAGATAGGCCTCGGCGCCAAGGAGAAGCTGGTCGTCAAGGACGTCGTGAGAGACGCCGACGGCACGGTCCACACCCGCTACGAGCGCACCTACGACGGTCTGCCCGTCCTCGGCGGCGACCTGGTCGTCCATGAGTCGAAGTCCGGTGCGACCGAGGGCGTCTCCAAGGCGACGAAGGCCACCATCAAGGTCGCCTCGCTGACCCCCAAGGTCACCGTCGCCAAGGCCGAGACGCAGGCCCTGACCGCCGCGAAGGCCGCGGGTTCGGACAAGGCCGCGGCCGACGGCGCGCGCAAGGTGATCTGGGCCGGCTCGGGCACCCCCGTCCTCGCCTACGAGACGATCGTCGGCGGCTTCCAGGACGACGGCACCCCGAACCAGCTGCACGTCATCACGGACGCCGCCACCGGCAAGAAGCTCTACGAGTACCAGGGCATCGAGAACGCGACCGGCACCGGCAAGAGCCTGTACTCGGGCACGGTCAGCCTCAGCACCACGCAGTCCGGCTCGACGTACAACCTCACGGACGCCACGCGCGGCAGCCACAAGACGTACAACAAGTCGCACGGCACCAGCTCGTCGGCGGGCACGCTGTTCACGGACGCCGACAACGTGTGGGGCACCGGCGCGGCCTCCAGCTCCACCGCCGACCAGACCGCGGCCGTGGACGCCACCTACGGCGCCCAGGAGACGTGGGACTTCTACAAGTCCACGTTCGGCCGCAGCGGCATCAAGAACAACGGCGTCGGCGCGTACTCCCGCGTGCACTACGGCAACCAGTACGTGAACGCGTTCTGGGACGACAGCTGCTTCTGCATGACGTACGGCGACGGGTCGGGCAACGTCAGCCCGCTGACCTCGCTGGACGTGGCCGGCCACGAGATGAGCCACGGCGTCACCTCGAACACGGCGGGCCTGAACTACTCCGGCGAGTCCGGTGGCCTCAACGAGGCGACCTCGGACATCTTCGGCACGGGTGTCGAGTTCTACGCGGCCAACTCCAACGACGTCGGTGACTACCTCATCGGCGAGGAGATCGACATCAACGGCGACGGCACCCCGCTGCGCTACATGGACAAGCCCAGCAAGGACGGCGGCTCGGCGGACTCCTGGTCCTCCTCCGTCGGCAACCTGGACGTCCACTACTCGTCGGGCGTGGCGAACCACTTCTTCTACCTCCTCTCGGAGGGCAGCGGCGCCAAGACGATCAACGGCGTCTCCTACAACTCGCCGACGTCCAACGGCTCCACGGTCACCGGCATCGGCCGCGCCAAGGCGCTGCAGATCTGGTACAAGGCGCTGACGACGTACTTCACGTCGACGACCAACTACAAGTCGGCCCGCACGGGCACGCTCTCCGCGGCGTCCGCCCTGTACGGCTCGACCAGCACCGAGTACAAGGCGGTGGCCGCGGCCTGGTCCGCGGTCAACGTGAGCTAGCTCCACGAGAGACACGACGGGCGGTACCCGGAACGAAGGCATTTCCGGGTGCCGCCCTACTCTTGGGTCCCATGTCCTTCACCTACGACGACGTCGGCGCGACCCGGCGGAGCGGATTCTGCCCGCCCGGCTTCCACCCCCTGCATGTCCGCACGCGCATAGGCGAGGGCCACGACGTCTTCCGGAAGGCCTCCGAGGCGGTCCTGACCTGGGAGATGCACCGCGCCCTCGGCGTCGGCATAGACGCCACCGCGGACCGCGCGGCCCCGGACGTGGACGTGACGGTCACCCTGGCCGGCGTCATCAAGGCCCCCTGCCGGGTGGTCTGGACGCTGGAGGAACACCGCCGCGCGGGCTGGGCCTACGGCACCCTGACCGGCCACCCCGAATGCGGCGAGGAGTCCTTCGTCGTCGACCGCACGGGCGACGGCACCGTGTGGCTGACGGTGTCGGCGTTCAGCAGGGGCGCGAAGTGGTACTCCAGGGCGGGCGGCCCGGCGACCCGGGGCCTGCAGCACGCGTACGCGCGCAAGTGCGGGACGGTGCTGCGGAAGCTGTGCGGCGGAGAGGACGCGGGCTGAGCGGAAGCCGCCCGGCCCGCGCCCCCGCCGCTCACCGCAGCAGCACCCCGGCCCCCTCCACCGCATCCTCCGAAGGCACCGCCACCACTCCCAGCTCCGCGCCCGACGCCAGCAGGCGATGCGAGGGCAGGATGCGGACCGTGTAGCCGAAGGGGCCCGTGCGGTCCAGGGACAGCGGGCCCTCGTAGACCCAGCGGCCGTCCGGGTCCGGGCCGCCCACCGACTTCAGCGGGACCGTCGCCGCGTCCGCGATGCGGTCCTCCTCGTCCACGCGGCCGGAGACCGCCTGGACCTCCACGTCGTCCGGGCCGAGCGCGCCGAGACCGACACGGACCCGCAGTCCCAGCGTGGTGCCGAGTTCGGCCGTGGTCGTCGCGGCCGTGGTCTCCAGGTGGTCGACCGTCACCCCGTGCCACTCGGCCCGCACCCTGGCCTTCCACTCCGCCAGTTCGCGCGCCGCGTCCGGGACCATCGTGCGGTGGGCCTCGGCCGCGGGGGCGTAGAGCCGTTCCACGTACTCGCGGACCATGCGGCCCGCCAGGACCTTCGGGCCCAGCAGGGTGAGCGTCTGGCGGACCATCTCGATCCAGCGGTCGGGCAGGCCGCCCTGGCCGCGCTCGTAGAAGCGGGGTGTCACCCGCTGTTCCAGGAGGTCGTAGAGGGCGTCGGCCTCTATGTCGTCTCGGCGGTCGGGGTCGGTCCCCACGCCGTCCGCGGTCGGGATCGCCCAGCCGAAGTCGGGCTGGAACCACTCGTCCCACCAGCCGTCCAGGACGGACAGGTTCAGACAGCCGTTGAGTGCCGCCTTCATCCCGCTCGTCCCGCACGCCTCCAGCGGCCGCAGCGGGTTGTTGAGCCAGATGTCGCAGCCCGGGTAGAGCTTCTGCGCCATCGCCATGCCGTAGTCCGGCAGGAACACGATCCGGTGGCGCACCCGCGGGTCGTCGGAGAACCGCACCAGCTCCTGGACGAGCCGCTTTCCGCCGTCGTCCGCCGGGTGCGCCTTGCCCGCCACCACGATCTGGATCGGGCGCTCGGGGTGCAGGAGCAGGTCCATCAGACGGTCGCGGTCCCGCAGCATGAGGGTCAGCCGCTTGTACGACGGGACACGGCGCGCGAATCCGATGGTCAGCACATCGGGGTCGAGGACGCCGTCGATCCAACCCAACTCCGCTGTACCGGCGCCGCGTTGACGCCAGGACGCGCGCAGCCGGTCCCGTACCTCCATCACCAGCTGCTCCCGCAGCGAGCGGCGCAGCTCCCAGACGTCCTGGTCGGGGATGTCTCCCACGGCGTCCCAGCGGTCCGAGCCGCCGACGGTCATCGCGTCCTCGGTGCGCTGGGCGCCGATCTGCCGGGCACCGAGCCGGAACACCTCGGGCGCGACCCAGGTCGGGGCATGCACCCCGTTGGTCACGGAGGTGATCGGCACCTCCTCGGGGTCGAATCCCGGCCAGAGTCCGGAGAACATCTCCCGGCTGACCTGCCCGTGCAACAGCGAGACGCCGTTGGCGCGTTGGGCGAGGCGCAGACCCATCACGGCCATGTTGAAGAGGTTGGGTTCGCCGCCCGGGTAGGTCTCCATGCCCAGCGCCAGAATGCGGCCCACGTCCATGCGCGGGAGTTCGGCGTCCGGGCCGAAGTGCCGGGCGACCAGTTCACGGTCGAAGCGGTCGATGCCGGCCGGGACGGGGGTGTGCGTGGTGAACACGGTCCCCGCGCGGACCGCCTCCAGACCGGCGTCGAAGTCCAGCCCCTGGTCGCAGAGTTCGGCGATCCGCTCCAGACCGAGGAATCCGGCGTGCCCCTCGTTGGTGTGGAAGACCTCGGGGTCGACATGCCCGGTCAGCCGGCAGTACGTCCGTACGGCCCGGACGCCCCCTATGCCGAGCAGCATCTCCTGGAGCAGCCGGTGTTCGCTGCCGCCGCCGTACAACCGGTCGGTCACCCCGCGTTCGCCGAGGTCGTTCTCCTCGACGTCGGAGTCCAGCATCAGCAGGGGCACGCGGCCGACCTGGGCGAGCCAGATCCGGGCGTGCAGCTGCTTGCCGCCGGGCAGGGCCAGCGACACCTGGGCCGGGGTGCCGTCGGCCTCCCTCAGCAGCGCCACCGGCAGCTCGTTGGGGTCCAGGACCGGATAGTGCTCCTGCTGCCAGCCGTCCCGGGACAGGGTCTGGCGGAAGTAGCCGTGGCGGTACAGCAGACCCACGCCGATCAGCGGTACGCCCAGGTCGCTGGCGGCCTTCAGATGGTCGCCCGCCAGGATGCCCAGACCGCCGGAGTACTGCGGCAGGGCGGCCGTGACGCCGAACTCGGGCGAGAAGTAGGCGACGGCGGCCGGGAGTTCACCGGTGTGGGCCTGATACCAGCGCTCACCGGTGACGTAGTCGTGGAGATCGTCGGCGGCCGCGGTGAGCCGGCGCAGGAAACGGCGGTCCTCGGCGAGTTCGGCGAGCCGGGCGGGGCGCACGCTGCCGAGCAGCCGTACGGGATCACCGCCCGAAGCGGCCCAGCGCTCCGGATCGACGGACTGGAAGAGATCACGGGTCTCCGCGTGCCAGGACCAGCGCAGATTGCGCGCCAGATCGCTCAGGGGCCGCAGGGCATCGGGGAGTACGGGTCGGACGGTGAATCGACGGATCGCCTTCACATTCCACCTCGGCGAGCGGAGCGGAGTGGGACACACGGCGGTGTGCGTCCCGTCTTCAGCCTTGACGGTATCCGTGCGGAGGGTGTCGTCACCACGGCGCGGTTCACAGCAGAAGGCCGTGTCGCCCTCAAGCCCTCCCGGATCGAACAGTCCGGAAATCGCCGCAACCTCCCCACGTCCTCCCATAGCGGATATGGCCGATTACACCCCCGTAGGCGTCCTTGTGGTACTTCACACCGCACGAGAGGCTGCCCCATGGCGTACCGCCCGGCGCCGGGTCCACCCGGCCTGCCGCGGCTGCCGTACGCCGAGGTGAGGAGGGGAACTCAAGTCATGGCACGGACGCGCAATCGGCGTCTGCGCTGGGTGGGGGGCCTGACCGCGGTGAGCTGTGCCGCCGCACTTTCGGCCATCACCCCGCCCGCGCACGCCGCACCGGAGGGGCGGATACTCGGCGCCGGAGAGCCCGGTTCCGTCAGCGGGAGTTACCTGGTGACACTCAAGGGGGGAACGCAGGCCCGGTCGGTGGCCGGAAAGGACATCGCCGAGAAGTACGGGGCGAAAATCAGCCATACCTATGGCGCGGTGCTCAACGGCTACGCCGTGCGGACCGACGAGAGACGGGCCGGGCGGCTGGCGGCGGACCCACGGGTCGCCTCGGTCGTCCAGGACACCCGGGTGACCCTGGAGGGCACCCAGAGGAACCCGCCGTCCTGGGGTCTCGACCGCCTGGACCAGCCGAAGGCGCCGCCTGACAGGTCCTACACCTGGCCGCGGTCCGCGGGCGCCGGGACGACGGTGTACGTGATCGACACCGGCATCCGGATCTCCCACAAGGACTTCGGGGGCCGGGCCTCCTACGGCTGGGACTTCGTCGGGGGCGACCGCTCGGCGGGCGACGGCAACGGCCACGGCACCCATGTCGCGGCCACCGTCGCCGGCACCGGATACGGCGTCGCGAAACGGGCCGAGGTGGTCGCCGTACGCGTCCTCGACAGCACCGGATCGGGCACGACAGCCCAGGTCATCGCGGGTATCGACTGGGTGACGAAGCATGCGCGCAAGCCGGCGGTCGCCAACCTCAGCCTGGCCGGTCACCACAGCGCCCAGCTCGACACCGCCGTCCGCACCTCCATCGCGTCCGGGGTGACCTACACGGTCGCCGCGGGCAACGACGGACGGTCGGCCGGGCTGTACTCCCCCGCCGACGTGCCCCAGGCGATCACGGTCGGCGCGACCGACCCGACGGACGCGCGGGCGGGTTTCTCCAATTACGGATCGGCTCTCGATCTGTTCGCACCAGGTGTATCGATCACCTCTGCGGGCATCAGCGGTGACACCGCCAGGGCGACCTACTCGGGTACGTCGATGGCCACCCCGCACGCGGCGGGCGCGGCCGCGCTCTACCTGGCCGACCATCCGAGGGCCACTCCGGCCCAGGTCGGCAAAGCGTTGGTCAAACTGGCAGCCTCCGGGACGGTGTCCGGTCGGGGGGCCGGTTCACCGGACAAACTCCTTCAGGTGCCCGGTTCCTAGGGGAAGGCGTCCGCAAGTCGGCCCCGTTCGGCCAGAACGGGGCCGGTTTTGTGTAAAGACATACGCGTGAGTAGTTAGCAAAGTGCCGGATTGCTCACCCGAATAGGGTGGGAAGGCTCCTGCGGTAGACGCCTCAGGACCCCCTCCCACATCCATCCGCCCACCCGAAGTTGACGCGGACAGGAGCGGTCATGCCCGCCACGCACCACCAGTCAGCACCCCTGACGTCCAGCACACGCCCCGTCGACCCCGGACCACCGCCCCAGGAGCGACCCTCCACGGAGGCGGGACCGGCTACGGCCGTCGGCCGCATACCCGTCCTCGACGTCCGCCCGGTCGTCCAGCGAGGACGCCGGCCCGCCAAGGCGGTCACCGGCGAGACGTTCGAGATCTCGGCCACCGTGTTCCGTGAGGGTCATGACGCGGTCGCCGCCAATGTCGTACTGAGGGATCCGGAAGACCGCGCCGGACCCTGGACCCCCATGCGGGAACTCACCCCAGGCACCGACCGCTGGGGCGCCACCGTCACCGCCGGGGCACCCGGACTGTGGACCTTCACCGTCGAGGCCTGGGGCGACCCGATCACCACCTGGCGCCACCACGCCCAGATCAAGATCCCGGCCGGCATGGACACCGAACTGGTCCTGGAGGAGGGCGCCCGGCTCTACGAACGAGCCGCGGCCGGAGTCCCCGAAGACGGCCGGGGCGGCGTGATCCTCGCGGCCGTCCGCGCCCTCCGCGACGAGACCCGGCCGGCCGCCGCCCGCCTCGCCGCAGCGCTGACGCCCGAGGTGGACGCGGTGCTCGCCCGCCATCCGCTGCGGGAGTTGATCACGGCGTCGGAGACGTTGCCGCTGCTGGTGGAGCGGGAGCGGGCGCTGTTCGG
>NZ_JBIWLX010000011.1:344906-395222 GCF_044766405.1 Streptomyces sp. NPDC102270 | reverse complement strand
CCGCCACGCCACAACTTCACCGCCCTGCCCCGCATCCGCTCCGAATCCCCCGCCTTCGACCTGCACCACCCCGAGATCGCCCGACACGACCAGAAACAGCACTCCGGCAGGCGCGACGCCATCGACGCCCCGGGACACGAGGGTCAACGGCCCTGAGGAGGGCGGAGCCCATGAGACCCACGAGGACCTCCGACCGGCCGGACAGCGCCCCCGTCTCCCGCGTCGATCCGCGCAGGTCGATGGCGGTGTGCGCGCTGATCGGGGCGGCGGTGACAGCGGCCGTCGACGAGATCGTCTTCCACCAGCTCCTGGGCTGGCACCACTTCTACGACCGCGCCACCACGAGTGCGGGCCTGCTCTCCGACGGACTCCTGCACACCGCCGAACTGCTCGCCCTGTGCGCCGGGTTCTTCCTCTACGCCGATCTGCGCCGCCGCGGCTCCCTCGCCGCGCCCCACGCCTGGGCGGGCCTCTTCCTCGGCATGGGCGCCTTCCAGCTGTTCGACGGCATCGTGGACCACAAGCTGCTGCGCCTGCACCAGATCCGCTACGGCGTGGACGTCACCCCCTATGACCTGGCCTGGAACCTCGCCGGTCTGGTCCTGCTGCTCATCGGCGCGGGCCTCGCCGTGCGAGCGGCGCGGCGGCACGGCCAGGGCGAACCACCGGGATGACTCCCGCGCACGTGCACCCGGGGCCGGCGGGTCCGGGACCGGCCGAACTGGTCGTCGGCGCGGCCGTGCTGCTGGTGACCGTCGGCTATCTGGCGGCGGCGGGACGGCTGCGGCGGCGTGGGGACTCCTGGCCCCTGGCCCGGGACGGCTCGTTCGCGGCGGGAGGCCTGGGCATGGCCTGGGCGACAGTGGGCGACCCGTGGGGCGGGCCGTTCACCCAGCACGTGGTACGGCACCTTGTCGTCGCCATGGTGGCCCCCCTGCTGTTCGTCGCGGCACATCCCCTCACCCTCGCCCTGCGCGCCCTCGCCCCTGGCGGGGTACGGCGACGCCTGGTGGCCGTCGCGCACTCCGGTGCCGTCGCTCTGGTGCTCTTCCCTCCCCTGGCGGCCGTACTGGACGTCGGCGGGCTGTGGCTGCTGTACCGCACGGAGTTGTTCGCGGCGACGGCGCACCGGCCGCTGCTGCACAGCGCGGTACAGGTGCACATGGCGGCGGCGGGACTGCTGTTCACCTTCGCGGTGTGCGGGCTCGATCCGGTACGCCGCCGCTGGAGTCTCTGCGTGCGCGGCGCGACCGTTCTGGCCGCCGGTACCGCGCACGCGGTGCTGGCCCGCACTCTCTACTCCCGGCCGCCGCCCGGCACCGCCTTCACCACCGCCGACCTGCGTCTCGGTGCCCAGTGGATGTACTACGGCGGCGACCTCGCGGAAGCGGGGCTGGCCGTTCTGATGGGGGTGGCCTGGTACGCCGGTGCCGGGCGGGCCCGGGCCCGCCGTCGGCGCCGGGGATGCGAGGACGAGGTGGTGGACCGGCCCAGCCGGGGCACTCGGAGGCCGTCACAGGACTCCCGCAACCGGAGGGGAATCATGAACACGACGGCACGGCCCCCGCTCGACGGTCCGACGCGGCAGAAGCGGCTGGTGATCTACCTCAACGACCATCTGGCCGGCGCGACGGCGGGCGTCGAACTGGCCCGTCGCATGGCACAGGAGCACCACGGCTCGCCCCATGGGGAGACCCTGGAGAGCCTGCGGAAGGAGATCTCCCAGGACCGGCAGGCCCTGGTACGCCTTCTCGCCGATCTCGACGTCCCCGTCAGGCGCTACAAGACGTACGGGGCGTGGCTGGGCGAGAAGGCCGCGCGGCTGAAGCCCAACGGCCGCCTGCTGCGCCGCTCCGGCCTCGCCCTGCTGGTCGAGCTCGAAGCGCTGCGGCTGGGAGCGCAGGGCAAGGCCTCGCTGTGGCGCGGGCTGCTCGCCGCGTCGGCACAGGACTCGCGTCTGGACGCCGACCGGCTGGAGGAGTTGCTGCGCAGGGCGGTGGGGCAGATCAAGACGTTGGACTCGCTGCATGCGAGGGTCGCGACGACGCTGTTGTTTCCCACGACCCGGCGGGAACCGGCGTCGACGCGCACGGCGGAGACGAGTTCGTCGACCTGACGTCGTCGGCGCGGACCGCCCTCGTCGGTCCACGCCCTCGTCCGTCTGGCTGATTCCGTTCCACCACGGCCTTCACCGTTTGGTTACACCGCAGCGGCACGGGTACTCGCGCGGCTCTGTTCCGGCCAACAGCCTAGGAGACCCTCATGGGCTTCAACCCCCTGGAACACCAAGGAATCCCTCTGGACCGCCAGTTGCGCAACTGGCGTGAGCTCGACGTCGAGCCCGTCGACCCCGACCACGGTGACCCGTACACCAAGTGCCGCATCATCGCGATGAACGGCATCGAGGTCGAGGCGATCCTGTTCAGCCACCAGTTCGCCCGTCACTGTCCCGACCTCGACGTCAAGCGGCAGCTGGCGGAGGTCCGGTACATCGAGCAACAGCAGCAGAAGGTGGTCAACTGGCTGCTGCCCGGCCTCGCCTCGGTTCTGGAGACGACCATCTCCTACGAGCAGGTGGCGGTCGACCTCACCGGCTGGATCGCCCGCCACGAGCCCGACCCGTATCTGAGGCAGGCGTACGAGTTCGGCGTCCTGGAGGACTTCGACCACCTGTACCGCTACGCCAACCTCTACGAGATGATCGAGCACCGCAAGGCGGAGTCGATCGTCGAGGGGCTCACGGAGGTGATGCCGGGCCGGCCGACCAAGTTCCACCACCGCAACCCGGCCGACAACGTGCGCGAGCCCTACGACCGTACGACGGTCAACCCGCTCTCCCGGCTGCACGCGCTGACCATCATGGCGGCCGAGCAGCAGACCATGAACTTCTACATGAACGTCGGCCCCCAGTACATGGAGCCGATCGCCCGCCAGCTGTACCAGGAGATCGGGCTGATCGAGGAGGAGCACGTCACCCACTACGAGTCCCTGGTCGACCCGGGAGAGTCGTGGTGGGAGCAGCTCGTCACCCACGAGTACAACGAGTGCTACCTCTACCACTCCTTCATGGAGCAGGAGCCCGATCCCAAGGTGAAGGCGATCTGGGAGCTGCACCTGAACATGGAGCTCGAACACCTGCGGATCGCCTGCGATCTGATGCGCCGTCACGACGGCCGTGAGCCCCAGGAGATCCTCGCTCCGGAGCTGCCGAACATGCTGACCTTCGAGGAGAACAAGCAGTTCGTACGGGGTCTGCTGGACACCCAGATGGATCTGACGACCCTGGGCACCGGCTATGTCCGGGACGCCCACGAGCGGTTCGAGAAGATGCAGGAGCAGATTCACGGGGGCGAGGAGCCGCCCAGCGAGCGGGTGATGGCCCAGCACCGGGAGCTGTTCGGCCGCGAGTACCGCATCGAGACGGAGGGTGAGCACCCCGACTTCGCCTCCCGGGAGAGGAGCTGACATGGCCGGGATCGCGGCGAGCGACGCCGATGTCGTGGCCCTGCTGATGCGTCAGCACGGTGACATCCGCAACCTCTTCGACGAGGTGGAGCGGACGGCCGGGGACGAGCGCCGGGCGGCCTTCCGGAACCTGGTCCAGCTTCTCGCCGTGCACGAGACGGCCGAGGAGGAGGTCATCCGTCCCTTCACCCGCTCCTCCGTGCCGGACGGCGCGAAGGTGGCGGACGAGCGGCTGGCCGAGGAGCGGGAGGCGAAGGAACTGCTGTCGCGGCTCGACGGGATGGACACCGACGACCCCAAGTTCCTGCCCGAGCTCCAGACGCTGCGCCTGGACGTGATGAAACACGCCCGCGCCGAGGAGCGGTACGAGTTCAACCACATCCGCCGCCACGCGGACAAGGCACGCCTGGCCTCCATGTCCACCGCCCTGAAGGCGGCCGAGGCCGTGGCCCCGACCCACCCGCACCCCGGGACCGAGTCGGCGGTCAAGAACATGGCCCTGGGGCCGGTCGCCGCCCTGGTCGACCGCACCCGGGACGCCGTACGCAAGGCCATGGGCAAGGACGGCTGACCGGCTCCGCCCTGTCCGGCAGAACGACCCTGGGCTGTGGCTTCGGCAGTGACGGCCGCGGCTCAGGAGTCAGGTGCTCGACGTTTCCCGCGGCTACGCCGCGCTGGTCTGCGTCGCCCCTTCACCGTGCGAGGTGAACTGGGTCCGGTAGAGCTCGGAGTACCGGCCGTCGAGGGCGAGGAGCTCCTCGTGCGTGCCCCGCTCCGCGATCCGCCCGTCCTCGACCACCAGGATCAGGTCGGCCGTGCGGATGGTGGACAGGCGGTGGGCGATCACGATCGCCGTCCTGCCCTCCAGCGCCTCCGTGAGCGCCTCCTGGACGGCCGCCTCCGAGGTGTTGTCCAGATGCGCGGTGGCCTCGTCGAGGATGACGACGCGCTGGCGGGCCAGCAGGAGGCGGGCGATGGTCATGCGCTGGCGTTCGCCGCCGGAGAGCCGGTAGCCGCGTTCGCCGACCACGGTGTCGAGTCCGTCCGGCAGGGACCGTACGAGCGCCTCCAGGCGGGAGCGGCTCAGGGCGTCCCACAGCTCCGTCTCGGTCGCCTCCGGGCGGGCCAGCAGCAGGTTCGCGCGGACGGTGTCGTGGAAGAGGTGTCCGTCCTGGGTGACCATGCCGAGGGTGGCCCGGAGGGAACCGGCGGTCAGGTCGCGGACATCCACACCGCCGATGCGGACGGCGCCCTCGTCGACGTCGTAGAGCCGCGGCAGCAGCTGTGCGACGGTCGACTTGCCGGCGCCGGACGAGCCGACGAGTGCGACGGTCTGGCCGGGTTCGGCGCGGAAGGAGACGCCGTGCAGGACCTCGGCGCCGCCGCGGGTGTCGAGTGAGGCGACCTCCTCCAGGGAGGCCAGGGAGACCTTGTCGGCGGACGGATAGCCGAAGCGGACGTCCGAGAACTCCACGGCCACCGGTCCCTCGGGTACCTCACGGGCGTCCGGCTTCTCCGCGATCAGCGGCTTCAGGTCCAGTACCTCGAAGACCCGCTCGAAGCTCACCAGCGCGCTCATCACCTCGACACGGGCGCCGGCCAGGGCGGTGAGCGGGGCGTACATGCGGGTCAGGAGCAGCGCGAGGGAGACCACGGCGCCCGGTTCCAGGCTGCCACGCAGGGCGAACCAGCCGCCGAGGCCGTAGACCAGGGCGAGGGCCAGGGCGGAGACCAGGGTCAGGGCGGTGATGAACACCGACTGGGCCGTGGCCGTGCGGACGCCGATGTCCGCCACCTGGCGGGCCCGGGCCGCGAATTCCACGGACTCCTGCTCCGGGCGGCCGAAGAGCTTGACCAGGGTGGCGCCGGGCGCGGAGAAGCGCTCGGTCATCCTGGTGCCCATGGCCGCGTTCAGGGTGGCCGCCTCCCGCTGCATCCGGGCCATCCTGCTGCCCATGCGCCGGGCGGGGATCACGAACACCGGGAGCAGCGCGAGCGCGAGCAGGGTGATCTGCCAGGACAGGGTGAGCATCACCACAAGGGTCAGCAGCAGGGTGACCAGGTTGCTGACCACGCCCGACAGGGTGTTGCTGAAGGCGCGCTGGGCGCCGATGACGTCGTTGTTGAGACGGGAGACCAGCGCTCCCGTACGAGTGCGTGTGAAGAACGCGACCGGCATGCGCTGCACATGATCGAACACAGCCGTGCGCAGATCGAGGATGAGTCCCTCACCGAGCGAGGCCGACAGGCGCCTGGCGAGGATCCCGAGCGCCGCCTCCGCGAGCGCGATGAGGGCGATGAGCAGGGCCAGATGTACGACCTTGCCCTCGTCGTCGCCCGACACGATCGCGTCCACGACCTTGCCGGCCAGCACGGGCGTGGCCACGGCGAGCAGCGCGGTGGCCACGCCGAGCACGACGAAGCGGGCGATACGGGTACGGTGCGGTCGGGCGAACGCGCCGATGCGGCGCAGCGTCGCGCGGGCGAACGGGCGGCGTTCCTGCTCGGCGTTCATGACACTGTGCAGCTGTGTCCAGGCTGTGGTCTCCATGCTCATGGGAGAGAACGTACGACCTCAAGCGTTCTTGAGGTCAATGACCGACCCTTTTCCCTCCGCCGGAAGGACTCGATGACCGTACGTAAGACCCTGGCCCCGCTTCCGCAACCCGCCGTTGGCGGGGCGAGGAAAGCCTCTCCCGGTGTGACAGCGGTAGAACTCCCCCAGGGACGCCCTCTCCAGCGCCTCCCCGTCCGCCGTATCCGCCAGATCCTGTGTCTGGTCCCGCTCCTGCTGGTCACCGTCGTGGCGGTGCAGCACCGTTCCGTGCTCGCGGAGGGCTTCGGTCAGCTGCGCCACGCCGAGTGGCCGTGGCTCGTGGCCGCGGTCGGCACCACCGGTCTGACGTGGGTGGCCGCCTCCTTCACCCGGCAGGGTGCCGTCGTGGAGCGGCTGCCCCGGCGGCGGCTGCTGGCCACGCAGTTCGCGGCCGGGGCGGCCAACCATCTGCTGCCGACGGGCCTCGGCGCGAGCGCGGTCAACCTGCGGTTCATGACCGTGTGCGGGGTTCCGCTCACCCGCGCCTCGGCCGCGCTGGCCCTGTATCTGCTGGCGGAGTCGATCGGCCGGCTCACTCTGCTGACCGTGCTGTTCATCGCCTTCCCGGACGCGCTGCGGCTCGGCGCGCTGCTGCCCGACACCGCGGTGGGTCCGCTGCTGCTGGGTCTGGGCGCGGTGCTGGTGGCGGCCGTGGGCGTCCTCGCCGGTGTCCGCCGGGTGCGGACGGCGGTGGGCTCCTTCCTGCGGACCGCGCTGTGCGAGGCGCGCTCGGTGCACACCCGGCCGTCCCGGGCGCTGGCCCTGTGGGGCGGTTCGCTCGCCTTCCCGGCACTCCAGGCGGCGGGCCTTGCCGCGGTGGGGCAGGCGCTGGGGCTGTCGGTGCCGCCCGCGCACGTGGCCCTCGCGTACCTCGCGGCGACCTGCGCGGTGGCCCTGGTACCCACGCCGGGCGGGGTCGGCTCGGTGGAGGCGGCCCTGGTGGTGGCGCTGGTGGCGGCCGGCGGCCCGGCATCCGTGGCCACGGCGGCGGTGCTCGCGTACCGGATCATCACGGTCTGGGTCCCGCTGGTACCGGGGGCGGTGACGCTGGGTGCGCTGGTGCGGCTGAAGGTGATCTGACCTTCTGGCTCGGCCACGGGGTCGTTCACCGGTCCGTGAGCCGTACCCGTACGGGGCCGCCCCCGGGGTCGACGCGGTGTGTCCAGCGTGCGCCGAGGGTGAGGGTCCGATGCGGAAGCGCCCTGAGAAGGCCTTGGCGGTACAGCGTGCGGCCGTCCTGGGTGACGTGGAGCAGCGGGCGGTACAGCGGGGCCGTCGTGCGCAGGAGGTACGGCAGTCCGCGGTCGGCCGGGGTGACGCGGTTCGGGGCGATCCAGCGCAGGGGTGGGTCCACCAGCAGGGGGACACCGTCGGAGGCTTCGGCTCCGGCAAGGGCCTGCAGAACGGCGCCGGCCACGTGTGCCCCCTCCCGGGCCGCGGTCGCCGCGCTCTCCACCGGGTGCAGCACACTGCCGACCGCGAACACGCCGGGCCGTGAGGTGCGCAGCGAACCGTCGACGGCCGGGCCCCGGGTGCCGGTGTCCAGGGTCAGACCGCCGCGCCGGGCGAGTTCGTGTTCGGGCACGAAGTCGCCGGTGAACACGACCGTGTCACAGGGCAGTACTGCCGTCCTGCCGTCCCGGTTCCGTACGCGGACGCCCGACAGCCTTCCGTGTCCGAGGAGTTCGGTGACCGTGGTGCCGGTCAGGAGCGGGATGCCTTGCCGGAGACGGGCGTCGGCGGCGCGCAGGGGCACGGTCTGTGCGCGCGACCCTTCAGTGACCATGGCGACGACCACCGTTCCGGCGGCCCGTACGGTGGCGGCGGCCGCGTAGGAGACGTCCTCGGCGCCCACCACGACCGCGCGCTCGCCGATGTGCTGCCCGTGGAGGTGCACGGCCTGCTGGAGCTCGCCCGTGGTGAGGACGCCGGCCGGGCGGGTGCCGGGGACCAGCCGTGCGGAGCGGGGGCGTTCCCGGGCGCCGGTGGCCAGGACGACTGCCCGTGCCCGGATCGTCGCGTGGCCGCGCGGTCCGACGGTGCGCAGCGCCACCGGGCCGGCCCAGTCGAGGGCGGTGACGCCGGTACGTACGACGGCTCCGGCGGCCTCGGCGGCGGTGACGAGGAGCCGGGCATAGGCGGGACCGGTCAGGGGGCGAAGCCGGCTGCCGTAGCCGCCGTGGACACAGTGCCGCGGCACTCCCCCGGCCTGTTGTTCACGCTCCAGGACCTCGACCCGCCCCACTTGGGCGGCGGCCAGGCGGGCGGCGGCCGCGAGCCCGGCGGGGCCGGCACCGACGATCAGGACGTCGACCTGCCGTACGGCGGTCATGAGCGGGCCTTGTCGGGCGGCGCCGGGGGTTGGACCTTCTCGAACAACTCCCGTACCGCCGCCCCGCAGTAGAAGCCCTGGCAGCGCCCCGCTCGGGCCCGGGTTCGGCGGCGCAGGCCGTCGAGAGTGGTCGGGGGGATCGTGGTGGTGAGGGCGTCGCGGATCTCGCCGCGGGTCACGCGTTCGCAGTGGCAGACGAGGGTGGCGTACTCCGGGTCCGCGGCGATGAGTTCGGGCCGCTGGTAGGGGCGCGGGAACATCCCGCCGAGGTGGGGCATGTGCACCGGTTCCAGTTCCTCGGCGGGGCCGAGGTCGAGGCCGGTGTCGGCGAGCAGGTCCCTCACGTGCGCGGCGATGGCGAGCGAGGCGGTCAGTCCGGTCGAGCGGATGCCGCCGACGGTGACGTACGCCTGCTCGGGGTGGGCCGAGATGCGGTAGTCCTCGTGTTCGGTGGCCGCGCGCAGGCCGGCGTAGACGGCGGTGACCTCCTCGTCGAGCAGGCCGGGGAGGATCCGGCGGCCCTTGTCGCGGAGCCCTTCCAGGCCGTCGGCGGTGGAGCCGGTGGCCCGCTTGTCGTCCAGGTCCTCGGCGGTGGGGCCGAGCAGGACGTTGCCGTACACGGTGGGGGCGACCAGGACGCCCTTGCCGAGGGCGGTGGGGACGGGCAGGAGGATGTGCCGCACGAGGTCGCGGGCGAACTTGTCGAAGACGAGGAGCTGGCCGCGGCGCGGGGTGACGGTGAAGTCGTGGTGGCCGAGGGCCCGGTCGAGGGTGTCGGCGTGCAGTCCGGCGGCGTTGACGAGCCAACGGGTGCGCAGGGTGCCCCGGGACGTCGTCAGGTGGTGCGTGCCGTCCGGGCGACTCACCTGTTCCACACGGGTGTTGAGGTGGAGGTCGACTCCGTGCCGGACGGCCTGGGTGGCGTACGCCAGGGTCGTCGTCCAGGGGCAGACGATGCTCTCGCCGGGGACGTGCAGAGCGCCGAGCGCACCGACGCCGAGGTGCGGCTCACGGTCGTAGAGCTCCTCGGAGCCGATCAGACGGGTGTCGTGGCAGTCGTTGCGCTCGGCCTTCTCCGCGAGGCGGGGCAGAGCGGCGAGTTGCTGTTCGTCCCAGGCGACGAGGAGGGCGCCGACGGGTTCGACGGGGATGCCGGACGCTGCCGCGTAGGCGGCGAGCAGTCGTGAACCCTCCCGGACCAGGCGTGCCTCCAGGGTGCCGGGGGTGGCGTCGAAACCGGTGTGCAGGATCGCGGTGTTGGCCTTCGAGGTGCCCTGGCCGACGTCGTCCTGCGCTTCCACGAGGGCGATGTGGAGGTGGGGGTGGCGGGCGAGGCAGCGGGCGATCGCTGTGCCGACCACTCCGGCGCCGACGACGGTGACGTCGTACGGCGGTGTGGGCAGGGGACCCCGGCGGGTGACGGCGCCGTGCGCACGGCCCGTCATGCGCGTCCGCCGGCCGGGAAGGGGCACAGCAACGCCGGGGAACTGCACGACCCGCCACGACGGCGCCACGGACCACCCGTGCCCGACGGCCGCCCTCTCATCCGTCCGCCTCCCGGAGCAGCATGTCGACCGCGGCCCGGAATCCGCTCATGCGCTCCCCCGCCTCCTGGGCCGAGATCCGCGGCTCGTACACGGCGGCCGGCTTCCAGTGCGGCAGCGCGTCGGCCACCTCGAGACCGGGTTCCGCACCGAGCCGCGCCAGCGTGCCCACGCCCAGCGCGGTCGCGTCCGGCAGTGCCGACACCTCCACGGGGCGTTGCAGCAGGTCGGCCTGGGTCTGCATGAGGAGGGCGGAGCGGGTGAGGCCGCCGTCGACGCGCAGGACGTCCAGGGGCGAGCCGAGGTCCGTGGCGGCTGCTTCGGCGAGCAGGACGACCTGTGCGGCCAGGCCGTCGCAGAGTGCTCGCACCAGATGCCCGGGGCCGGTGTCGAGGCCCAGGCCCGTGAGGGAGCCCCGCAGGTCACCCCGCCACCAGGGGGCCGCGAGCCCGGCGAGGGCCGGGACGAAGGTGACCCCGCCGCTGTCGGGCACCGTGCCGCCCACCGCGTCGAGGTCGGCGGCGCCCTCGATGACCCCCAGGTCGGTGAGCCAGCGGACCGCGGACGCGGCCGTGTACACCTGGCCGTCGAGGCAGTAGCTGGTCCGCCCGCCGAGCTGCCAGGCCACACAACTGACCAGTCCCGTGTCACCGCGCCGGGGCACGGACCCGGTGTGCGCGAGCAGGAACGCACCCGTCCCGTAGGTGCACTTGGCGCCGCCGGGGGCCGTGACGCGCTGGGCGAGCAGGGCGGCCTGCTGGTCGACGGCCAGCCCGGTGAGCGGAATCTGCGGGCCGAACGCCCTGGTCTCACCGACCAGTTGGGCGTTGCCGACGACCTCGGGGAGCCGTTCGTCCGCGAGGCCGTACAGGTCGAGGGCGCGCGGCGACCACCGCACACGGTCGAGGTCGAGGAGCTGGGTGCGCCCGGCGGTGGCGGCGTCCGTGACGAAGGCGCCGGTGAGCCGGTGGACCAGCCAGGCGTCACTGGTGGTGACGACTCCCTCGCGGGTGCGGTGCCGTCGTATCCAGGCCATCTTGGGCGCGGCGAAGTACGGGTCCAGCGGGAGGCCCGTCAGGGCCCGCAACTCCTGCGCGTGTGGGCGGAGTTCGGTGCACACGCTCTGTGCCCGGCGGTCCTGCCACACGAGCGCGTCGGTGAGCGGCCGGCCCGTCACCGGGTCCCAGGCGAGCACGGTCTCGCCCTGGTTGGCGAGGCCCAGCGCGACCACGGACTCACCCGCCTCGGCCAGCGCCCGCGTGCCCGCCTCGATGACCGAGTCGTACAGCCGCGCGGGGTCGACCTCGACCAGTCCGCCGGGCCGGTGGCGGGGCCGCACCTCGGCGAATCCGCTGCCGATGACACCGCGTTCGGGGCAGATCACCAGGGCCTTGGTGCCGGAGGTGCCCTGGTCGACGGCAAACACCGGACCGGTCATCACGTCCCCCCCGAACTTCCCTCCCCGAGTGATCACGGTCCGACAGCCTGCCGTCGTCGTCCGTGCCGCGTCAAGCGGCCTCCCACCAGCGGTTACTCGGCCGCTTTCACTGGCTGATCACCAGTCGACTTCCCTTTCGTGAAAAGAAGTTCTCAATGATCGGGAAGGTGGTGTGCCTGCGATTGTCCGCCTCTATAGTGACCGCCGACCACCCGCGATCTCCTCAACCGCCGCCCCGAGGAGGGCTGTTGTTACTCCACCCTGCCGTCCTGCCCGGTCCCGCGCCCGGGGCGGGCAGGTGATGGCCAGAGCAGGAGCACGCCCCGTCTTCGACCCCGCCGGCCACGACCCGGAACTGCGCGCCGCCCTCCAGGAGGTCCGCGCCGGGCGCTGGATGTCGATGCGCACCCTGCTGGAGCGGACCACCGCCTGGTGGCAGTGGACCCAGCGCACCCAGGTGCTGGCCGCTGCGGCCGCGGGCACCGACGTGGTGCGGACCTGGCTCGCGGAGGAGCCCGGCAGCGTGCCGGCCACGGTGATGCGGGCCCGGGTCGCCGTGGAGCGCGCGCTGCGGGCCCGGCGCGAGCGGCACCGCCGTACGCACGAACTGTGGATCGAGGCCTGGGACGTCAGCCGGACCGCCGCCCGGGTCGCGGCCCACGACCCGGTGCCCTGGGTGTGTCTGCTGGCCCTGGCGCAACTGGACCACCGGCGGCTGTGGGAGGAGCACCGGGCGAAGCCGCCGGCGCCGATGCTGCCGCCGGGGCCGTGGGGACTGCTGGCCGAGGCCGACAGGCGGGACCCGTACAACCGCGAGGCCCACCACCGCATGCTCCAGTTCCTGTATGCGCAGGCGTCCTCGGAGCGGCTGGCGGAGGCGGTCGGCTATGCCGACTGGGCCGCCGAGTCCGCCCCGCCCGGGTCCGCGCTGCACGTACTCCCGCTGTACGTGCGGGTCGAGCGGTACCGGCGCGACGCCGGCCACAGTGCCGCGCTCGACCTGCACTGGGTGGCCGAGGACGCCGTCCGGGAGGCGGGCCGGGCCTACGAGGCCTGGTTCGCCCGGGCTCCCGCCGAGGAGCGCACCCCGCTCGACCTCAACCATCTCGCCCACGCCCTGTGGGGGGCGCTGCGGTTCGAGGAGGCGACCGAGGTGTTCGACGCGGTCGGCCCGTACTACACGCCCCTGCCGTGGTCCTACCGCGCCGACGCGGGAGGCGAGCGGGAGCAGGGCGGACAGGTCTTCCTCCGGGCGCGGGCGCGCAGCCGGTCCGCGACGCACGGCCCCTGACACCCGTACCGCTCCCGCCCCTTCATCGGAGGTCCCCGTATGGCGTACGAACCATCGATATCCCCGCACGTCCCGCAGCCCGACGAGGAACAGCGGCTGCGGGACCTCGGCTACCGGCCCGTGCTGGCCCGGCGCATGGGCGGCTTCGGCAATTTCGCGATCAGCTTCTCGGTGATCTCGATCCTGTCCGGCTGCATGACCCTGTACGGCTTCGGCATGGGAGCGGGCGGGCCCGCGGTGATGCTGTGGGGCTGGGCGGGCGTCGGGCTGTTCGTGCTGTGCGTGGGACTCGCACTGGCCGAGGTCACCAGCGCGTATCCGACGTCCGGCGCCCTGTACTACATGGCGGACCGGCTCGGCGGACGCCGCTGGGGCTGGTACACGGGCTGGCTGAACCTGCTCGGGCTGCTCGGCGCGATCGCCGGGATCGACTACGGCGCCGCCCTGTTCGCGGGCGCGTTCGCCAACCTCCAGTGGGGTTTCGAGCCGACGCCGGGCAGGACCATGCTGATCTTCACGGCGATCCTCTTACTGCACGCCGTACTGAACCTGTTCGGCGTGCGCCTGGTCTCCGTGCTCAACTCGATCAGCGTGTGGTGGCACCTGGCGGGTGTGGCGGTGATCGTCGGCGCCCTGTGGATCGTCCCGGACAGCCACCGGTCGCCGTCCTTCGTGTTCACGGAGTTCGTCAACGACACCGGCTGGCACAACCCCGTCTACGTGGCCGCGATCGGCCTGCTGCTCGCGCAGTACACGTTCTCCGGCTACGACGCCTCGGCCCATCTGTCCGAGGAAACCTCCAACGCCTCGGTGTCGGCGGCCAAGGGCATCGTGCGGGCGATCTGGGTGTCGTGGATCGCCGGGTTCGTGCTGCTCGCGGGGCTCACCTTCGCGATCCAGGACTACGACGCCACGCGGACCAGCGCGACCGGCGTGCCGCCGGCCCAGATCCTGCTCGACGGTCTCGGCACGGACGGGGCGAGCGCGCTGCTCGTCGTGGTGGTCGTGGCGCAGTTGTTCTGCGGAAACGCCGAGGTGGCCGCGGCCAGCCGGATGGTGTTCGCGTTCAGCCGCGACAAGGCCCTGCCGGGCTCGGCGCTCTGGCGCAAGGTGAGCGCCCGCACCCAGACGCCGGTCGCGGCCGTGTGGCTGTCGGTCGTGGTCGCCGGGGTGCTCGCGCTGCCCTCGCTGTACTCGGCGACCGCGTACGGCGCGGTGACCGCGATCAACGTCATCGGCATCACACCCGCGTACGCCATCCCGGTGTTCCTGCGGCTGCGCGCGGGGAGCCGTTTTCAGCCGGGTCCGTGGAGCCTGGGCAGGTGGAGCAAGCCCATCGGATGGACGGCCGTGGTGTGGGTGGCCTGTGTGACGGTGCTGTTCTGCCTGCCGCAGTCCTCGCCGGTGACGGTGGACACGATGAACTACGCCTCCGTGGCCCTGGCGGTCGTCCTGCTTCTCGCCACGGTGTGGTGGTTCGTGGCCCGGCGGTCGTACGGAACGCCCACGACGGCCGCGTACTCGGACCGCGAGCAGGCCGAGCTCTCCGAGGGGATCGTCTGAAACCCGGCGATCCAGCGTCGGGCCAGGTACGAACTGCCGTGCCGGATACGGCAGGATGAGCGGTCGCGTCGGCCACGGAACCTTCACACGGCCGACGCGATCGCACTTCCCGCAATTTTCGAACAGGTGGCAACGTGACGGCATTTCAACGGGATCTCACCATGGACGACATGCTCGGCGCCGGCATCGCCGTGGTCGCGGGCCTGGTGGCGGCTTTCCTGCTGCGCATGCTGCTCAAGTGGCTGGGCAAGCACGCGGACCGCACCAAGTGGGGCGGCGACGACGTTCTCGTGGCCGCGCTGCGGACCGTGGTGCCCTCGGCGGCGATCGCGGGCGGCATCGCCGTCGCCGCGGCGGCGCTGCCGCTGACCAAGGGCGTCCAGCGCACGGTCAACCAGGTGCTGACCGTGCTGCTGATCTTCGTCGTCACGGTGGCGGCGGCCCGGCTGGTCGCGGGGCTCGTGCGCACGGTCACCACGTCCCGCTCCGGGGTCGCCGGTTCGGCCACGATCTTCGTCAACATCACCAGGGTGCTGGTCCTGGCGATCGGCTTCCTGGTCGTGCTGCAGACCCTCGGCATCTCCATAGCGCCGATGCTCACCGCCCTCGGCGTCGGCGGTCTCGCGGTCGCGCTCGCCCTCCAGGACACCCTCGCCAACCTCTTCGCGGGCATCCACATCCTCGCCTCCAAGACGGTCCAGCCCGGCGACTACATCCGGCTGGCCAGCGGCGAGGAGGGCTATGTCGAGGACATCAACTGGCGCCAGACGACGGTCCGCGCGCTCTCCAACAACCTGATCGTCGTTCCCAACGGCGAGCTCGCCAAGACGAACATGACCAACTTCATGCGTCCCGAGCAGCAGTTGACGATCCTGGTCCAGGTCGGGGTGGCGTACGACAGCGATCTGGACCACGTCGAGCGGGTCACCTGCGAGGTCGTCACCGAGGTCATGACACGGGTCGAGGGCGCGCTCCCCGAGCACGAACCGCTGGTCCGCTTCCACACCTTCGGCGACTCCCGGATCGGCTTCACGGTCATCCTGGGTGTCGGCGAGTTCAGCGACCAGTTCCGCATCAAGCACGAGTTCATCAAGCAGCTGCACAAGCGCTACCGCGCCGAGGGCATCCGGATCCCGGCGCCGACGCGGACCGTGGCCCTCCAGCAGGGCTCGGTGTCGATTCCGCACCAGAGGGGCGGACAGACCGTGATCGAGCCGGGCGAGGTGTCCTCCGCGCGGCTCGACTAGGTCGATGCCCGTCGTACCGGACCGGCGTTGAGGAACGGCGCACCCGGGCCCGGCTCGTGCGGGGCGACGATCGGGTGCCCCCGCACGGCCGGGGCCGGGCTCGCGACCGCGGCACCGCGCAGCCGTGGCTGCGCGGCCCGTTTTCCGGGCTGATCGGGAGCACCGGCCCCGCCGTGGCCGGCTAGAGGGTGGCCGAGTTGTCGTGCGGGGCGCTCGGCCGGTTCTGCGGCTGCCGCAGCGCGGAGCTGACCGGCGTCACCGTCCAGTCCGGGTGACCGGGCATCCTCGGGGTCCTGGTGCCGTACAGCCAGTCCCGCAGGAAGCCGGACTGGTCGGCGCCGGAGACCTCCGAGGCGACGGCGATGTAGTCCTCGGTCGACGCCGAGGCGTTGCGGAAGCGCTCCAGGAACGTCGACTCGATCGCTCTGAAGACGCCCTCGCCGACCTGCTGGCGCAGCGCGTACAGGACGAGGACGCCGCCGAGGTAGCGCTGGCTGTCGAAGAGGTTGGCCTCGTTCGGGGCGGCGACGGGGCCCGAGGACTTGCGCCACTGGTCGCCTCGCGCGTACGTGTCCTTCATGCGGGCTTCCATGGTGGTCAGGCCGAGGGAGTCGGTCCAGCCGCGCTCGTAGCGGTACAGCAGCCCGTAGAAGTCGGCGTGGCCCTCGTTGAGCCACAGGTCGGCCCAGGTGGCGGGGCTCACGCTGTTGCCGAAGTAGGAGTGGACCAGCTCGTGCATCATGTGCGAGCCGATGCTCTTCTCCGCCTGGAGCAGGAAGTTCGGCTTGTACAGGGTGAGGGTCTGGGTCTCCAGGCCGGTGAAGTCGAAGGCGTTGGAGGCGTCGTTGTTGCACGGCAGCAGGCCGTACGTCTCGAACGGGAAGGCACCGAGCCGCTGCTCGATCCAGCTCACCAGGTTCGGGGTGAGGGCGAGCGCGGGCTCCAGGGCGTTGGCCCGGGCCGTCGGGACTATGTCCCTGAGCGGAAGTCCGTGCGGGCCCTGCCGTTCCTTGACCACGTAGTCGCCGACCGTGATCTGCACGAGCTCCGTGGCCATCGGCTCCCGGGAGCGGTAGCAGTACGCGGTCCGGCCGTCGCCGAGGTCCTCGGTGCTCACCAGCCGGCCGCCGGCGACGCCCCTGAGACCGGCCGGGACAGTGACGCGGAAGGTGAAGTCCGCCTTGTCCGAGGGGTGGTCGTTGCACGGGAAGACGGTGTGCGCCGCGTTGGGCTGGGGGCAGATCGCGAAGCCGTCCGGGGTGGGCACCCAGGCGGTGGGGGCGAGGACGGCGCGCGGGTCCACCGTGTAGGTCACGGTGACGGTCGCCGTGGTGCGCGCGGCCAGCGGGGCGGCCGGGGTGATCCGCAGCTTCTCGCCGGCCTGCTCCCGGTCGGCCCGGACACCGTCGAGCAGCACCTCGTGCACGTCGAGGCCGAGCGCGTCCAGGGAGAGGCGGCTCAGCTCCTGGGTGGTGGTGAGCGTCAGGGTCGCCGTCGCGTCGACGAGCCGGGTCGTGGCGTCGTACGCGAGGTCGAGGTGGTACGACGAGACGCGGTAGCCGTCGTTGCCGAGGCTCGGGAAGACCGGGTCCCCGAGGGTCTCCGGGCCAGGGGTGGCGGTCTCCGGGTCGGCGTACGCCGGGGCGGCGACGGACAGGGCCGCCACGGTGCCGAACAGCGCTGCCGGGGCCGTCACTCTGGTGCGATATCTCATGGTCTGCTTTCCCTCGGGCGGCCGGCTGGTCGGGTCCGGCCGTCGGATGAGTGTGATCACCGTGCATGACCACAAGATCAGACGCCTTGGTTGCACCGGAGGAGACACGAGATCTTCGGAACTGGGCGAGGACCGCTGTCGAGCCCGGGTCGGTCACGAGATATCTTGATGTCGAGCAATGTTGCAGACGTGGAGCGGAGCACCCGGTGACTGACTCGACCATCATCTATACGCACACTGACGAGGCCCCGGCCCTGGCGACGTATTCCTTCCTGCCGGTGGTCCAGGCGTACGCCTCGCAGGCGGGTGTCTCCGTGGAGACGCGGGACATCTCGCTGGCCGGGCGCATCATCGCCGTGTTCCCGGAGTACCTGACCGAGGACCAGCGGATCCCGGACGCCCTGCAGGAGCTGGGCGAACTGGCCAAGACGCCCGAGGCCAACATCATCAAGCTGCCGAACATCTCGGCGTCGATCCCGCAGCTCAAGGCCGCCGTCGCCGAGCTGCAGGCGCAGGGCTACGCGCTGCCGGACTACCCGGACGACCCGAAGACCGACGAGGAGCGGGACATCCAGGCCCGCTACGACAAGATCAAGGGCTCCGCCGTGAACCCGGTCCTGCGTGAGGGCAACTCCGACCGCCGCGCCCCCGCCTCGGTCAAGAACTACGCCAAGAACCACCCGCACCGCATGGGCGCCTGGTCCTCGGACTCCAAGACCAACGTGGCGACCATGGGCGTGGACGACTTCCGCTCCACCGAGAAGTCCGTCGTGATCTCCGAGGCCGGCTCGCTGAAGATCGAACTGGTCGGCGACGACGGCTCCACCACGGTGCTGCGCGAGTCCGTACCGGTCCTCGAGGGTGAGGTCGTCGACGCCTCGGTGCTGCACGTGGCCCAGCTGCGGGAGTTCCTCACCGCGCAGATCGCCCGCGCCAAGGCTGAGGACGTGCTGTTCTCCGTGCACCTGAAGGCCACGATGATGAAGGTCTCCGACCCGATCATCTTCGGTCACGTGGTGCGCGCGTTCTTCCCGAAGACCTTCGCGCAGTACGGCCAGACGCTCGCCGCGGCCGGCCTGACCCCGAACGACGGTCTGGGCGGCATCTACAAGGGCCTGGAGTCCCTGCCCGAGGGCGCCGAGATCAAGGCGTCCTTCGACGCCGAGCTCGCCGAGGGCCCGGCCCTCGCGATGGTCGACTCCGACAAGGGCATCACCAACCTGCACGTGCCGTCCGACGTGATCGTGGACGCCTCGATGCCGGCCATGATCCGCACCTCCGGTCACATGTGGGGCCCGGACGGCCAGGAGGCCGACACTCTCGCCGTGCTGCCGGACTCGTCGTACGCCGGTGTCTACCAGGCCGTGATCGACGACTGCCGGGCCAACGGCGCCTACGACCCGTCGACCATGGGCTCGGTGCCGAACGTCGGCCTCATGGCGCAGAAGGCCGAGGAGTACGGCTCCCACGACAAGACCTTCGAGATCCCGACCACCGGGACGGTCCGCCTCGTCGACCAGGCCGGCAACGTGGTGATCGAGCAGACGGTCTCCGCCGGCGACATCTTCCGCGCCTGCCAGACCAAGGACGCGCCGATCCGGGACTGGGTCAAGCTGGCCGTCACCCGCGCCCGCGCCACCGGCAGCCCGGCCGTGTTCTGGCTGGACGAAACCCGCGCGCACGACGCCAACCTGATCGCCAAGGTCACCGCCTACCTGGCGGAGCACGACACCGAGGGCCTGGACATCCGCATCCTGAACCCGGTCGAGGCGACCAAGCTGTCGGTGGAGCGCATCCGCCGTGGCGAGGACACCATCTCGGTGACCGGCAACGTCCTGCGTGACTACCTGACCGACCTCTTCCCCATCCTGGAGCTGGGCACCAGCGCCAAGATGCTGTCGGTGGTCCCGCTGATGGCGGGCGGCGGTCTGTTCGAGACGGGCGCCGGCGGTTCCGCCCCGAAGCACGTCCAGCAGCTGGTCAAGGAGAACTACCTGCGCTGGGACTCCCTCGGTGAGTTCTTCGCGCTGGTCCCCTCCCTGGAGCAGTACGCCGACTTCACGGGCAACGCCCGCGCGAAGGTCCTCGCCGACACCCTCGACCGCGCCACGGCGACCTTCCTCAACGAGGACAAGTCCCCGACCCGTCGCGTCGGCGGCATCGACAACCGCGGCAGCCACTTCTACCTGTCCCTGTACTGGGCCCAGGAGCTGGCCGCGCAGACCGACGACGCGGACCTGGCCAAGGCCTTCGCCTCGCTCGCCGAGACGCTCGCCGCGAACGAGCAGAAGATCGTCGAGGAGCTGAACGCCGTCCAGGGCAAGCCGGCCGACATCGGCGGCTACTACCAGCCCGACCCGGCCAAGGCCGCGAAGATCATGCGCCCGTCCACGACGTGGAACGAGACGCTGGCGTCCCTGAGCTGACACCCGCTCTCTCGGTGCCCCCGCCCCGGCCGGCTTCTGCCCGGCCGGGGCGGGGTTGTGTCCGGGGGGTGTATCGCGGGGGCGCGTCGTGAGGAATGCCGAGGGGCGCGGCGGCCGGCCTGAAGTGGGACGGCGTGGGCCGCTGGAGGCCGCCGGGTGCTGAGGCGGCGGGCCTGCGGCCGGGGGTCCGCCGGTCGATCCGCAGGGGTCTGCCCGGGGGGGGGGGGGAGGAGGGGGGGCCGGACGTGCGAGCGGCGGACCCGGAGCGGCCGGCCGTGCGCGCAGGACACCGGGGGAACCGGCCGTACGCGGCGGACCGGGAGGGGCGGCCGCGCGCGGCGGCTCACCAGTCTCGCGTGCCGATCAGTTCTTCCACGTCCGCGTCCTCGAAGCCGTAGGTCCGTGCGATGAACCAGAACTCCTCGGCTACCTCCTCGCGGGCCACGGTCTCGATGTCGAAGTCGTCGTCCTGCAGGTCGTTGAACTCCTCGGTGGCCGCCTGGGTCAGCACGTACAGCGCGGCCAGGTCGGCGGGCCGGTCCGCCTCGATCCGCTCGCACAGGCGCAGCAGGATCTCCTTGCCCCGGTCCACCGCGCGGTCGGCGTAGTAGCCGTCCCGGTAGAGCGCATCGAGGAACGAGTGGGCGGTCACCCGCTGGTCGCCGATGTTCATGCTGAGATGGTGCACCACGCCACTGACAACGCCCCCGGAGCAGCCCTATGCACTCGTTCGACCTGTTGCCCGGCGCCGAGCGGTCGCCGGTGATCCTCCATGTGCCGCACTCCGCGCGGGAGATCCCGGCCGAGGTGCGGGCCGGGATCGTGCTGGACGACCTCGCGTTGGAGCGGGAGCTCGATCACATCGTCGACGCGCACACGGCGGAGCTCGCCGAGGATGCGGCGCGGTGGTCCCGGGTGGTTCCCTGGCGGTTCGTGAACCGGCTGTCGCGGCTGGTCGTCGATCCAGAGCGGTTTCCGGACGAGCGGGAGGAGATGCTCGCCGTGGGGATGGGGGCCGTGTACACGCGGACCACGCACCGGGAGGAACTGCGGCCCGCGAACACCGACCCCGAGCCGCTCGTCGCGCGCTATTTCCGGCCCTACGCCCGGGCCATGACCGAAGCGGTGGCGCGGCGGCTGGACGTCACGGGGCGGGCCGTCATCATCGACGTGCACTCCTATCCCAGCGCGCCGCTGCCCTACGAACTGCACGGCGAGGGCCCCCGGCCGCCGGTCTGTCTCGGCACCGATCCCTTCCACACGCCGCCCGAGCTGCTCGCCGCGGCCCGGGAGGCGTTCGGGGAGGTCGGGCTGGACAGTCCGTTCAGTGGGACGTACGTGCCGCTGGAGTTCTACGGCCGCGATCCCCGGGTGAGTGCCCTGATGGTGGAGATTCGGCGGGACACGTACATGACGGAACCGGGCGGACCCGCTGGGCCGGGACTCCACCGGCTCGCACAGGCACTCGCCGCTCTCGTGGATGCTCTGGAGCCTCCTGACGCGTAGTTCAGACCGTCAGCCAGTCGGTGACGATCACTCCCTCGTCGGTCCGCAGCCGGAGCGCGAAGGGGCCGGCGGGGGACGCCTCACAGGTGAAGCGGCCCATGTCGTCGGTCGTGAGCGGTACGCCTGCCTGCGGGCCGCTGAGGACCTCGATCCGGGCCGACCGGGGCGGCAGCACCTGCCCCATCAGGCCCTGCGGGGTGAGTTCGACGTCCACCGTCACTTCGCCCGCGTGGAAGGTCAGCATCCGCGGCGCGCCCGTCGCTCCCCGCACCGGGAGCGCGTCCACCACCGAGTCGAAGGAGAGTTCGGCGATGCGGCTGTCCAGGTCGTGCAGCGCGAACGCCTCCACGGCGAGCTGCCGCAGGGCGGGCGGCACGGGGTCCATGATGGCCGCCGCCTGCCGGAGCTCCTCCTCCAGCAGTTCGAGGGCTAACTCCTCGTCCGGCGACGCCTCTTCGTCGAAGACTGCGTCCTGATCGTCGAGATCGTCGTGCATGTCGCTCATACCGCCCCCCGGGCTTCGAGCCGCGCCCGCAACCGCCGCAGGCAGCGCTGGCGCAGTGGTCCGATGCTGCCCACCGCGATCCCCAGAGCGGCGGACACCTCCTGGTAGCCGGGCTTCGGCGAGGCCATCAGGATGCGCAGCAACTGCCGGCAGCGCTCGCCGAGTTCCTCGAACTCCTGCCACAGGTACCGGACGCGCTCGCTCTGTGCGGCGGCCTCCTCGGAGTCGAGGAACGACTGCTCGGGCGTACGGTCCTCGCTGATCCGGTCCAGGAGCTGCGGATCGTCCGTGACGGTCAGCCGCCTTATGCTCTTGAGCACCTTCAGGCACTCGTGGCGTGCGGTGCTCGCGAGCCAGGACTTGGCCTTGTCGGGTTCGCGGATCCGCCCGAGGTGCTGGGCGAAGCGGAACCACACGGTCTGGTACACCTCGTGCGCGTCCGCGTCGGAGAGCCGGTGCGCGCGCACCACGGCCCACACCAGTGGGCTCAGCCCTTCCACGAGCGCCTTCCAGGCCGCCGCGTCACCGTCGACGGCGGACTGGACCAGCGCACCGACATCAGCTCGGTCCACGGTCCCACCCCTCGTGTACGGCAAGTCATCGTACGCCGTGGAAGGGACCACTCCGGCCGTCATGTGCCGAGCGGGCGCTGCACGACCGGCACCGGACGCCACCCGGCCGGCCTCAGCGCCGGCACGTGCGCCCCGCGCACTTCGGCGAACTGCGTGTTGGTGGCAAGGAGTTGTTGCCGGGCGGCGCGCGGGTCGGTCTCCTTGTTCGCGGTCATGTGGGCGGCGACCAGACCTGCCACGACCGGCGTCGCGAAGGAGGTGCCGCTCCAGTGTGCGTACCCCTCGAACATCACCTGGTCCGGCTTCGCCGTGGTGCCGTCCTCGCTCAACACGCCCGTGTGGGACGGGGACTGGCAGGTGCACACGTAGGTGAAGCCGTACCGGCAGGCCTCGTACGTGGAGTGCTGGTAGAGGTACGGCACCGGCGCGTCGAAGCCGGTGAGGGTGCTGGTGAGGCGCTCGCCGGGGGCGTAGACCTGCACCCAGGGGCCGTGGTTGCTGAAGCAGGCGCCGAACTCGCCGTCGCCGCGCAGCGCCCCGACCGACAGGACGACTCCCTGGTACTCGGGCAGGTCGGCGTAGGCGGCGGGCCAGAAGGGGCTGGCGCTGGCGTTGTTGCCGGCCGCGGCGACCAACAGGGTGTCGTGGGCGCGCAGTTCCTGCATGAAGGCGTCCATGCCGAGCAGGCCGTCGGTGCGGCCGTTGGAGGTGCCCGCGGAGAGGCTGATGATGTCGGGCCAGCCGTCGGCGACCGCCTCGAAGAGCCTGTCGCCTAGCTCGGACTCCAGGATGGCACCCGCGTCGTTGAGGGTGTTGCGGACGGTGATGTCGGTGTTGGGCGCGACGGCCGCGAGGACACCGGCGATGAACGTGCCGTGGCCGACGTACTGGAGGAGGTTCCCGGTGCCGTCGGTCTCGGTGCCGTGCAGGTCGCCCTCGACATGGGCGAGCAGCGGGACGAGCGCGTGGTCGTGGGTGAGGCCGTTGTCGACGACCAGGACGCCCACGGCGGTATCGGCGTCGTAACCCGCCTCCGCGGGGGCCGGGTTGGTGCCCTGGCTGAGCGCGGCGGGAACCGGTTCGTCGCCGGGGCAGGAGTTGACCGCGATCGACACGACGTGGTTGCGGCTGACCAGGCGGTGTCCGGCGCGTCCCTCGCGTTCGCTCATCGCGCGCAGGGCGTGGGTGACGGCACGGTCGCCGCGCCGGTCGCCGTGGCCCGGGTCGCCGACCTTGATCCGGGTGATGCCCGAGCGGTTGGTCTCGGGGCTGTCCCGGCGCACATGATCGCCGGTCAGACCGGTCGCCTCGGTGAAGTGGGTGCGCACGGTCTCCTCGACCAGCGCCGCGTCGCGGCCGTCCCGGGCGAGGACCACGCCCTTCTCGTAGATGAACTCGGAGGCGTCGTCGGGCCCCAGTGCCAGCGGGACGTCGGGCATGGAACGCTGGATCTGGTCGAACTGCTCGTGGAATCGCTGAGGTGCCATGGCGTTTCCTCCCACTGAGGCGGCGGTCGTCAGTCAGAGCCGCGGGGCCGGTGATTGATACAGCGCCAAACCGGTGTGGCCTGCCACCTGGGCCACTACCATCCATGGAGTGACAGCGGGAAGCGACTCGGTTCTCGAATTGCTGCCGATGGTGTTCGCCGCGCCCAACCAGGCGCTGGCGAGGGCAGAGGAAGTACTCGGCTCGGATCCCTCACCGCTGCACGCCTCCGTCGCCCACCAGGTCATCGGCATCTGGCAGCGGGACTGGGGCGACATGCGGATCGCCCTGGACCATCTGCGCCGGGCCCGCGATCTCGCGGCGCGCGCGGAGTCGGCCGACCGGGAGGCGGACGTGCTGGCCGCGCTCGGGGTGGCGCTGGTGCACGCGGGGCGCACCCGGCAGGGTCTCGCGGCGCTGGAGCGGGGTGTGGAGGTCGGCAGCGGCCACACACGCGCGCGTGTCCTGTTCCGGCGGGCCTACGCGTCCTGGGTCCTCGGGCATCACCGGGCGGCGCTGGAGGACGTACGGCGGGCGGTTCCGGTGCTGCGGCAGGCCGACGACGTGATCTGGACGGCGCGGGCGCTGACCCTGCGGGCCACCGTGCATCTGGCGCTCGGGGCGGTGGAGCGGGCGGACGCCGACTTCACGGCGGCGGAGGCCCTGTGGGACACGACCGGCCAAGAGCACGACAAGGCCGACGTCGTGGAGAGCCGGGGCCTTGCCGCGTACCGGTCCGGGGACATTCCCGCCGCGCTGCGGCTGCTCGACGAGGCGCAGGAGCGGTACGCCAAGCTCGGCACGCCGACGTTCATGCTCACCATCCGGCGCTGCGAGGTCCTGATGGCCGCGGGGCTCGCCCCGGAGGCGCTCGCGGAGGCGGACGCGGCGATCGGGGTGCTCGACGGGATCGGCGGGCAGTCCACCCGCAAGGCGGAGCTGTTGCTCGCCGCGGCGCGGGCGGCCCGGGTCGCGGGTGACGCCCACACCGCGATCGCGCGCGCCGACATGGCCGTACGACTGTTCGCGGGGCAGCGGCGCACCTGGTGGGAGACGCATGCCCGGCTGGTGCTGATCGAGGCGCGGGTCGCCGCCGGGCGCGGCTCGGGCCGGCTGGTCGCGGACGCGGCGGCGGTCGCGGACCGGCTGGCCTCCTTCGGTGCGCCGGCCGCCCCGGAGGCCTCGCTGCTCGCGGGCCGGATCGCGCTCGGCCTGGGGTGGCGGGAGGATGCCCGACGGCATCTGGAAGTGGCCGCCCGCAGCCGGCACGGCGGGCCGCCGCTGGCGCGGATGACGGGGTGGGCGGCGCGGGCGCTGTGGGCGCGGGCCGTGGGCTCCGACCGGGGAGTCCTGGAGGCCTGCCGCCGGGGCCTGGACGTGCTCGACGACCACCGTACGACCCTGGGCGCCTCGGAGCTGCGGGCCCGGGCCACTGCGCAGGGCGCGGAGCTCGCCGGGCTCGCGGCGCGGGCCTCGCTCACGTCGGGCGGGCCGCGGCGGCTGCTGGTGTGGAGCGAGCGCTGGCGGGCCACGGTGCTGTCCGCGCCACCGACCCGTCCGCCGGCCGACCCCGCGCTGCTCAGCGACCTGACCGCGTTCCGGGAGATCGCGGCACGCGCGGAGGAGGCCCGGATGGAGGGCCGGCCGGTGCCGACGCTGGAGCGCGAACAACGGCGCCTGGAACGGGAGATCCGCTCCCGCACTCTCCACATGCGCGGTGACGCTCCCGGTGACGGTTACCGGTTCGACCCCGGCAGACTGCTGGAACGGCTCGGTGACGACGTACGGCTGGTCGAACTCGCCGTGCTCGACGGCCGTGTTCAGGTGCTGTTGTGCGCGCAGGGGCGGGTGCGGCGGTTCGAGGGCGGACTGCTGGCCGACGCCGAGCGCGAGGCCGAGCATGTCCAGGCGGGGCTCCGACGGCTGGCCCACCCGGGCGCGGAGGCCCGGCTTCCGGTGGTGGAGGCGGCCGGGCGGCGGCTGGAGGAGCTGCTGCTCGGACCGGCCGCGGCGCAGCTCGGCTCCGGACCCGTCGTGGTGGTACCGCCGGGGCGGCTGCACCGGGTGCCGTGGGCGCTGCTGCCCTCGCTGCGGGAGCGGGTGTTCAGCGTGTCGCCGTCGGCGAGCAGCTGGCTGCGGGCGCGGGACACCGTGCCGCCGCCGGGCGGGCGTCAGGTGCTGGTACGCGGGCCCGGGCTCGCGACCGAGGGCGCCGAGGTGCCCGAACTGGCCGGGCGCTACGGCTCCGCCACCGTCCTGGAGTACGACGACGCGCGCGTGCCGCGGGTGTTGGAGGAACTGGACGGGGCGGCGCTGGCGCACATCGCCGCGCACGGCACGTTCCGTGCGGACAGCCCGCTGTTCTCGGCGTTGCGGATGGCCGACGGGCCGCTCATCGTGCACGACTTCGAGCGCCTGGACCGCAGCCCGTACCGGATCATCCTGTCCTGCTGCGACACCGCCCGGTTCGCCTCGGTCGGCGCGGACGAACTGCTCGGCCTGGTCACCGCGCTGCTGCCGCTGGGTACGGCGGGGGTGGCCGCGTGCAGTGCGCCGGTCAACGACGAGGCGGTGGTGCCGTTGATGCTGACGCTGCACAAGGGACTGAGTGCGGGCGCGTCCATGGCGGAGGCGCTGCGGGACGCACGGTCCTCGCTGCCGGGGGACTCGGTGCATCAGGCGACGGGGTGGGCGTTCTCGGCGTTCGGGGCGGCGTGACGGCCGAGGGGTGCGCGAAGGGCGAGGGTGCGCGAGGGCGAGGGTGCGCGAGGGCGAGGGTGCGCGAAGTGCGGGGCGGCCTGACCCCTCCCCCGAATACTGGGGGTCAGACCGCCCCGGTCCGGTGTACGGCTCAGGCCGGCTGTGCCTGCTCCAGCTCCACCAGGCACGGCAGGGCGTCGCGGTCGCTCGCGCCGAGGCGGGCGTACGCGCTGTAGAGGTGGTTGCCGACCGTACGGATGGACAGGGTGAGCTTCTCCGCGATCTGGCGGTTGCTCAGGCCGGCGGCCGCGAGGGTGACGATCTGCCGCTGCCGGGCGGTGAGTTCGCCGAGGACCAGTCCGGACAGGGCCGGGGTGCGAGCACCCTGGCAGCGCCGGGCCAGGGCGACGGCTCGGGTGCGGGAGGTGCGGGCGGCGCTCGGGTCGCGGTGCGCTCGTACGGCCTGGGCGTACGCCTCCGCCGCGAAGAGCAGGAAGCCGCGGTCCTCCAGGGCCTGTGCGGCACGGTCGAGGGCGGGCCCGTCACCGCGGGCGAGCGCGTCGGCGTGCTCGGCGAAGACACCGGTCAGCCGGCCTACGGCCCGATCGGGCGCACCGAGGCGGACGGCGTCGTACGGCTCCTCCCCGACGGTGCCGAGAGCCGTGTCGAGATCACCGTGGGCGGCGGCCCACCAGGTGGCCGCCGAACCGCCCGCGATCTCCGACGGGTCGGCCGCGTCGCCGGGACGAGCCGAGGCCGGGCCCGAGGCCACGGTGAACCGGCCGCCCGAGCCGCCCGGAGGTGCCACGAGCTCATGGTGCCCCGACTGTGCCGCGGCCAGGGCGAGTTCGAGACGGCAGGCCGGGTCGTCGGAAGCGGCCCGCAGTCCCTCCCTCGCCCAGGCCGCGGCCTCCCGCAGTTCCCCCCGCAGGCGTGCGAACCGCGCGCGCACCGCGGCGTGCCGGGCCGGTATGCCGGTGCCCTCGTCCAGCAGCCACTCCCCCACCGACGTGGAGACGGCCCGTACGTCCCCCAGGGCGATCGCCCGGACCAGTGCGGTCGTCTCGGTCTCCAGGGCGGCCGCGCGGCCGACCGGGGTGCGGGCCAGGCGCCGCGTCTTCAGGCGTCCGGCGGCGGCTCGCAGCACCGGGCCGTGCAGGGGGTGGGCGAGACGGGCGGCGCCCTGCTCGTCGACCTGGACCAGCCCGTCGGCCTCCAGGGCTTCGAGGGCGTCCAGGTCGAGCGTGTCGGTGTCCATCGGGAGCGGCTCGCCGAAGGCCAGGCGGTCCAGGGTCTCCCGCTCGCCGGGGCCGGTGCGGCCGAGGAGGTGCGTGGTGCGCTCGCGTACGGCCGCGGTGACCGGAACCGGGCCGCGCCACTCCCACTCGGCCGAGTCCGGGACCCGGTGCGGCAGCCCCCGTTCGCGCACCGCGTCCGCCAGCTCGCGCAGCAGTCGCAGATCGCCCCGGCACAGGCGGTACAGCCGGTTGACGGTGAGGATTTCCGGGCCGCCGGCGCCGACCGCGAGCAGGTGTGCGGTCTCCTCGCGGGGCAGCGGTTCCAGGGCGAGGCGCGGCAGGAGCTCTCCGGTCCACAGACGGGAGATCGCGTCCGGCGCCCGCGTGCCCTCGGTGGCGACGACCAGGAGTCGGGTCCGGCCGTGCACGGCGAGCTGGTGGACCAGGGCCGCCGAGGCGTCGTCCAGCAGATGGGCGTCGTCGACGAGCAACAGCCTTACGGACAAAAGGAGTTGGACCGCCCGCTGCAGGGACACCGACTCCGGCAGGAGGTGCGCGAAGGCGGCGAACGGAAGACCTCGGGTCCCGGGGGTGCCCGCCACCCTGACGCAGTCCGTGCCGCGCACGGCCTCCGTGACGAGCCGGGTCTTGCCGCGGCCCGCGGGACCGGTCACCACGATGCCCTGCCGCCCTCCGGCGACGGACCTGCGGACCAGCTCGAGTTCGTCCTCCCGCCCGGTGAACGGCCAGGGCAGCTCCAGGGTCTTCGCGTCCCGTTCGAATATCGTCACGGAAGCTAGAGCACCGCTACTCAGTCCTGATACAGGGGGACTTGAGTAGCCCCCGACTCAGGCGCCCCGGGGCGCCCGACGGCACGCTGAACCCCATGACCGCACGCTACTGCTCCCTCGCGCAGCAGTCGGCTCCGGCGTTCGTCCCGGGGCTGGCCGCCGAGCGGCTGAGTGCGCTCATCGGCGGCAGCCGGATGTGGGTCAACGGCACGGTCCTGCACTACTGCTTCTTCGACGGCGACACCGACGGTTCGGTCATCGCGGTTCCGGGGACGGGCCAGTCCCGTCGAGTGTCGTGGGTCGGCGCCAAGGAGCAGCGGGACGTGGTGCGCGAGTGCTTCCAGGAGTGGCAGGACCTCGGGATCGGGGTGCGCTTCGCCGAGGTCGGCGACCGTTCGGAGGCCGAACTGCGGATCGGGTTCCAGATCGGCGACGGCTCCTGGTCCACCGTGGGCAAGGACGCGCTCCTCGTCGGTCAGAACGAACGCACCATGAACTTCGGCTGGGACCTGACCACGCCCGGGGAGCGCGCAACGGCCCTGCACGAGATCGGGCACGCGCTCGGCATGCTGCACGAGCACCAGAGTCCGTTCGCCGGGATCCACTGGGACGACGAGGCCGTCTACGCCGATCTGGCGGGCCCGCCAAACTTCTGGAGCCGGGACCGGACGTTCTTCAACATCGTGCGCAAGCTGGACCCGGACGAGGTCAACGGCTCGGTCTGGGACCCGCAGTCGATCATGGAGTATCCCTTCGAGGCGGGGCTGGTCCTGGAACCGGAGCAGTTCCGCGCGGGCCTGAACCCGCCCGGCACCCTGTCGGCCGCCGACAAGGAGTACGTCCTGCGCTGGTACCCGCCGGCCGCGCCGACGGGGGCGCCGGCGCTGGTGCCCTTCCGGTCCGCGCCGCTCGGGCTCGGCCCGGGTGAGCAGGCCGACTTCACCGTGGAACCGCCGGAGACCCGCGAGTACACCGTGGGCACCTTCGGCGACAGCGACACCGTCGTCGTGGTCTTCGAGGAGCGGGACGGGGAACCCCGTTACCTCTTCGGCCGGGACGACGGAGGCACTCCGCACAACGCCACGATCAGGGCCCGTCTCGTGAAGGGCCGCCGCTACTTCGTCCGTGTGCGCCTGTACTCCGCGTGGGGTTCGGGGGAAACCGCGGTCATGTGCTGGTGACAGCACAGACAGGCCGCACGGGCGAGGCTGGACCGCTGTCCGGCGCCGGGGGAATGGCCGGCGCACGTCACCTTCGGGGGAGGGAGACGTGCGCCGGCCACACGGCGTTCAGCGGGAGTCCCCCGTGACACAGTGCGGGCATGCTGATCGTCATCGGCGGTCTGCCCGCCACCGGCAAGACCACCCTCGCGCGGCTCCTGGCGACCAGGACGGGCGCGGTCCATCTGCGGATCGACACCATCGAGCAGGCGATCGTCCGCTCCGGACTGGCCCGGCACCCTGTGGGCCCGGTGGGCTATGTCGTGGGGTACGCCCTCGTCGAGGAGCAGTTGCGACAGGGGCTCACGGTGATCGCGGAGTCCGTCAACCCGCTGATGATCACGCGCGATGCCTGGCACGGCGCCGCGACGAGGGCCGGGGTGCCCGTGGTCGAGGTGGAGGTTCGTCTGCTCCGATCCGGAGGAGCACCGGCGCCGCGCGGACTCCCGCACGGTGGACCTCCCCGACCTGCCGCTGCCCGGCCGGCAGCAGATCGTCGACGGGGAGTACGAGCCGTGGCACCGGGACCGCGTCGTGATCGACACCGCGGGACAGGAGCCCGAGGAGTCGCTGGGCCCGCTTCTCGAGGCGATCCTCACCGCAGCTCGCGGGTGAGGACGACGCGGGCGCGGCCGGGGCCAGCGTAGTCCTCCACCACGCGGTCGTCGAAGCCGAGGCTGCGATGGAAGGCGATGGAACCCTCGTTGCTGACCGCGGTGACCGCGGTGACCGCCTTGAGGCGGACCGCTCCCTGACGGCGGGCAGTCTCGGTGAAGGCCTCGTAGAGAGTACGGCGACCAGACAGGTGAAGCCGAACTCCCGCACCATTGCCGTGAGATGGAGTGCGCGGAGATCGCGCTCGCCCCAGTGCCGGGCGTGGTCCGCCAGGATCTGGTGGAGGTCGCCGACATCGGCGAGGTCGATTCGGACGGCCACGGCATCGATCATGGCATGGGATCGGACGCGATCCCGTAGCGGGCGGCCGTACGGCGCGCGGTCTCCGCCACCTCCCCGCGGACGTCCGCCGGTTCGAGGACCTCGGCGTCGGGGCCGAAGCCGAGCAGACGGCGGCAGGCGGCGTGCCGGTCGTCGAAGTGGAGGACCAGTCGATGCCTGCCGGGTTCCTCGGGATCGGGGATCGCCCGTGCCGCCGCCTCCGTGTCGCCGAGCACCTGTGGAAGGGCGGCGAGCCCCGCCGTCGACAGGCGTACGGTGACCGGAAGTTGGTCCAGGCTCGTCTCGAACTCGGCGGTCCAGCGGGCCCAGTACGCCGGCAGGTCGAAGTCGGCGGGGCGGGCGAAGGTCTCCGGCAGGAGTTCCGCCTCCGTGATTCTCGACGCCCGGTGTGCGCGGATGCCCGTGTCGGACCGGACGACCAGGTACCAGACGCCCGCCTTCACGACGAGCCCCAGGGGGTCCACGTCGGACCAGGCGTCACGCTGCACGTGCCGCACCCGCAGGCGCCTGCCCCGTCGTACGGCATCGACCAGCACCGTGAGGTGCGCGACCGGTTCCGGTGGCTTGAACCAGGCCTGGGTGTCGATGTGGAAACGGCTCGCCGCCAGGCTCACCTGCTCGCGGCCCGCCGCCGGCAGGGCGGACAGCAGCTTCAGGCGCGCCTGGGCCAGCACGTCGCCCAGCGCGATCCGTTCCAGCGGACCGCCCCCGGAGGCGACCGCCAGCAGCCCGGTCGCCTCCTCCGCGCTGATACCGAGCAGCGGGCTGCGCCAGCCCTCCATGAGACGGCAGCCGCCGCCAGGGCCACCGCTCGCCACCACCGGTACGCCCGCCGCGCTCAGCGCCTGGAGGTCCCGGTACACGGTACGGACGGACACCTCGAGCTCCGAAGCCAGTTGACGGGCCGTCACCTGCCCCCGGGACTGGAGTCTGAGCAGCAGGGACAGCAGCCGGTCCGCTCGCATCGGGCGATCACCTCTTCGACGTATGACTGACGGCCGTATGACTGACAAAGGGTGTCAGCCATACGGCCGTAGCGTCGTCCGTGAAGCCCCCGACCAGCAGGGAGACAGCACGTGATCAACGGATATGTCATCGGCGAGAGCCTTCGGTCCGGGGCGGTGTTCGAGCCTCGCGGACTGCGGTTGCGGAAGATCAGCAGGGTCGAGATCGGTGGGGCGGACGACGCGCAGCCGCCCGTGTGGACGCTCGTCGAGTGGGAGACCGACAGCGAGGACGTGGGTGCCCTCGCGGACGCCTTGGCCGCGGCGCTGGAGCCGGAGCTCGGCTGGTACGCCGACTTCACCGCCGGGGAAGAGCGCGTGGTCGTCTTCGCGGGGAAGGTGTTCCGCTATCGGCGCGGCGACGAGGCGGGCCGCGCCGAAGCAGTGGAGTACGGGCGGTCGGTGGGTACGCCCGGACATCAGCTCGACTGGGAGGAGTGACCTCGCTTCACGACGCCGCCCGCTGCTCGTCGTGGGTGTCGTCGGGGTGGGCGAGGCCGAGGTGGTGGCGCAGGGTCGGGCCCTGGTAGTCGGTGCGGAAGACGCCCTGTTCCTGCAGGAGCGGGACGACCTTGTCGGCGAAGTCGTCCAGGCCCGTCGGGGTGATGTGCGGGACGAGGATGAAGCCGTCGCTCGCGTCGGCCTGCACATACTCGTTGATGGTGCGGGCGATGGTCTGCGGTGAGCCGATGAAGTTCTGCCGGTTGCCGGTGTTGATGACCAGGTCGCGGATGGACCACTTGTTCGCGGCGGCCAGTTCGCGCCATTCGCGGGCGGTGGCCAGCGGGTCCCGGTACATACGCACCTGGGCCCGCCCCTTGGAGATGTGCTCGCCGCTGACGTCCGGGTCGATGTCGGGCAGCGGGCCTTCGGGGTCGTAGGCGGACAGGTCCCGGTTCCACACGAACTCCAGGTGCCTGAGCGCTGTGGCCCCGCTGACCTGCTGGCGCCGCACGGTCCGTGCGAGTTCCTCGGCCTCGGCGTCGGTGTCGGCGAGCGCGAAGGAGGCGGCGGGCAGGATCAGCAGCTGTTCGTGGCGGCGGCCGTACCTGGCCAGGCGGTTCTTGACGTCGGTGTAGAAGGCCTGGCCCTCGGTGAGGGTGGCGTACCGGCTGAAGATCGCATCAGCGGACGAGGCGGCGAACTCGCGGCCCTCCTCGGAGTCACCGGCCTGGAAGACGACCGGGCGGCCCTGCGGGGAGCGCGGCACGTTGAACTGCCCGTGGATGTCGAAGTGCTGCCCGGTGTGCTCGAAGGAGCCGGCCTTCGCCTCGCGCAGGAACGCGCCCGCCTCCTGGTCGGCGAGGATCTCGTCGCCGTGCCAGGAATCGAACAGCTCCTGGGTGGTGGCCAGGAACTCCTTGGCGCGGGAGTAGCGCTCTTCCTGCGGCAGGAAGCCGCCGCGGCGGAAGTTCTCGCCGGTGAAGGCGTCCCAGGAGGTGACCACGTTCCACGCCGAGCGGCCCCCGGAGAGGTGGTCGAGGCTGGCGAACTGGCGGGCCACCTCGTACGGCTCGTTGAAGGTGGAGTTGATGGTGCCGGTCAGGCCGAGGTGGTCGGTGACGGCGGCCAGCGCGGCGAGGATCGTGAAGGTGTCGGGGCGGCCGACGACGTCCAAGTCGTAGATCTTCCCGCCCTGTTCGCGCAGGCGCAGGCCCTCGGCCAGGAACAGGAAGTCGAACTTGGCGCGTTCGGCGGTCTTCGCGAAGTGGGCGAAGGAACTGAACTCGATATGGCTGCCGGCCTTCGGGTCGCTCCACACGGTGGTGTTGTTGACGCCCGGGAAATGCGCGGCCAGATGGATCTGCTTCAGGGGCTTGGTCATCGGTCCTGGGGTTCCTTCCGAGGTCAGGCGGTCGCTGCGGCGTAGCGGTTGGCGGGGCGGGCCAGGCCCAGCAGGCCGCGCAGGGTGTCGGCCTCATAGGCGGTGCGGAAGGCGCCCCGGCGCTGGAGCTCGGGAACCAGGCCACCGGTGATGGCCGGCAGGTCGTGGCCCAGGACGCCCGGCCGCAGCCTGAAACCGCTGAGCCCCTGCTCAGCGAACTCCTGCAACAGGTCGGCGAGTTGGGCTGGGGTGCCGGTGAAGATACGGGCATCGCTCTGATACGGCTCTCCCGCGAGCCCATCGAGACGCTCCCGGCGGGCGGCGGCCTCGGCCGGGTCGTCGTCGAGGAAGGCCACCAAGTCGCCGAAGACATGCAGGAGTTCGCCCGCTCGCCCGGCCTTCTCCTGCTCGGCGCGGATCTCGGCGACGATCGCGCGGGCCTGGCCGCTGTCGTGCGCAGTGACGTAGCCGACGTCGGCCTGGCGGGCGATGAGCCGGTAGGGGACGGTCTGGTGACCCAGGGCGGTGACCAGGGGCTGGCCCTGCGGCGGGCGCGGTGTGATGGAGGGGCCCTTGACGCTGAAATGCTTCCCCTGGAAGTCGATGTAGTGCAGCTTGTCCCGGTCGATGAAACGGCCGGTGGCCGCATCCCGGATCTCGGCGTCGTCCTCCCAGCTGTCCCACAGCCGGCGCACCACCTCCACGTAGTCGGCGGCCTCGTCGAAGAGATCGGTGACCAGTTCCCGGTCCCCGGGACTGTCGTAGGCCTCGATCGAAGGGATGGTGCGGCGCCCGAAGTGCGCGGCCTCGTTGGGGCGCGCGGTGATCTGGACGCGCACGCCCGCCCGGCCGCTGCTGACGTAATCCAGGGTCGCGATCGCCTTGGAAAGGTGGAACGGCTCGGTATGGGTGACCACCGCGGTCGGCACCAGACCTATGTGCCGGGTCAGCGGGGCGATGCGGGAGGCGACGAGCACGGCGTCGAGGCGGCCACGGACCTGGTCGGTGCGCTCGTCCGGGTCGAGGAAGTGGGAGGACTGCGGGCCCAGTCCGTCCTCGATGGTGACGAAGTCGAGCAGGCCACGCTCCGCCTCGGCGACCAGGTCGGCCCAGTATCCGGCGGTGAACAGCTCACGGGGCCGGGCCACCGGCTCACGCCAGGAAGCCGGGTGCCAGCCGGTGCCGTCCAGAGCGACGGCCAGATGCAGCAAGGGGGAAGAAGGGGACACGGGTGGGTGCCTTCCTGGAGATCCGTACGAGAAAGCCGGCCCACGGGCGGGCGGGACGCGGCGGCTGGGGCAGCTGAACGGGTCAGGAACAACAGAGCGCGGCGGACACGCGCAGGAGATCGACATGAGCCCGGGAGTGGAGGTGGACGGAGCGGAGTGCGCTGGTCACGCCCGTCACCTCCTCCTTCTGGGCGGCGCGGCGGCGCCCGGCAGATCTCGTCATGAGTCACAACACCCCGGGCTCGCGGGATGTTCCCAAGCGTGGGGGTGTGGTAGGCGGCGGCATGCGGGAATGAGGCATCGCATGCGCGGTGGGCAGTGGTCCAGCCGGGTGGCCGGGCCCGGCCCCGGTGGGCCGGGGCCGGGCCGGACCGTGCTGCGTCCCCGTGCGAGGGAGCCGGGCGGGAAGATGTCCTGCGCGGCTTCCTGACGGTGGGTCAGGAGTTGTCGAGCGGCAGCCCGGGCGGGTTGACCTCCGACTTGGAGACGGCGTCGTGGGAGAGGTTCCACGCGGCGAGCCACTTGGCGTACTGACCGTTGTCGATCAGGTAGTTGATCGCGTCGGCGAGGGGCTTGGCGAGGCCACTGCCCTTCTTGGCGGTCGCGGCGATCAGGCCCTGGAGCGTCTCGCCGGCACCGGAGTACTGGCCCGCGATGCGGGTCGCGTTGGGTGTGCTCGCGGTCTGGGTGACGTGGTAGGAGGAGTTGGGGCTGGGACCCAGGTAGGCGTCGATCTTGCCGCTGGCGAGGGCCAGGTAGATGCTCGGGCTGTCCTGGAAGTACTTGATGGTGAGCTTCTTGCCCTCCTTCTTCAGCTTGGCCTGCCACTCCAGCAGGATCCGCTCCTGGTTGGTGCCGGCGCCGACCGAGACCGTCTTGCTCGCGAGGGCCTCGTAGTCGCCGTCGAAGGTCCACTTCGAGGTCTTGAGCGTCTCGAAGGCGAGGTCGTCCTTGCGGTAGGAGGCGAACTCGTACTTCTGCTTGCGCTCCTCGGTGTCGGTGATGTTGGAGAAGCCGACGTTCACCTTGCCGCTGTCGATGCCGACGAAGAGGTTCTCCCAGGTGAATCGCTTGACCTCGGGCTTCAGGCCGAGGACGGCGGCGACCAGGCGGGCCAGGTCGCTCTCGGAGCCGGTGAGGGTCTTCTGGTCGCTGCCCACGAAGCCCAGCGGCGGGGAACCGGAGGGCAGGGTGCCGGAACCGATGACCAGCTTGCCGCTCTTCTTCACGGCGGCGGGCAGTTCGGCGCTGATGGACTTCACTTCGGCGACCTTGAGAGTGGTCTCCTTGGCGGCGCCGTTGGACAGGCGGCCCACGGTGACCGTGCCCGCGCTGTCGGTCGTCCTGGTGGCGGCGTCGCTGTCACCGCCGCAGGCGGCGAGCCCGCCCGCAAGGGTGGCGACGGTGGTCGCCGCGGTGATGCCGCGTATCAGGCTGCGTCGGGAGGGGTGAACGGGCATGGCTGTCCTTAGGAGTTGAGAGAGTCGAGAGAAACAGGAGGTGGGGAAGGGGATTCAGAGGACCTTGCTCAGGAAGTCCCGGGTCCGCTCGTTGCGCGGCCGGTCGAGGACCTCGGAGGGCGGGCCCTGCTCGACGATGCGTCCACCGTCGATGAAGACGACCCGGTCGGCGATCTCGCGGGCGAAACCGATCTCATGGGTGACGATGACGAGCGTGGTGCCGCTGGTCGCCAGGTCCTTGATGACGGCCAGGACCTCACCGACGAGTTCGGGATCGAGGGCGGAGGTCGGCTCGTCGAAGAGGATCACTCCCGGTCGCAGGGCGAGGGCGCGGGCGATGGCCACGCGCTGTTGCTGGCCTCCCGACAACTGCCGGGGGTAGGCGCCGGTCCGGTCGCCGAGCCCGACCCGGCCGAGGAGTTCGCGGGCCAGTTCCCGCGCCTGCGCCCTGCCGAGCTTGCCGGTCGCCACCGGCGCGGCGGCCACGTTGTCGAGGACGGTCAGGTGCGGGAAGAGGTTGAAGTTCTGGAAGACGAACCCGATGCGGCTGCGCTGGGCCAGGATGGCGCGCTCGCTGAGCTCCTTCAGCCGGTCGCCCTGCCGGCGGACGCCGATCAGCTCGTCGTTGACGCTGACATAGCCGATCTCCGGCTTCTCCAGGTGGTTGACGACCCGCAGCAGAGTGGACTTCCCGGAGCCGGACGGGCCGAGGATCACGGTGACCTCGCCGGGCCGCACGGTCAGGTCGACCCCGTCCAGGACCCGGTGGGTGCCGTACCACTTGTGCACGCCGTGCACTTCGAGCGCGACGGGGGTGATGTCGGTGACGGTCATATCGCGGTCTCCCTGCGGACACGCGCCGTGAGGTCGGTGAGACCGGCGCGCAGTTTCTGGAGCGGTGTCGGCGGCAGGGAGCGGGTGGCGCCGCGGGCGTAGTACCGCTCGACATAGAACTGCACGACGGAGACGGCACTGGTGAGGATCAGGTACCAGACGGTGGCGACCAGCAGCAGCGGCACGATGTCTCCGGGGTAGGTGGAGCCCATGGACTGCACGGTGCCGAACAGGTCGAGCAGGGAGACGTAGAAGACCAGCGAGGTGCTCTTGATGAGGCCGATGAGCTGGTTGACGTAGTTCGGGGTGATCGAGCGCAACGCCTGCGGGAAGACGATCCTGCGGAACTGGTAGCCCTTCGGCAGACCGAGGGCCGAGGCCGCTTCGTGCTGTCCCTGGTCGACGGAGAGGATGCCGCCACGGACCACTTCCGCGGCGTAGGCGGCCTCGTTGAGGCTGAGGCCGATCACCGCGATGACCATGTCGGTGGCGAGCCGGGACTCGTCGAAGGAGAAGAAGGCCGGCCCGAAGGGGACGCCCACGCTCAGCGTCTTGTACAGGGCGCTGAAGTTGTAGAGGAACAGCAGGAGGACGATCAGGGGAATGGAGCGCAGAGCCCACACATAGGTCCAGCTCACCGCCCGCAGCACCGGGCTCTTCGAGAGCCGGGCCAGGGCGAGCAGAATGCCGCCGAGCAGGCCCAGCACCGCACTGTAGGCGGCGACTTCCAGGGTGATGACCAGCCCGTCGAGGACGGTCGGCCGCAGGAACCAGTAGGCGAACCGGTCCCACTGGTAGAACGGGTTGGTCACCAGGCCGTGGACGAACTGGGCCGTCAGGACCAGGACGACGGCGGTGGCGATCCAGCGACCCGGTCGCCGCAGGGGCAGAACTCGCTGCGCCGCGAGCGGCTTTGACGGGGTGTCGGGCTGCGGCGGTGCCTCGGTGACGGACACTGCGGCGCCTGGGGGTTCACTCATGAGGGGGCTCCGGCGGAGTCGGGTTCCCCCTGGGGCACGGCGAACACGGCGTACTTCGACGGCAGTACGGGATGCTCGGGCACCGGGGGTTGGGCGGACGACGGCACACCGCGAAGGCGGTGCTCGTCAGGAACGCGGGGGCTGCGGAGGCGGAACGTCAGCCCCGACAGCGGGCGCGGCCCGGTGCGGTACACAGTGCGCTGCTCACGCGGAGCAGATCGACGCTCCGGTCGGCCACGAGCACGTTTGTGTACGGCTGTACGCAGCCCGGGGAGCGGCGCGTGGCCGTCCTGGAGACTGCGTACATGTCCGTCACCGTGCTCTTCCGGCCCCTGGGGCCCTCGCGCTTACCGAAACGTCGTCCGGTCCGGTCGTCACCTGGGGCACCCCACCGCCGAGCGAGGGTTGCCGGTCAGCAAGCCAGGGCTTGTCGCTGACACTCATGACCGTTCTGGGCCGTAGTTAAGACAAATGCCCGAACGAATGTCAATCCTGGTCCAGCAATTGGAACGGTCAGGACGTGCGGGCGGTGTGCGAGGCCCAGTCCAGAATCTGTACGGCGGCCCCGGCGGCCTCCAGGCCCCGGCAATGGGCGTGGTGCCGGCGGGCGATGCCGTCGAGGTCGAGGTGGGTGCCGAAGGCCGGGTGGGCGGTCAGCCGGCGGGCGTAGGCCCACACGGTGGGGTGGTCGGCGATGCGCTGGACCGCGGCGGCGTCGAGGTGGTCGCGGTGCACGGTGTCGAGTTGCACCAGCGTGACCCACAACTCGACGTCGGCCGCCGTGATGTGATCCCGAATCAGATACGCGCGGCCTTCCAGCCAGCGCTCCAACGAGCCCAAGGTGCCCAGCAGTCGCTCCAGCGCGGCGGCGCGGTCCGCGTCGTCGCCGCCCGCCGACCCGGCCTGCTGTGCGGCCTGCTCGATGGCCCTGCCCATCCGCTCGACGGCGTCGGTCTCCGACTCTGCTCCGCACGGGTACAGCGCCGGACGGCCGCCGCCGAAGTGCCGGGCGAGGTCACGGGTGATGTCGGCGGCGTGGGTGCTGACGATCCGCCCCGACCAGTCGTCGCTGAGCACCGGCGCGACGGCCGCGCCGGTGTACCGGTGCGCGCTGGCCTCGTACAACGGGCGCAGCGCGGAATGCCCCCCGTCCGGACAGTCGGGGACCGGGTCCAGGAAGGTCACGGGACAGACGTCGTCGAGGCCGAGCAGGCTGTGCACGACGGCGATGCGCAGGCCGTCGGCACAGGCGGCGGCCAGGTGGAGCCGGTAGCGGCGCGGCACGGCGTAGTGCCCACTGCGCGCGTCCCGTCCGATCCTGCCCCGGAACGCGGGGGCCGGGTGGGTGGCAGGGACATGGGCGAGCGGTGTGACGGACATAGGTCTCCCCAGGGTGTCGGTGCGCAGACGTACGCGCGGCGGAAGCGTCGTCGGGCCGGAAGTGGGGGTCGGGACAGGGAGGGGGCGGGGCGGCTACGGCCGGGCTCAGCCCAGGGCCCTGATCGCGCTGCAGACACGCAGCAGGTCGATGTGCCGGCGGGAGGTCAGGAGAGGCGAAGGCCGAGGTGTACGGCTCACTCGGCCGATGGCCGGTTCAAGGCGCCCCATGTTTCCCTACCTGTTCACTAGGATTCCCATGGGGAGTGTCGATCGGGCCGGGGCGCACGTCAAGGGGGCGTCCACGAGGTGGCCGAACGCGGAGCGGGCGGAGCGCTCCTGGTCAATGCGACTCGCGGCTGACCTCCGAGCCGCTGGAGCCGACGAGGAAGTCGAGGTCGGCGCCCTGGTCTGCCTGTTGCACGTGGTCGACGTACAGCCGCTCCCAGCCGCGCCTCGGGTTCGCGAAGCCCTCCACGGTGGCCGTGTTCGGGGTGCGGGCGGCGAGTTCGCCGGCGGGCACCTCCAGGTCGATGCGGCGGGCGGCGACGTCGAGGCTGATGACGTCGCCGGTCCGTACGAGGGCGAGCGGGCCACCCGCCGCCGCCTCCGGGGCGACATGCAGCACGACGGTGCCGTACGCGGTGCCGCTCATCCGGCCGTCGCAGACGCGGACCATGTCCCGCACCCCCTGCTCCAGCAGCTTGGTGGGCAGCGGCATGTTGGCCACCTCGGGCATGCCCGGGTAGCCCTTGGGGCCGCAGCCGCGCAGGACCAGGACGGAGTCGGCGTCGACGTCCAGGTCCGGGTCGTCGACGCGGGCGTGGAAGTCCTCGATGCTGTCGAAGACGACCGCCCGGCCCCGGTGGCGCAGCAGATGCGCCGAGGCCGCCGCAGGTTTGATCAGTGCCCCGTCGGGTGCGAGGCTGCCGCGCAGGACAGCGATGCCGCCCTCCTCGACGAGCGGCCGGGCCCGGGTCCTGATCACCTCGGGGTCCCAGATCGGGGCGTCGGTGAGGTGGTCCACCAGGGACCTTCCGGTCACCGTCAGCGCGTCGGGGTCCAGGAGGTCGGCGACCTCGCGCAGCACGGCGAGCAGTCCGCCGGCCCGGTGGAAGTCCTCCATGAGGAAGCGCCCGGCGGGCTGGAGGTCCACCAGGACCGGGACCCGGGAGCCGATGCGGTCGAAGTCGTCCAGGGTCAGCTCGATGCCCAGTCGGCCCGCGATGGCGAGGAGATGGACGACGGCGTTGGTGGAGCCGCCGATCGCGGCCAGCGCCACGATCGCGTTGTGGAAGGACCCCTTGGTCAGGAAGGTGCTCGGGCGGCGCTCGGCCGTCACGAGCTCCACCGCGAGGCGTCCGGTGCCGTGCGCGGCCTCCAGCAGCCGGCTGTCCGGCGCGGGCGTTCCGGCCACCCCGGGGACGACCGTGCCCAGCGCCTCGGCGACCAGCGCCATCGTCGAGGCCGTACCCATGGTGTTGCAGTGCCCGCGGCTGCGGATCATCGACGACTCGGAGCGGGTGAACTGCTCCTGGGACAGGGTCCCGGCGCGGACCTCCTCCGACAGCCGCCACACGTCCGTGCCGCAGCCCAGCGGGGTGCCGCGGAAGGTGCCGGTGAGCATGGGGCCGCCGGGCACGACCACGGCGGGCAGGTCCACCGAGGCGGCGGCCATCAGCAGGGAGGGGATCGTCTTGTCGCAGCCGCCCAGCAGGACCACTCCGTCGAGGGGGTTGGCCCGCAGCATCTCCTCCGTGGCCATCGCCGCCATGTTGCGCCAGAGCATCGCGGTCGGCCGCACGTTGGTCTCGCCCAGCGACACCACGGGCAGGTCGAGGGGGATGCCGCCCGCCTCGTACACACCGTCGCGCACGGATCTGGCCACCTCGTCCAGGTGCGCATTGCAGGGCGTGAGGTCGGAGGCGGTGTTGGCGATGGCGATCTGGGGCCGGCCGGTGAACGCGTCGGCCGGGACGCCCCGGCGCATCCAGGCCCGGTGGATGTAGGCGTTGCGGTCCTGTCCCGCGTACCACTGCGCGCTGCGAAGGCCCATCGCTCGGCTCTTTCGGGTGATCGGTGCGGCGGTCTACCATCCGGAACGCGATGCAGCATACGCAGCCGTTCTCCGCTTCGACAGCCCCCGCCACGGACCGCGCCGAGGGCGACCGTCCCGTGGTACGCGACGACGCTGTCCGCCCGGTGCGGCGAGACGGCGTTCCCGGCCCCGTACGGCACCTCGTCCACGGTCCCCTGAAGGAGCCTCTGCGTTGAACGTCCCCTCCGCGGCGGGCCGGCCGATGCGGGCCTTCGTCCTCACGGCCCCCGGCGAGTTCGCGGTCCAGGAGGTGCCCGCGCCCGTCGCCGCTCCCGGTGAGGTCGTCGTCGACGTCGAGCGGGTCGGCGTGTGCGGTACCGATCTGGAGTTCTTCACCGGTGCCATGGCCTACCTCCACCAAGGGCACGCCGGCTATCCGATGCGGCTGGGCCACGAGTGGGCCGGCCGGGTGCGTGCGGTGGGCGCCGGGGTCGATCCGGGCTGGGTCGGGCGCCGGGTCATGGGCGACACCATGCTCGGCTGCGGGACCTGCCGCCGCTGCCGGCGGGGACGCCGGCATGTGTGCGAGAAGCGGGAGGAGGTGGGCATCCGGGGCGGCCGAGCGGGCGCCCTGGCCGAGCAACTCGCGGTACCCGCACACTCGTTGCACGTCCTGCCGGACTCCGTGGACCCGCAGCTCGGTGCGCTCGTCGAGCCCGGCGGCAACGCCCTGCGGGCCGCGCGGGCCACCGGTTCGGGGCCCGGCGACCGGGTCCTGGTACTGGGGCCGGGCACCATCGGGCTGTTGGTCGCGCTGTTCGTCCGGGCTGCCGGGGCGGAGGTGCACCTGATGGGCGCCACCGAGGGCTCCCTCGCCTTCGCGCGCTCACTGGGCTTCCCGCACGCCTGGCGCGAGGACACGCTGCCGGACCTGCCGTTCGACGCGGTCGTCGACGCCACCAACGCGGTCCGTCTGCCCGCCCTGGCCCAGGAACTGGTCGAACCGGGCGGGCGGCTCGTGTACATCGGGCTGGCCGGCGAGCCCAGCCGGATCGACACCCGCACGCTCGTCCTGAAGGACGTGACGGCGGTGGGCGTCCTGTCGGCCTCCCCCGGGCTGGACGCCACCATCAGGGCGTACGCCGACAAGGTCATCGACCCGAGGCCGCTGGTGGCCGCCACCGTCGCACTGGACGCGATCGGCGCCGTACTCGCGGGCGAACGCCCACCCGGTGCCAGGGCCGGCCCGAAGATCCACGTCGATCCCGGCCTCGTCTGAGACCGTCTTCGCAGCGGACGCGGTCACGAACGGAGGCTGGCATTCCGCCGACGCGCTGATCAGACTCGGTCCGACAAGGACACCGTCGACATGTTCGACGACCAGACATGCTCGACGAGACGAAGGATTCAGCCCCGTGAACTTCAAGGTGCAGCCCACCGCCCAGGTCGACGAGACGGCGGCGATCGGCGAGGGGACGACCGTCTGGGATCTGGCCCAGATCCGCGAGGACGCCCGGCTGGGCAGCGGATGCATCGTGGGCCGGGGCGCCTACGTCGGCCCCGGGGTGCGCATCGGCGACAACGTGAAACTCCAGAACTACGCGCTGGTCTACGAGCCCGCCGTACTCGGCGACGGGGTGTTCGTCGGCCCGGCCGCGGTCCTCACCAACGACTACTTCCCCAGGTCGGTGGACCCGGAGGGCAAGCTGAAGCGCGGCGGCGACTGGCAGGCCGTGGCGGTGGAGGTGGCCGAAGGAGCGTCCCTCGGGGCCCGCTCGGTATGTGTGGCACCGGTCCGCATCGGCCGCTGGGCACTGGTCGCGGCGGGCGCCGTGGTGACCCGGGACGTGCCCGACCACGCGCTCGTGGCCGGCGTTCCGGCGCGCCGCATCGGCTGGGTGGGGCGGGCCGGCGTACGACTGGTCGAGCGGGAGGGCGAACCGGGCCTGTGGGAGTGCCCCGAGACGGGGGCGCTGTACGACGAGAAGGACGGCGGACTCGTCGAGCGCGCATGACTCCCGTTTCCGCCAAATCGCAAATCTTCGAACATTCACCGGCATAACATGTGTGCGATCTGTGCAGACCAAGCACAATGGGCGCACGAACCAGTAGTGCCCAGGGGGGGTTACCGGGTGGAAACACCTATGCCTGAAATCGGGATCGGCACCAGCTCCGACGTCTGACGTCCGCCTGCCTTCCACCGCCCGGCCGTCCGCGCCGCGGCGCTCACAAGTCTGCGCAAAAACAGGGGGGTTGGTGTGACCAACCGATGAGCATCACACGTCTGGCCGCGCTCGGCCAGGAGGATCCGACGCTGCTCCCACTCGCCCGGCGACTCCTCGCGGTCGCCGAGTCGGGGCTGCCGTCGATGCTGCTGCCCGGCGGCGAGGCCTTCGCCTTCACCATGGCCGGGCGCCAGACGGCCGCCGGTTCCTGGACCCTGGAGCGGCGCGGGACCAGCACCCGGTACGCGGCCATCACCGCACTGGGTGTCCGGTTCCTCCCGGAGGACCGCCAGCGCGCGGTCCTCGGCGGGCGCACTGCCGAGGAGTTCACGGGCCTGCTGATCGAGTCGCTGCCCGGCGTCACCAACCTCGGTGACGCGGCGCTCATCGCCTGGGCCGCCGCCGAGACCGGACACCCCAAGCTGTCCGACGCGCTGGCCCGGGTCGACGCCCTGGACGAGGAGGACCGGCCGCAGTACACCGTCGAGGCGGCCTGGGTGCTGTCCGCCCTGGCGGCCGCTCGCGACACGGTCGACGTGGAGAGACGTTTCTCCTCAGCTCGCGACCGTCTGCTGCGGGCCCGCATCGGCGACAACCCGCTCTTTCCGCACGCCACCGGGCCCGGCCTGGTGCCCTGGTACCGGGCTCATGTGGCCTGCTTCGCCGACCAGACGTACCCGCTCCAGGCCCTGGCCCGCGCCCACGCGAGCGACGGGGCCGGCGATCCCGAGGCGCTGGCCGCCTCCGAGGCGTGCGCCACGCGCATCTGCGAACTCCAGGGCGACGGCGGGCAGTGGTGGTGGCACTACGACGCGCGCACCGGCCAGGTCATCGAGGGCTACCCGGTCTACAGCGTCCACCAGCACGCGATGGCGCCGACCGCGCTGTTCGACCTCACCGACGCCGGCGGCAGCGACTTCGGCGCGGCGATCCGCAAGGGCCTGCGCTGGATGACGGAGGTGCCCGAACTGGCCGGACACCCCGAGCCGATGATCCTCGACGAGCTCGGCGTGACCTGGCGCAAGGTCTACCGGGGCGACCCGAAGAAGGCCGTACGCGCCGCCCGGGGGCTGTCCACCCGCGTCGCTCCGGGCCTGCGCCTGAAGAGCCTGGACCGGGTGTACCGCCCGCTCTCCGTGGACCGCGAATGCCGGCCGTACGAGTTCGGCTGGATGCTCTACGCCTGGCACGGGGGACGAATATGAGCGAGCGCCAGACCCTGTTCGGGGTCGAACTGGACCCGCTGACCATGGACGAGACCGTCGAGCGCTGCCTCGGGGCGGTGCGGGACGGCAGACAGCTGGAGATCGGCGTGGTCAACGCCGCGAAGCTGGTCAACATGCGGCGCGACCCCCGGCTCGCCGAGGCCGTCTCCGGCTGCGATCTGGTCCTCGCCGACGGCCAGGCGGTGGTGTGGGCCGGCAAGGTCCTGCGCGCCCCGCTGCCCGAGCGGGTGGCCGGTATCGACCTGTTCCTGCGGCTGTTGGCCGAGGCCGAGTCGGCGGGCATCTCCGTGTACTTCCTGGGCGCCAAGGAGGAGGTGCTGGAGGAGATGCTGCGCCGGGTGGCCGACCGCTTCCCGGCGCTGAAGGTCGCCGGCAGCCGCAACGGCTACTTCGACGACTCCCAGCAGGAAGCCGTCGCGGGCGACATCGCCCGGAGCGGCGCCCAGATGCTCTTCCTCGGCATGACCTCGCCGAAGAAGGAGATCTTCACCGCCGCGTACGGCGCACAGACCGGCGCCCGGGTGGTGCACGGGGTCGGCGGCTCCTTCGACATCCTCGCCGGGGTCACCAAGCGGGCCCCCGCGTCCTGGCAGCGGTTCGGTGTCGAGTGGCTCTACCGCGCGCTCCAGGAGCCGCGCCGGCTGGGCAGGCGCTACGTCACCACCAACACCGCCTTCCTTCTCATGACGGCGCGGGAGTTCATCCGGCTCATCCCGCAGGCCGCTCCCGCGAACAGGAGTCATTGATGCGTGTCGTCGTGGTTGGACAGGGATACGTCGGCCTGCCGCTGGCCATCCGAGCCGCCGAGGTCGGCCACGAGGTGATCGGCTACGACGTCGACTCCCGACGGGTCAAGAGCCTCGCCGCCGGTGAGTCCTTCGTCGAGGACGTCACCTCCGAACGGATCCGCGCGGCGCTGGACAGCGGTGCCTACCGGCCGAGCGAGTCGGCCAAGGACTGCGGCGGTTTCGACGTCGCCGTCGTCACCGTGCCCACCCCGCTGCACGAGGGCACGCCCGACCTGCGGTACATCCGCGAGTCGGCCATCACCCTGGCCCGCTATCTGAGACCCGGGGCGACCGTCATCCTGGAGTCGACCACCTATCCCGGTACGACCCAGGAGATGTTCGCCCCGATCCTGGAGGACGGCTCGGGGCTGACCGCGGGCACCGACTTCCAGCTCGGCTACAGCCCCGAGCGGATCGACCCCGGGAACACGGTGTGGGGTTTCAAGGAGACCCCGAAGGTCGTGTCGGGTGTCAACGAGGCCTCGCTCAAGGCCGTCCAGGACTTCTACGACGAACTCGTCGACACCACGGTGCCGGTGGGCTCACCGAAGGAGGCCGAGCTCGCCAAGCTCCTGGAGAACACCTTCCGGCATGTGAACATCGCGCTGGTCAACGAGATCGCGATGTTCGCCCACCACCTGGACATCGACGTCTGGCAGTCCATCGACGCGGCCTCCACCAAGCCCTTCGGCTTCATGCGGTTCACCCCCGGCCCCGGCGTCGGCGGCCACTGCCTGCCGATCGACCCCTCGTACCTGTCCTGGCGGGTGCAGCGCGAACTCGGCCAGAGCTTCCGGTTCGTGGAGCTGGCCAACGACATCAACAACCACATGCCCGAGTACGTGACGCGCCGCATCAGCGACCTGTTCAACGAGCGACGCCGCTCGGTCAACGGGTCGCGCATCCTGCTGCTCGGCCTGGCGTACAAGAAGAACACCGGTGACGCGCGTGAGTCGCCCGCCCTGCGCATCTCGCAGCTGCTGCTCGACATGGGCGCCCAGGTCAGGGCGGCGGACCCGCACGTCGTCGAGAGCCTGCCGGTGGACACCCGGCTGGTGCGGGTCGAACCGACGCCCGAGGAGCTGGAGTCCGCCGACGTGGTGGTCCTGCTCACCGACCACGACGCCTTCGACTACGACCTCGTCGCCGCGCACGCCCCCTTCGTCCTCGACTGCAGGCGTCGGCTGCCGTCCGGACCCACGATCGAGGTGCTCTGAACCATGCCGCGCATCGTCTGCGTCGCCGGGGCCCGCCCCAACTACATGAAGATCAAACCGGTGATGGACGCCCTGGAGAGCCGGGGCGCCGAGGTGATCCTCGTCCACACCGGGCAGCACTACGACCCGGCCATGAACGACGTGTTCTTCGCCGATCTCGGCATCCGCCCGCCCGACCGCTTCCTCGGGGTCGGTTCGGGCAGTCACGCCGAGCAGACCGGACGCGTGATGACCGCGTTCGAGCCGCTGCTCACCGAGCTCACCCCGGACATCGTCGTCGTGGTCGGCGACATCAACTCCACCCTGGCCTGCGCCCTGGTCACCGCCAAGGCCGGGCCGCTGCTCGCCCATGTCGAGTCCGGGCTGCGCAGCCGGGACTGGAGCATGCCGGAGGAGGTCAACCGGGTCGCCACCGACCGGGTCAGCGACTATCTGCTGGCCCCCTCCCCCGACGCCGCCGACAACCTGCGCGCCGAGGGGTACCGGGACGACCAGATCCACCTGGTCGGCAACGTCATGATCGACACGCTCCTCACCAACCTGGAGCGGGCCAGGGCCTCGGACGTCCTGGACCGGCACGGCCTGACCAGGGGCGAGTTCGGGCTGGTCACCCTGCACCGCCCGGCCAACGTGGACGACCCCGAGGTTCTCGCCGGGCTGCTGAAGGCACTGGGCGAGATCGCCGGCCGGCTGCCGTTGCTGCTGCCCGTGCATCCGCGCGCGGCCGGCCGGCTGGCCGAGCTCGGCGTACCCGGCGGCATCCGACTGGTGCCGCCCGCCGGGTACCTGGACTTCATCGCCCTCCAGGACGCCGCGCGTGTCGTCCTGACCGACTCGGGCGGCATCCAGGAGGAGACCACCGCTCTCGGCGTGCCCTGCGTGACCCTGCGGGACAACACCGAGCGGCCCATCACCGTCGAACAGGGCACCAATGTGCTGGCCGGCCGGGACCCGGCCCGGATCGTGTCCGTCGTGAACCAGGTGCTCGACGCGCCTCCCGCACCGCGTCGGCCGGAACTGTGGGACGGCCACGCCAGTGACCGGATCGCCGAGGTCCTGCTGGAGGGAGGCACGGCGCACACCCGACCGAGGCCCACCGATCGAACGTTCCCCATATGATCCGCTTGCAACATATGCTCGTCGAACGTTTGGGCGCGAGGGGGGACCACCATGGATCTCGCTGAGATCTTCCGGGTGATGCGCAGGCGCTGGTACGTCCTGCTGCCAGGACTGCTGCTGACCATCGGCCTGACCGTCGCCGTGGCCATCACGGTCCCTGTCACCTATCAGTCGCAGAGCACGGTGGTCCTGCTGAACTCCGAGAAGGCCACCAAGGCCTACGACGGCAACCCCTTCCTCAGCAGCCAGACCTCGCTGACCGGCATGGCCGACAGCCTGGCCCGCAACCTCAACTCCGACGTCTCTCTCCGGGAGCTCAAGTCCCGGGGCGCCACCGGCACGTTCGAGGCCAAGCTCGCCGACAACGCGCAGGGGCCGCTCATGTGGCTCACGGTGACCGGCACGGACAAGAAGGCCGTCCTGAAGTCGGACCGCCTCCTGACCGAGTACGCGAACGAGCGGCTGGTGGAGTTCCAGAAGCAGCAGTCGGTCAGCGAGAACGCCAGGATCCGCATGATGACGATCGTGGCCCCGCAGAATCCGGCCGCGCAGACCAAGACCCGGCTCGAGTACATGGTCATGGCGGGCGGTCTGGGGCTGGTTCTGAGCCTGGTCGCCACCTTCTACGTGGAGGCGCGCCGACGCCCCCGCCCGCCGGCGGCACCGCAGGAGGAGCCCGCGCAGCCGGTCGCCGACCGGGAGCCGGCGCCCGAAGCGGCGGAATCGGTCGCCGAGCAGACCATGGCCCTGCGGACGCCGCCCAGTTGGTCGCGGTCCGCCGAGAAGAGGCGCGCCGACGGGCCGCGGGCCGGGCGGTCCGTCATGACCGTGGCGCCCGCAGCCGAGGCGCTCGACGAGGAGCCGACACATGGACAGCGTTCGCACACCGGACAGCGAGAGAGCTGAGACGGGCGACAGCCCGTCGTCTCCCGCCCCTGCCTCCCTCGGCAGCAAGGTCCGTTCCGCGGCCCGCTGGAGCCTGATCAACACCTTGGTCATGCGCCTCGGCAACTTCGCCACCGGCATTCTGCTGGCGCGGTTCGCGCTCGGGCCCGCGGAGTGGGGCGTCTACGGCATCGCACAGACCGTGCTCCTGGTCCTGCTCTCCGCGAACGAACTGGGCGTGAGCCTCGCCATCATCCGCTGGGAGGGCGACCCGCGCCGCTTCGCGCCGACCGTGCTGACCCTGAGCGTCCTGTCCAGCGGCCTGCTGTACATCGCCCTGTTCGTCTCGGCGCCCGCGGTGGCCGGGCTGCTCGGCTCACCCGACGCCTCGGGTGTCCTCAGGGTGATGTGCCTGTGCCTGGTGATCGACGCGGTGGCACACGTGCCCGCCGGCATCCTGACCCGGGAGTTCGCGCAGGGCAGGCGGATGGTCATCGACGCGCTCAACTTCGTCCTCAGCACCGCCGTGACCCTGCTGCTGGCCTTCCACGGCTGGGGCGCGATGAGCTTCGCCTGCGGCGCGGTCGTGGGCAACGTGGCCGCGCTCGTCGGCTGCGCGATCGCCGTCCCCGGGACCCTGCGGTTCGGCTGGGACCGCGAACAGGCCCGCGCCCTGCTGAAGTTCGGGCTTCCGCTGGCCGGCGCGAGCCTGCTCGCCCTGGCCGTCGTCAACGTGGACACGATGGTCGTGGGCTCCTCCCTCGGACAGATCTCGCTCGGTTTCTACGTCCTGGCGTTCAACATGTCCGGCTGGCCGGTCCGCGTCATCTCCGAGGCGGCCCGCAGGGTCTCCTTCGCGGGCTTCTCCCGCCTGGCCGACTCCCCGCAGGCCCTGGCACAGGGCTTCAGCCGCGCCCTGGCCGTCCTGGTCACCGGCACCGTGCCGCTGTGCGTCCTGCTGGGCGGCCTCGCGGCCCCGGTCATCCACCTCGTCTACGGCGGCAAGTGGCTGCCCGCCGCAGAGGCGCTGCCGTGGCTGATGGCCCTGGGCCTGATCCGCATCGTCTGTGAACTGGCCTACGACTGTCTCGTCGCGGTCGGTCAGCGCCGCTCGCTCATCCTCGTCCAGGGTCTGTGGGTGGCCGCCCTGATCCCGGTCCTGATCGTCGGCTCCCGGATGAACGGCATCATCGGTGTCTCCCAGGGCCATGTCCTGGTCGGCGCCGGTCTGGTCGTCCCCGTGTTCCTCTACGCGCTCGCCCGCGCCGGGATCGGCCTCGGCCCCGTCGCGCGGGCCTGTGCCTGGCCGTTCCTCGGGGGCGCGGCGATGACCCTGGTCCTCCTCGGCGCCAAGCGGCTGCTGGGCGACGGCACCCTGGCCCTGTTCGCCATCGCCGCGACCGCCCTGGCCTGCTACGTGGTGTGCGTGCTGCCCAGCCGCCGTTTCCTGCTCGGCCCCCGGACCCCGGAGACCGCATGACGACGCTCCGCCGACTCCTCGTCGGCCTGGCGCTTCTCC